>JAOXRU010000119.1 GCA_025800395.1 Flavobacteriaceae bacterium
ACTGACACCTTTATTTGCAGATTTTAGACCGCCATTGGTCAAATATATATCGTGTTTTCCCGTACCGGCTAGATTGATTAAATTACCCGTTTGGGTTATATCTGTTTTATTAGCTACCGCAAAAACCTGATAATTACCAACTTCTAAATCCGAAAAATCAAACTTGTCATCCGTTGCATCAAAAGATAGGGTTGGGTTAAAATTAATAGCCGAACTGTGGCTTCCTGCTCTAAAAATTGGTCGGGAATTTACAGTAGCCTGTGTTGGCGCTGTGGCAGCAGCATTGCCAAGAGCCTGATTGGTCCAAGTTTCGACATTGGCATCTGCAACTGCAGCTGTAATCTCATCGGCCTTCAGCCATACTTCCAAGCCCTGTGAAACGGCTCCTGGTGATTGGGCGGATACTAAATTTGTCCATAAACCAAAATATAAGACCAGACTTAAGTATGGTAAAATTTTATTGAAACGACAATTAATACAATGATTTAGATTGCCCCGAAAGCTTTGTAAAGTTTCCATAGATTATGATTAGAGTTCAAATTCAAAATTTGAGTTATTGTGCTTTATACTAAAAATACTACAACTTATATAAACTAATACATATTTGTTGTTAACTCATCCGATTTTGTTGTGAAATCTATATTATTTATAAACAGTACTTTAATTGGAAATAACGATAAATTCCGTTCGTCGATTGGTTCGATGGTCTTCCGCTTTACATTTTTTTCCTTGGCATGGAACAAGCATATTGCTCTCTCCCATTCCTTTTGTATGTAATCTATCTGGAGCAATACCGTGTTTCACCAAATAATTCTTTATTCTCTTTGCGCGTCTATCTGACAACCAAAGATTGTATGCTTCGGATCCACGACTATCGGTATGCGCACGTATTTCTATCTTTAAACTACTATAATGGTGTAGTACTTTCATTAAACGAGCTACATCAGCAGAAATTTGTGAATGGTCTATATAGGAGCTATTAGTTTTAAAGAACACCTCTGAAAGATGTAGTACTTTTAGCAAATCGACCCCAATATCAGGTTTGCTATGTTCGATTTCCAATTCCCAAATCTGGTGTTTTTGATTTTTAACTCTATATGTAGCAGCTTTTTCCTTTATAGAATCATTGGTTAAATAAGAAATGGTTTGAAAAGGTAATACTTCTAAATATAATCTCCCCTGCATATTGGTAGTTGCCACCAAAGTGTCTTTCGATTGGTCTATAAGAAAGCGTAATTCTATATTCTTCTGTAAAATGTGTTCTTTGTCTAGGACTACTAGCTCTATTTGTTTGGGCATCGGTATTTCTTCTCTTCGTTCGAACCGAAAAATATCGTCATTGCCTTTTCGATCCGATGCAAAATAACCAGAATTTGTACCCTCATCGATGATAAAACTGATATCGTCTTTATTTGAATTTACAGGACTTCCCAGATGTATCGGGACCATAGAACTTTTTTCAAGTTTCAATTTATACACATCATATCCACCCAATCCCAACAACCCATCAGAAGAAAAGTAAAGCGTATTAGATGAGGATACAAAAGGGAAGCTTTCTCTACCCGCTGTATTTACCGAGGGACCTAAATTCTGTGCTCTACCAAATTTTCCATTTGAATTTATGGGCGCATAATAAATATCAGACTTCCCAAATCCACCTGGCATATCCGAAACAAAATACAGTCTGGTTTCATTTGCATTGAGAGCGGGATGGGCAATAGAATAATATTGGTTGCATAAAGCTATTTTTTTGGGCTTACTCCATTTCTTTCTTTTGCGGGTAGACTTAAAGATATTGAGTTGTATGGTTCCTCTATCATCTTTCTGTGTTTTTCCGTGTTGGATGCTGCTACGAGTAAAGTAAACTGTTTTTTTGTCCTTAGTAAAGACAGCCGTTGCTTCATGCAAAGGAGAGTTAAACCTTCTCACAAAAGGTTTAACCCTAGGTTTCTTATCGTTATTGGGATCCACGATATACAAATCGTTGAAACCTTGTTTGGTCCATGCGTCTCTCACAAATCGTTGCTTTACTTTCTTGGAACTCTTAGAAAAAACAATTAGACTATCATAAAATGCAGGAGCAAACTCACTATCCTTTGTACTAAATTTGGCTGTAGCTACTGAAAAAGATTCATAAGGATCTCCTATATTTTCTAACCAATTGGGAACTTCTTCTAATAGTTTTCTACGAAGATCTGATTCATTGGTTTTTGCCCTGAAATCATTTAATACCACTTTGGCTCTCTCCTTCTCCCCTATACTAATCAAACATTTGGCAAAGCGAAAAAGCGATTCCGTATTTGGTACAGACTTTTTGGTATCATACCAATGCTGGTACCACCTAGTAGCTTCTTTGTAGCTGCTATTCCAATAGTAGGATTCTGCCAACATTTCGTATTCCAATGCCAGAGGTTGATGCTTCTTCATCTTCTTTTTAAACAAATCTATTGCCATGGCATAAGATCTATCTTCATATGCCTTTACTGCATCAGAAAATACTGGATTTTGCGAAAACCCAATCAAACTATATATCATCAAACTATATGTAAACCATATCTTTTTCATCAAAAAAATCTTGGTGCCATTACCTCTCCTTTGTTTCTAATCATTTCATATCTCAAAAAAACTTCGAAGGATCCTTTGTTAAATATGGTGTTTCCAAGTGTAGTTGTTTCTCTATCATATGCGAAGCCTAACATAATATTCGAGTTGAGCTGAAAACCCAACATGGCACTCATTGCCGTATCCCAACGATAAGCAATTCCCAAAGTAAACCGATCTAAGTAATTGGCATTTAGGGATACATCTGTTTGTAATGGGGCTCCTTTGCTATATTTCAACATTATAGTTGGTTTTAATTTCAATATTTCGGACAAATACCAAACATAACCACCTTTAAAATACGTGATGAGGGTTTCGGTGGCTATATAGGAAGACTGGCTTTTGGAATCATCAAAGTGTTTGGTTTTTAATACCTTTGGCATGCTCATTCCCAAATAATAATTGTAACCATACCAAAAAACTCCAGCACCAAAATTTGGAATGAACTTTTTGTCGATATTAGCTAAATTACCTGCCTCATCTATAAAACCTATCAATTCACTAAAGTTTACAGTAAACAAACTAAAGCCTCCATTTACTCCCAGAGACAATTTGTTGTCTCCTGCCAATTGAATATGATAGGCAAAGGCCAAATCTGCGGAAGATTCTTGTACAATACCTTTTCCTATTTCTTCATTTACTATGGATATTCCCATAGCCAAATTTTTTCTATAAGGACTATGGAGGTTGATACTTTGTGATACTGGAGCCCCTTCGACTCCAAGCCATTGTGATCTATGGAAAACAGCAGCACTCAGGCTTTCTCTAGCACCTGCATAAGCGGGGTTTACCAACATAAAGTTATACATATATTGTGTGAATTGGGCATCTTGTTGTGCTAGGATATCACCAGAGAAGCAAAAGCTAATTAAAAAAAAAGACATATAAAATCTACGATCGTATCGTCTTCTCCAAAAACAATCAAGATGGTAAGTAAGCGGTCGTTTCCAAAACATGGATGATAAAACAATAAGGTTGGTTTAATCCTCAATATTAAGTATATTGCGTAGGAAAGTAAATTTTTTGTTGTAAGAAATATCTCTTTTGTTGCAAAAGATAGACTCCGTGTAGTTTAGTAAGAAACTCGAGGTGATTTTATAGGTTATTTACCGCTAAAACTGCAAAATGCATTATTATCTATTCATAATACAGTATAAGAACTTGTTTAAAAAAAAGTCGTCCTAGACCACATGGGCATAGAACGACTATATAAGCACCTAATATTATTTTTCGTAGATATTAGAAGAATCGAGGACTCTTCATGATGCCATCTCGTTTAAAGAATTCGTATCTTAAAAAGAACTCGAATGATCCACTATTTGCAGTGAGTGTGCTCAAAGAAGAGGTGTCTCTATCGTAGGCCATTCCGAGCATAAGCTGATCAGAAATTTGAAATCCTAAAAGAGCACTCCATGCTGCATCCCATCTATAGGCACCTCCCAAGACAAAACGTTCGTAAATCAAAGTATTTAAAGAAAGATCTACCTGAAGCGGAGCACCGCGAACGGCTTTCACCAAGGTGGCCGGCTTTAGCTTAAAATTGTCATTGAGTGGAAATACGTATCCCAACATCAAATATGCATGCATTCTCTCTGTAGCCAAATAGGAAGAATTGTTTTCACCACTTCCATCAAAATGCTTGGTTTCTAGAAAGCTTGGTATCGATAATCCCGCATAAAACACATCGGTTGAATAGTAAATACCTGCTCCAATATTTGGAGAAAATTTCTTGTCTATCTGTGGTAAATTGGGCTCTATTTCTGCACCTGGAAGTTTGGTAAAATCTACATTTAATAGATGTCCCCCAAATCTTATGCCAAAAGATAGTTTCCCATAATAGGATGTTTCTATAGTATAAGAAGCCATCGCATCAAAATTGGTTTCCTGGGCGGTACCATCTCCAATTTCATCATGTAAAATAGATAATCCTCCTCCCAATTGTCTTCCTAACGGACTATGTATATTGGCTGTTAGAGAAACCGGATTCCCTTCCAAACCTACCCATTGGCTTCGATACATCACCAAAGCACTAGTTACAGTTCTCTGCCCCGCATAAGCTGGATTAAAAGTCAATGTATTATACATATACTGTGTAAACTGAGCATCCTGCTGAGCTTCTACTCTGCCAACAACAAAGCATGTAAATAATGTTAGTAAGCCTATTGCCTTATTCAAATACAATTTTATATTCTTCATCACAAACTCTTTTTATCTGTTATAGATTGATATAGAGATATCCTTGTAAAACAACTTCTTCTCCTTTTTTCTGATAGGTAATTATGTAGAAGTAGGTCCCTGTTGGCAACAAATCATCTGCGGATAATGTGGCTCTAGCATTTGATCTACCTTCAAATTTCACAGCATTATTGTCATACCCTTCGGCTTCAAACACCTTCACTCCCCAACGGTTAAATACTTCTACTTTATTATTTTTGAAACTTTCAATATTGTTGATATGGATATAATCATTAATTCCATCGTTGTTTGGAGTGACTATTCCGTTTTCAATTTCGATGTCACAAGCAGCTCCTGGCGGTGGAGTTCCACCAATAGAGTCACAAGGATCTAATGGATCGGTGCCATCTTCAATTTCATCCCCATTATTCACACCATCTCCGTCACAATCCAGAGCATTCCAATCTGCTGTTGGTGTAAGGGTTTGGCTTTCTTTGATAAAGGAACAAGGGTCTTTTGGATCGGTATCATCTGTAGATTCTCTACCATCAGTTACACCATCTCCATCGGTATCAGGTTTGTAAGGATCGGTTGTTGTCTTTGCTTCTATGGCAGTATCAGCACTATCGATACCCGAAGCCTCTTCCCCATTATTTAAACCATCACCATCACAATCTAAAGCTGCCCATGCATCGTAATTTTCACCATCTGACGGAGGCAATTCTTTATCCGTATTATCACAACCATTTAATGGATCGGTATTGTTGTCTACTTCATCTCCATTATTCTCTCCATCTCCATCACAATCCAAAGCTCTCCAATCCTCACTTACCTTGGTAATATCTTGTGAAGCTTTTAGGTAACTACATCCATCGCTAGGATCTGTTTTGTCTTCGATTTCTTTGCCATTGGAAACCCCATCGCCATCACAGTCCAAAGCTCCCCAAAGGGTATTGGGTACAATAACTGTTTTATCTGCACAACCAGGAATCTGCACAAGGATAGATAAATCGGTGCCATTTGGTATATTCACAACACTATTTCCTTGCAAGGTACCTGCTGATGGTAGGAATGTTGCATTGGGAAGACTCGAGGTGAAATTTACCGAATACGTGCTTGTACTTGTACATTCTACAGTCTCTACATTCAATGGTTTTACCAAACATGCATCAGAACAATCTTGAGGACTGGTAACCCTGCGCGTGATTTCACAACCATTTAACTCGGCATTTATAATTATATCATTGCCAAGACTGGCTGTAATGGAATTGGTATTCTCATTATATGTTCCACCGGTAACAATTATGGTAGTTCCAGGGGTAACACTAAAAGAAACACTATATATATTCCCATTTAGGCTCTCACAAAGCGGATCACTTATCACCAAATTCAATCCTGGACATTGGTTTGGAACATCCGAGCAAGCATCTATAGTAGTAGAAATCTCATCGCAATCCTCTGTACTAGCTTTTATCGTTACTGCACCCTGATCAAATGGAACTATAACACTTCCAATACCGGTAGTATTATCAAAGCTCAAGCTACCCTTATCCGCATTCACGGTGGCGTTAATATTGGCAACGAAGTTTACTATATAATTTCCTCCTTCAACCTCTGCACATTCTGTACCCGAGAAGCTTATTACAGGTGTAGTACATGTTACACTACAATCCAAAGGACTGTTCAATTCCATGACTACCTCGCAATTACCATTTTTGGCGGTAACGCTTATATTGGTTCCTACAGAAGCGGTTATCACCTTTTGACTTGCATCTAATGTTGCCCCCGCAGAGAGGGTTAATGCAGCTCCAGTAGTTTCACTTATCGCAACTTTGTAGGTATTATTTCCTTCACAAACAGGATTTCCTAAAAACAGTTTAGGCATCGTACATTCTGTAGGACAGCTTCCTGGTGCTTTCACTGTAATATCTGTAGAACAATCTCCATTTTGGCTAGCTGTAATAACTACATCCGCACCTAACGGAATATTAATTATACGTTTGTTTTCTAGATCAACAGAACCTGCAGAAGCCGAAACAGAACCATTGGTAACAAAACCAACCTCGTAGGTACTTCCATTACAACTTACAATTCCAGCACTAAGTGTAGGCAATTCACAAGCCGTTGGATCTGCAACCAAGTAAACTGTTGCCTGATCACAAGCCTGTTCACTACCATCGTCACAAACCTGATATACAAACTGATCTGTGCCCGAACTTCCAGGATTTGGCATATACTCAAAAGAACCATCATTGTTTAAAACCAAAGTACCATTTTGTGGTGCCACCACAGGAGTGGTGTTTACTGTTTGTGTATTTCCTTCGGGATCAAAATCATTCAATAATACGTTTTCTTTAACGATTTTACCAGCAAATGTCAAATAGGCATCATCATTGGCAAAGGTGCTATTTCCTCTATCCAATGGGAATACGGTGACAACCACAAGTCCTTTAGCAGTATTTTTTGGATTGGCATCATCTTCCAATATGTATTCAAAAGTATCCTGACCTATGAATCCAGGTACTGGTTCATAGGAGAAGTTTCCGTTTTCTTGTAACACTATTTTCGCTCCTTGTTTCGATGCTATATTGGAGTTAGTAACTGGTTTTGAAATTATCGCATCGCCATCTGGATCAAAATCATTGGACAGTACATTGCCATTTATAGCGATGTCCATCAAAGTTTTGGCAGTATCTGTATTTGCTATCGGCGGACTGTTTGTTTCATCACCAGGTTCTGGTAATACTTGAATGTGCACGACAGCTTCATCACAAACAGCTGGGTTACTTCCATCACAAACGGTGTAAGCAAAAGTATCTCCTCCTATATATCCTGTTGGTGGCGTATAAATATAAGTTCCATCTTCTGTTATGCTTACTGCAACACCTTGTGCACTAGTTACCGAATTGGTGGTCACTGTTTTTACATCACCTGCAACAACATCGTTGGTAAGCACATTTCCTGTTGCGGTTTCATCCATAAATATGGAATTGATATCGTCTATAGCTACCGTAGTACCCATTTTTATAGTCAGATACACAGTAGCCAAGTCACAGGCCTGTGGATTTCCATTATCACAAACACGATAAACGAATTTGTCTGCTCCCACATAACTAGGATTTACTGTATATACAAAGCTTCCATCTGCATTCAAAACCAAACTACCATTTAGCGGCACTTCTACTGCAGCGGTAATGACTGTTTGCGCATCTCCTTCTGGATCAAAATCATTATCCAGAACATTTCCGCTGATATCGCCATTTCCTAAACGGAAATAAGCATCATCATTTGCAAAGGTCTTATTCTCTCCATTACTTGGTATAACAGTGATTGTCACTTTTGCCGTATCGCAAAGACCTCCGCTAGCTACTTCACAAACGGTATAAGAGAAACTATCTTTTCCTATAAATCCATTCTTTGGTGTATAGGTATACTTACCGGTAGCTGCATCTATATTTACGTCCACGCCACTACTGGTGGTAACCGTAATAGTAGTCACCTGTATGGCATCTCCGTCTGGATCAAAATCATTGGACATAACATTCCCTCCTACTGCTACACCAGCATAAGTGTTTGCAGTATCTGCATTTGCTATAGGCGCATGATTGTCCTCCAATGTACTATGTAATATTTTTATAGTAACTGTGGCACTATCACAATTTGCAGGATCCGCTCCATCACATACTTCATATACAAAAGTATCCACTGTTCCTCCAGCATCTGAACCTGCTTTATATTCATAGTTTCCATTGGTGTTAATTACAATCTCCACGCCATTGGTAGAAGTAATTCCTCCGCTTGGAATGCGAACTGATTTACTACTACCAGCCACAATATCATTGGTAAGTACATTTCCTATAGCTACTTGCCCTTCAAAAACATTGTTGATATCATCTACAGCTATAGTAGAACTCATATTTACCGTGAGATATACTGTTGCCTGATCCATTGCGATTGGATTCCCATCATCGATCACTTCGTAAACAAAACTATCTGATCCGGCAAAACCATCATTTGGCTGATAACTAAATGCTCCGTTTGCAGCTATAGTTACTTCACCATTGCTGGCGGCCACCACCAAGGTTGTATTTACAACTTGGACGTTGCCTTCAGGATCAAAATCATTATCCAATACATTAGCAGTAATCGGATTACTTCCAATTCCTATGTATGCATCATCATTGGCTACGGTAATGTTTCCTTCATTTGGAATCACTTTGATAAATACCATTGCCGAATCACAATTGGCTGGGTTTGCGGTATCGCATATGGTATAGCTAAAGCTATCATCGCCAACAAAGTTCGTTTCTGGAGTATAAGTAAAACTACCATCCGCATTTAAAGTGACTTGAACTCCTTGTTGTGTCGTTAAATTCGTTTCTTGTATCGTTAAATTATCTCCTTCAGGATCAAAATCATTGGCCAAGATATTCGCTGTAAGAGGGGAATTCTCCTCTGTTAGCAAATTATCGTTGTTTGCCGTTGGGGCATCATTTTCATTTGGATCTTGAATATCAATCACTTCTATAAATACTCTCGCAGTATCACAAAGTGGTGGTGTACTGTCATCACATACAGTATAGTCGAAGAAATCGCTACCAACAAAATTCCTATTTGGCACATAGGTATAAGAACCATCACTTTTGAGGGTAATTTGTACCCCTGTATCGGAAGTGATTACAATTTCTTGTTGACCACTTGGTACCTGTACCATTTTGCTTTTTCCTTCTCCAACCCTATCATTGGTAAGTACATTACCAGATACTGCAACATTTTTCAAAGTATTATTGATATCATCTATCGCTATAGTAGATGCAATACATGTTTTTCCTTTAATAGGGGTTCTTCTAGGTTCACAACCTTGTTCTGTAGCATGTACAACAATGTCCATACCACTCGGTATTCTTTCAATTATGCCATTGGCAGGTGCTGGAACATTTGGAATTGGATTTCCAGAACTATCCGTAACAGTAATTGTCGTATTTGCTTTGCTCAAAAACTTGATGGTATACGTACCATCTCCTGCATCACTACAATTGGCTAAAACTAGCGCAAATGGTTTATCTGAACAGGTATTGGTAACATCACAATCATCTGGAGCATCTGTACCCATAGTCGTGCTACAGTCTCCTATTGTAGCTGTAATAGAAACACTGCCATTGCCATCTACTACCACTTTGTTTCCTGTTCTTGTTCCTCCATCAACCGTAATCTGGGCTGCAGCATCCGCATCGAAAAGAACTTCATAACCTACAACTTGGCCATTATCTATTCTACATAAAGTACTACTTATACTAAGATCGGGACTTTCACATACCGCTTTACATCTATCTGCCGTATACCCAGTAACTGCAAGTTTGGTTTCACAACCTTGCTGATTGCTAGCCACCAATTCTATATTTGTACCATGCGGTATTCCTCGAATTTGACTTAATTCTCTATGAAGTTCCCCTACCTGCTCTCCATTAGCAACATTTATCGCCTTAATGTATTTTGCATCGGTTATATAAGTCAATCTATACGTATTACTATTTAATTCACATTCTAAATCTCCTGCAGATAGAATCGGGGAAGTACATATAGGACAGGCTTTCACTATGGTTGTGATTTCGTTACAATCTCCTTTTTTGGCTGTAACTTTAATATCCATTCCCCTAGGTATGTTTCTAATTGTACCATTGGCTTCATTTACCTGAATTCCAGCGATGGCATTGTTTTCCGTATCTGTTACACTTATTACTGTTCCTATTTCCATTTGGAATACAACACTATAAGTGTCCCTATCTGTGTCACAGCTTGCAGCACCTATGGTAATAGGAGCATTAGCACAAGAGCTGTTACAATTCTCTGGACTTGTAGCTTCTAAACTAATGGTACAATCCCCATTGGAAGCAGTGACTATTACATCGTTACCCACAGGTACAACCAGTATATTGTTCTCTATATTCCCAACACTCGCTTGCAAAACTGCTCCTGTAGTTTCTGTGATCACCAATGTATAGTTGTCTCCATCACACAATGGCTGACTTATGCTTAGATTGGGTTCAAAACAAGTAGTTTTATCACAATCTTCAGCTTCTGGTCCCGTGGCATCTATAGTCGTTTTACAACCAGTATCTAAAACTGCTTCTAAACGGATATCGGTTCCTAACGGAATTTCGCTAATTTCTCCGGAAACCGAAGTATTTCCAACTTCTACTCCCTGTCCATTTATAGCTACTACTTTAGTCGCGCTAGACAAATATTTTATAATATAATTGGTACCATCTCCTGCACAGCTAATATCTCCTATGGTAAGTGTAGGTGTTGTACATAAAGGACAAGAAGGCACATCAATGACAGTACTATTGGCGCATCCTGCCAAACTTCCCTTTATACGTATATCTGTACCTCTAGGTATATTATTGATAGAGCCTTTGGCATTGTCTATACGAAGCCCATCGATAGTATTCCCTTCTAAATCAGTAACTTCTATAACTAAATTTGGAACAGCTACAAAGCCAACCGAATAGGTAAGGGCGTTATCTGCATCACAACTTGCAAACAAGTTGCCCAATTTTGGTCCTTTACATTCATCTGCACAAACCTCAGCTGTAGGACTAAATACGGTATTTTCAAATCGACAGTCTCCTTGCTGTGCGACAACAACTACATCTGTTCCTACTGGAGCCGTTATCGTATTGCCGTTTATAGTTCCTTGAACGCTACTTACTTCAAAACCTTCGCTTACAGAGAATTTAACAGCATACATATCATTTCCGATACAAACCGCATTGGTAACGCTAAACTCACCATCATCACAATTTGCATCACAGTGTTCTTGCGTTAATCCCTTCACTCCAATCTTCATTTCACAATCAATCTCGTTTTTCGCAAATACAGTGATATCTGTTCCTATAGGAATGTTGGTGATTATGCCATCTTGAGCCTCCCCAACTATTTGCCCTGCATTGTTGCGAGCAAAAACTTTAGCGGCATTACTCAAGAAACTAATACTATAGGTATTTCCTTCTGTACATTGCGCCTTTCCAACAGAAAGTGTCGTATCGGAACAACTTTGACAAGCATCCACATCAACGGTTACTGCATCACATCCAGCAACTTGTGCCTTGATTCTAACATCTATACCTCTTGGTATATTCGATATACTATTCGCTCCTACTACAATTCCATTGATAGGATTATTTTCGGTATCGGTTACAATTACCTCTGCATTTGAAGCAAGGGTAAATAAGATTTTATAGGTTTCTTCATTCGCATCACAGGATGCTGCACTTATAGAAATTGGTGGATTCCCACAAACATCTGCGCAATTTTCTGGACTAGAAACGGTTATTTCATTTGTACAATCTCCATTGCTTGCTTTTATAAGGGCATCGGTACCAACTGGCATTCTAAGTATACCATCTGTAAGAACTCCATTGGCTGGAACTTCTATAGTAGCTCCTGTAATTTCTGATAAGGCTACCTCATAAAAGTTTCCATCTACACAGACTGCTTGTCCTACACTTAGGTTGGGTTTTTCACAAGTATCTTGACAGTTAGCAGCTGTCAATCCTTTTACATCCATAGAAAGAACACAACCGTTGTTCTTACTGGATTCAATAGTGACATCTACTCCTAGTGGTATATTACTTATTATACCGTTTATACTAGTATCTCCTACCTCGGAACCATCAGCTCTTTTGGCTACTACATTGGTACCATCGGTATGGTACTGAATGCTGTAAGATTCACCTAATAAAGCACACTCCAATTCTCCAACAGTAAGTAAGGAAGGTGAACAACTTGGACAACCAATTATTTCTACCTCCTTGGTATTCGCACAATTGGGGTCTGTAACGGTAAGTCGTATTCCTTGTCCTTTAGGAATATTATCTATGCTTGTTGCTGTTTGTGTTATTCCAGCTATGGCATTTCCATTGAGATCTGTCACACTTACACTTGTGGTGTTCGCTACGCTAAATGCAACAGAATAAAATTCATTCCCACTATCGCATTGTGCATCTCCTAGGGAAATATTCGGATTCAAACAAGCGACATCACAATTTTCTGGGCTCTTTATTGAAACCGTTTTAGTACAACTTCCTGCTGTAGCTGTTATAGTTACATCTTGATCTAACGGCACTGTAAGTACCATTCCATTTAACTGAGCATTTGCATTATCGAAACTTAGCGAAGCTCCTGCAGAAGCAGTTAATTGTACTACATAATTTCCGTTTTCACAACGTGGTTGTCCAGCACTAATTTTTAATGCGTCACAATCTGTATTGTTACAATCGACCTCCGTCAAACCGTCAAATTCAATGCTACTCACACATCCATTTTGATTGAAGGCTTGCACCACTACTTTCGTTCCAAAAGGAATATCCTTTATTGTTCCTTGTGTTTCTGTATTTCCAACCTTATTTCCATTTTCATCAATAGCGATAACCTTTTCGGCATCGGTGGTATATTTTAGATTATACGTATTTCCACCAATATCACAACCGAGATTACCTGCAGTAAGTATTGGTAAATTACAGGTTGGACATGATGGTACATTGATTTCCACAGCTTCACAATCTCCAACTTCTACTTTTACGATAATATCAGTTCCTCTGGGAATACCTGTTATAGTTCCTTGAGAAGCATCAACATTTACCGTATTTGGCAGTATCCCACTTACAGCATTAACGCTAACGGTACTATTTTGCGGGTCTCGAAGTTTGAAATTCACCGTATAGGTTTCACTATTATCTGCATCGCATATGGCATTCAACACACCTATTGGAGATGTAGAACATATTTGGTCACAATCTAAAGGCGGGCTAACTTCTATGGTTACTTCGCAATTATCTCCATTGGAGGCTGTTATCTGCAAATTATTTCCGTCTGTAACTGTTATAAGATTTCCATTTCTAGTTCCATTATTTGAAAAACTAATAGTTGCTCCAGTATTTTCTGAGAACAAAACATCATATCCTCCACCTTCTCTACAAACTGCTTGTGCCACACTCAATTCAGGCATAAAACAGGCGGTGTTTTCACATTGGGCTTGGGTCATACCTGTTACTGAAGTACTCACCGTACACCCTGCTTGTTTGGTGGCCGTAACTATCACATTGGTTCCTAAAGGAATACCACTAATCACACCATTTTCTTTGGTGCCTACAACTTGGCCATTGGTATCCAATGCAACCACATTATTGGTATTGGAAACAAAGGAAATATTGTATCCATTACCATCCTTATTACACTGCAATGGTCCAACAGCAAGTGCTGGAGTTTGACAACTAGGACAAGCAGTGATATCCATTTCACTTACTTTGTCACATCCCGCAAGTGTTCCGCGAACTCTAATATCTGTTCCTCTGGGAATATTGGAGATTTTTGTAGCCTCTACCTGAATTCCATCAACGGCATTGCCATTAACATCGGTAACTGACAGTTGAATGTTGTCATCACTTTTAGTAAGATTTACACTATAGGTATTGCTATTATCTGCATCACAAGAGGCTGCACCAAAGCTGATTTTTGGTTCTTCACAATCTTCTACTGTTGTACAATCTACTTTTGGCGCTACCGCTCCAAGTGTGACCGTACAATTTTGACCATTGGTGGCGGTAACAGTAGCTGATCCAAAGCCCATTACTATCAAAATTCCGTCTTCTATAGTTCCTCCTGTAGCGCTTAGGGTAGCGCCAGTATTTTCTGTTATCTGCACTTTATAGCCCGTAGTACCATTGCATATGGAATTACCTATACTTAATTTTGGTTTTACACATTCCAGACTTGGATCGCAATCTTCTGCTGTAAAACCGGTGACGTTTATTTCGGAAACACAACCTGATTCTACAAAAGATTGCACCGTAACGTTGGTACCGTGTGGAATATCACTGATCCTACCTTGTACCGAATTATCTCCTACAATATTTCCTGCTTCATCTCTTGCTATTGTGGTAACCCCATTTGTTGTATTATAATGCACTATATA
Source organism: Flavobacteriaceae bacterium (assembly GCA_025800395.1). Lineage (GTDB taxonomy): Bacteria > Bacteroidota > Bacteroidia > Flavobacteriales > Flavobacteriaceae > JAOXRU01. The sequence continues at coordinate 14,753 of JAOXRU010000119.1, forward strand.
AGTGTTGCCATCTCCACATTCTAGGTTTCCTGCCGTAAGTGGTGGGGCATTACAGGACGGACAAGATTTTACAGTTACTGAGGAAGCAGTACATCCTGCTTCTGATACGGTTACTTTAAGATCTGTTCCTCTAGGAACATTAGTAATGGTTCCTGCTACTTTGTCTATTGCGATTCCTGCTACCGCACTTCCGTCTAAGGCAGTTGCGGTAACTATCGTATTGTTATCATTAGCATTTCTCACCAGAAACTTAACCGTATATGTAGCAGAATCATCTGCATCACAAGAGGTTCCTGTAAGGGAAATACTAGGATTCAAACATGCCTCATTACAGTTTTCTGGAGCTTGTATCGTCAATTCATCTGAACAAGTTCCATTGGTAGCCGTAATGGTCACCTCATTTAAATTAGGGACGGTAACCACTTGTGTATTGGCGTCTATACTACCGTTACTCACAGAAATGGTAGCATCCATATTTACAGAAACTTGGACTCTATATCCATCTGAGTTATCATCCAAACAAATGGCCTGTCCACTAGAAAGCTTTGGCTCGACACAACTTTGGTTTTCACATTCTGCTTGGGTTTTCCCTTTAACAGATATAATTGTCTTACAACCCGCCTCTTTCTCTGCTTCCAATTCTACGTCTAGACCAAATGGAATATTAGAAATCAGACCTTCTAGATCATAGTTACCTACTATGGTTCCATCGGCTCGACGGGCTACCACCTCAGCATCTGAATCCGCGGCGTATTCTATTTCATAAGTAGTGTCCGAACACTTAGTATCTACTACAGTCAATAATGGTTTACTACAGTTAGGACAAGCCTTTACAAGTACCTCTGCCTCTTCACAGTCTCCTGTTTTGGCTTTTACCAATACATCTACACCTCTAGGTATACCGCTTATCCTACCATTGGCAATATTGGTTCCATTTATGGGGTTTCCTGAAGAATCTGTTACCGTAACTGTGGTATTTTCTCTGGCAACAAAACCAACACTATACGTTAGTTCGTTATTATTATCGCATTCGGCAGTACCCAAACTTATAGGCGCTGCCAAACAAGTATCTTCACAATTGATTGGTGCCTCTAAAGTGATTTGTATTTGACAGGCTCCGTTGGTAGCAGTAATTGTAGTAGCGGTATTGGCATCAACGGTTATTACACCATCGACTAATGTTCCTTGAGAAATAGCAATGGTAGCTCCAGTTGTTTCGGTGATTTTTGCTTGATAACCGTTCTCTCTACAAATAGCTTGTCCCACCACAAGCTTGGGCTGCTCACAATCTACTGAATCATCACATTGGGCATTAGTTAATCCATCTATCTTCATAGTTGTTGCACAGCCAATACCAGTTGCAGCCTCTACTATTACATTCTCTCCCAAAGGGATGTTTGTAACTTCGCTATTGGCCATATCTATATTTCCAACTGCATTTCCAACTGCATTAGTAACTTTAATATCTTGTGCATTGGATTGGAAAATGAAGCTATAGGTTCCTCCATTTTCACAAGATAAATCCCCAACAGTAAGCAAAGGGGTTTGACAAAACGGACAAGCAGGAACGGTAACCACAAACTCTTGATTACATCCCTCTCTCTGCGCTTTTACAATGATATCAACACCTCTTGGTATATTGCTGATCCTTCCATTATTAGTGTCGATCTGTACTCCTGCTATTGCATTTCCATTGGTGTCTTCTACACTTACTGTCGTATTGGATATTGTTTTAAACGGAACAGCATAAACGCTTCCATTTGGATCGCAAATTGCCGCTCCCAAGGCTACACTAGGATTCCCACAAGGATCATTGCAATTGATAGGTCTGTCGACACCCATGGTAACCGTACAAGCCCCGTTACTAGCTGTAATGGTAGCACTAGCATTTGCTTCAGGAATCTGCCAAACACCATTCACTATATTTCCAGAAGAAACATTCAGCGTGGCACCATCAGAAGAATTTACGATTACCTCATAAAAATCGCCATTACATATGGGTTGACTTACCCTCAAATCGGGTACTTCACAGTTGAGAGTACCATCGCACTGTTGCTGTGTCAGACCATTTATAGCAATAGTTGTGGTACACCCACCTGCGGTGGAGGCTATAAGATTAAAATTTGTTCCAAATGGTATACCCGAAATCACTCCAGCTACACTATTATCTCCTACAGTAGTACCGTCGTTTGTTCTTGCACTAACAGGCTGATCTGAAAAGTAGAACAGACTAAATGTACTGCTACTGCTATCACAAGTCAATTCCCCAGTATTGAGAATTGGTCGTTTACACAAGCTTGTGGATGTTCGCTCCGATATCTCTCCTTCTGAATTTACATTTGGATTGGTAGAGGAAACACTTGCACTCATCACTATATCATTTACTCCTATAGCAGAATTTTCTAAAACTTCTAAAGGAACAACAGCTGTTACACCTGTATTGGCAGGAAATAATACGGATTGGGTAAATACTAGCTCTCCCTCGGCACTGTTATAAGAAGCCGTAAAGAAATCTAAAATATTTCCTAATCCTTCTATTTCTTGGAAGGTGATGAGGCTTACATCGCCATCCTTTAACCCAATTTTTTCTAGTTCTAAAGTGATCCTCAATACTGGTTGTCCATTATTCAATGGTATATCCAATCCGGTAATTTCACTGAAGGCGAAACTAAATTCACCTTCCCCATTTTCCTCCACAGGAGGAAGAACGCTAGGTTCAAAACCGTCTAGAGGTGTTACGACCACAGATTGCGCCATAAGGCCCTGACCCAATAGCCAAAATACCAACAGTAATCTAAGTGCTTTTTTCATAATTCTCTTACCTTATACAAATCATTGACATCTCAATTATTCTGATATTTGAGATTTCATTTCTATTACTATTTATGTTTTAAAAAAATCAATTTTATTAAGAATATTATACTTATACATAGCCTATAGACGACTATAATTAGAAATCATTCTTTAAATTTAACAAATATTACCTTACTTAGTATCTAATATTTATTTGTTTTTTCCGTAGTCTCACGACTATATGGATAAATAATAAAATGTTGGATGGGAGAAAATTATTGTTTTACTTATCTATGTAGTTGTACCTCAAAAAAGTACTTCTTTCAATTGTTTTCATAATAAAAAACAACTAAATCTATATCATTATTTTTATTTATTTGGCCTCCTGATGCATTCATAATAGCAGACTTCAGTGTAAACTGGCCATTAGTATTATCTCGTGGTTTTAATTTTGCATTTATCCCTATATGAGAAGTTCCATTTCTTGGAAATTTACCTTGATCTCCTATATATATAAAATTCTGGCTTATACCAGTGGAACCTATGTATCGCCAATTACTATTATCTAATTCAATTCCACCAAGAACTTCCATTGATTCATCGAAATTTATCTCCATAAAATCTATATATGAAAATCGCACCTCTATAGGCTTGCTATCTGGAAGTGGATATGCATCGTTTAGTTCGCTAACCTGAATCACAAAATCTACATTTGTTTCTGCCCCGCTAGCTACTGTAACTCCTGTTCTCATTTTCAGACTATAATCCGGCATAGGGATGCAAACATTAATTCCAGAAAATTGTATATAATTTATATTCGGAAGTTCATAAGATGCCGAAATTACCCGACCATTAACTGCTATTATTTGAGATCCATCATTGTATTTCGCTACATCCGAATTGTAATATTCCAAACCATCATCATTATCTGCATATTCATCATCATATGCCTCATCTGCATCTCCACAGCCATCGTTATCGGAATCTAAATCTTGAAAATTGGGTAAACCATCATTATCGGTATCGATATTTTTTTCGACGGCATCCAAAATACCGTCATTATCGGCATCTTCATCCCAATGATCGAATATCCCGTCTTCATCTGTATCTATACCATTACAACCCAAGGTCATATCTGTATAAGAGCCTATTTCTAATTTCAGTTTTATATCATCTGCTTGTTTTGCAGGTATAATTGGCCATTTTCCGCAATGTGCACCTTCTTCTACTTCCAACGAAATGAAAAAAGTCATTACATCGGAGGTTGGAATCACTAACTTTGTGAAAGTCGTATTGCCCTCATAAGATGCATGCTCAAAATGCAATTCCGGACCTTTAACCCTAAGTCTAGCTGCTATGTCCGATATTTTTGATGTCTGTATATTAAAGGACACTTCTACGGCTTGTCCTTTTTTCAAATTCGAAAATGTAATGCTTGATGTGTCTTGCCATTGTACATCTCCTGTAACACTATTGGTAAATACATGTGTGCCAGTTGTACTATTAAAGCTATACGAAGTATCCGCACCTCCTTGAAAACAATCTATTAGCGGCTGCGGTTTTAAACTAGTATAGGTTTGCATAGCTACAGCTACAGTTTCTCCAGTACAAGGAAGTGCTCCTTCCTCATCGTTTGGAATACCATCACCATCACAATCTATAGCCACAATGCCCCCCTGACATTGAGCATATGCATGACTTCCAAACATCATCATCGTAAACACCAAAACAAGAAAATACACAGATTTCTTGGTTTCTATTACATACATTTTTTTAAGGCTTTGCATGGAATTATGCTTCATCAATTGGTTTTGGTTATTCTTATTCAATTTTTATGCTTATAAACAAATTTACAATCGCACACCTATAATTTCCTACAAATACTACAGATTACTTCTAATTGTAGATCAAATTAAATTTACTGTCGTTGAATGGTTCAAATGCATCTTTTAACTTATGTTTGTGCTCTCCTTTATTTATTGTTTCTTATTTGGATACGAAAATTTCCTTCTAATCTGCTCCTCGCACTATTGGAAAGTAACCCTAACGCTATCGCTATCGTTGTTTCTATTGGTCTGTCCACCAGAATTTGCTTTTAAACTAGCCTTTAGACTAAAGCTTACTTCTTTCTGAGTCTTATCCTGATATTTTGCCTGTATTCCTATAATTTGATAAGATCCCGATGGAAACCCAGTTTTACCATCCTTATATAATAAGGTGTAATAAATTGGATGATTATCCTCAAAAATCCATTTATCATTTTTTATGTCGCTTCCTTCTAGCTTCTGCAGATCTGTTTGAAAAGATAATTGAAGATGGGCAATTCTTGGAATCCGTATTTCTATAGGCGCACCAAGCCCACTAGGTTTTTGGTTTAGCTCTTTAATTTCCAACAATATATTAAAGGTGCTTTTGGCGAGATCCAAATGAAAATTGTCTTGCAATATGGCCAATTGATAATCCGGATTCTTATCCTCTTTATTTTTACTCTGTGCATGACCATGGCCAGAAAGCATACTTGCCATAATAATAGTCAACAGATAACTTATAGATAATTTCATACTTAGACTGATCTTTTGTGCAAAATAATTGCAAATTAGCATTTGTGTTTACTAACCTAAATAAATCATAAAGTAATTCGAAAAATCTTTCCTTGAAATACCAAATTGTATCGACGACTCTACAAGCCTCTTAGATAAGCTGAAACTGTGTTATGTCCTAAATAAATATTCTGAATTTAGAAATTCAATTTGCGATTCTTCAACCAACTAAGAATCCCCAAAACAAAAACACTAGCTACAGTATACCATACAAAAGTAGGTGTGATAACCTGATCTCCACTAGCATAGGAATGTAATCCTGATAGATAAAAGTTGACGCCAAAGTATGTCATCATGATACTAGCGAAAGCAATCACACTTACAAAGTTGAACAACCATTTTCCTTTTAATGCAGGAATCAATCTCATATGAATAACAAAGGCGTATACCATAATGGAGATTAATGCCCAGGTTTCTTTTGGATCCCATCCCCAATATCGTCCCCAGCTTTCATTGGCCCACATACCACCCAAAAAGTTTCCTATAGTAAGCATTATCAATCCTATAGTAAGCACCATTTCATTGATAATCGTAAGCTCTTTGATGTGCAATCCGATTGTTTCCTTGTTGGCTTTGTTTGCCAAAAGTATCAAAACCATATTCACCACACCAAGTATCATACCTAAGGTAAATGGCCCATAACTCCCTACGATAACGGCAACGTGTATCATCAGCCAATAACTATCCAATACGGGAACCAAATTGCCAATTTCGGGGTCTACCCAGTTTTGATTGGCAATAAATAGCAACATACAACTTACAAAAGTGGTTGCAGCTAATGTCAGATCACTTTTTCTTCCATAATATATTCCGACTGCCATAGTCGCCCAAGCTACGTACAGTATACTTTCGTAAGCATCGGACCAAGGTGCATGCCCAGAGATATACCAACGCATAGCAAGCCCTAGTATATGTGCAACAAACATGAGATAGATGAGATATTTGAACACTTTTATAATACCCCTATATATTTTTCTATCTTTAAAAATCTGTAATATCAGAAGCAAAAACAACAAGCCACCCAACAAAGCATAGTAGCGAAACAGTTTATTAAAAACATCGATTTTGTTATAAGTGATTTCTGCTTGAATTTTTCTGTCGGAGGGCATAACCGTCTGACCGTATTTCTTTTGGTTGTCTTTAAGCGCTTGTAGCATTTTATCTGCTCCCGTATAATCTCCAGTTTTTTGCGCAGATCGAAGATTCATCAAATAATAAGGTATGGCATTTTTGATAAAATTCCCATATAGGCTGTCTTGCTCAAATTTTCCGGAATTGAAATCTACTGGTGACACCCATTTATTGTTGTCATCATTCAACAAAGGAAATATGCGCAACAGGGTTCCTCCCAAAGCCTGATTGAGTAATCCCAATTTTTGATCGCTTTTAATAAAATCTTTCTGAAACGAATTTGGGGTATTCGTCGCATAAGCATCTTTCAAATATGGTTGTAGCTTATAATTCCCTTGTGCGTCAAAGAAATCTAATGCCTTACCCATATTCTGCCCATCAGGAATTTCCAAAACCCTACGTATACTATCATTTTTCCAGTCCAAATGAATCATTTCCATATTGTACCACAAACTAGGATGTAGCATCATGGCCAAAAACACCTGATCAGAATTGAGTCCTTTATATTTGTTTTTCCGTGTTGTTTTGCGGAGTAATTCACTGGAAAAGGTGTTGATAGGCTTCATTCTTCCTCCCGCATCTTGTATGACTAAAGCACCAAATTTCTTGGCATGTGCAGCATCTACTTTCAGGGTTTGAAATACCGAATCGATCTGCTCTTTTGTGGGTCTTTGATGCTCTGTATGTGCAGTAGATTGCCCTTGGACGGACAAAACTGTAAGCAACAAGATACCCATCAAAATTTTGGTTTTCTGCTTGCGCACTCTTTCCAATTGCCTCTTCAAATCCATAAATCGGGTATTTCCAACAAAAAGGCTTGCTAGCATTCCGAAATAAAGCAAGAAATAACCCACATAGGTTATCCATTTTCCCCAAAAATCGTGACTTACAGATAATACGGTACCCTTTTCATCTCTGGTATCAAAACTAGACTGAAAAAAACGATATCCCTTATGATCCAAAACATGGTTCATATAAATATCATAATCAAAACTAGGTTCATCTTGTACGGTAACTTTACTCGTAAATGACTTATAACTAGATTCTGTTCCTGGATATTTTTCTGCTATAAAATCGTTGAGTTTTACCGAAAAAGGCAAAGTATATCCCAAAGAACCATAATTAATATTAAAATCGAGACCTCCTAAAGACAATTTTGTAGGAGCATTCAGCCTTCCTTTACTTCCCAATATGGCGACCGACTGCGTTTGATCTTGGACAGTGATATCCAACAACAAGGCATCCTGATCGTTTTCGGTTTGATCCGATTTGGATATTTGCTGTACTTTATAGACCCCGTGCATAGGCGTATTGGGCAGTACAAATTGCATGCTACCTACTCTATATAGCGAGCGCAACATCAAAGGCTGCACACTATCCGCTTTTACTATTCCTTCCAAACGATCGGCCATTCGCATAAAAGTACCATCCCATGGCATCTGTATGGTCTGTATGGAGTCTTCTATACGGATGTTGATAGCACCCTCTGTTTGTTTGTTGAATGAAAATAAAACATTGTGTACACTGGCTACTTCACCCTCTTCCACAAAATGATCGTGTCTATTGCCCCCACTAGATTCTACCAATTTGATGTATTTTTTTCCAGAGGGATCTTCTACCAATGTTTCTTCCGCATGGGAAACAAATCCTTTGTAAGCTACTTTTACAGGTGTTTGGTTGAAATCCGATTTCCATGGCAAAGAGCTTCGTTTTCCTTCTGCCGTCACCAAAATAGGTTCTTGTAGCACTTTGCGTACCTTCTCCCCATCCTTCATACCGTCCATTCTAACGGTAAGAAAAGTACGATCGGACATAAATACGTTTTCGCTCGCACCTTCTCGTATACTCATCATACCTTCGTAGCTGATATATCTGGTCACAAATGCTCCCACAATAATCAGTACCCAAGACAAATGCAACATCAATACTGTCCATTTCGATTTTTGAAATAAATTGTATTTTTTGATGTTTCCAATGAAATTAATCATAAAAAACAACATGATCCATTCAAACCAACGGGTGTTATAAATATAGATACGTGCTGTATCGGTACTATACCAATGCTCTATAAAGGTTCCTAAAGCCATAGCTACAGCAAACAATACGAACAAAATTGCCATTAATTTGGTAGAAAAGAGATACTTTTTAAAGAAGTCAGTCATAGTGGTAGTTCCATAAAAATCAATGCGACAAAAATACATTGTTTTTTGCAATAAATTACAGACTAGAATCCTAAACTTTCTTTAATACAAACTACTTTGATGGGTTCTTAGATGCCCTTACGATGTGTAAAAATATCAATATGAATAAAACTTGCCATTTTTCGCGCCTTATTTTTGAGAATCTCAGCATTTTCTCCTTCAAAATGGGTGTCGATTGTTTGCATCCACAAATTGAGCCACAATCCAAAATGCTGCTCATTTATGGTTCCTTCCACAAAACGATCAACCTTTCGATGAATCTCAATAGGATTCCCCGTATAGTTTCTCTCAAACATCAGATGCATACTCCAAAATCGGGTTAACAATTCGAGATGCCTATCCCAATCCCCTATCATGGCATTAAATATAGGTCCTAAGCTTGCTTCCTCCCGTACCTGAGCATAAAACTGATCAACCAAAAAAGCAACATCTTCTTTATTATCTATGGTTTTTACAATGAAAGACATTTAAGTGTTTTTATTGTAAATTTACTGGTATTTTAACAAGTTTGAAGCTGTCTTCAAAAAAAATGCGCTTTGGTGACCAGATTGTTTATTTTTGTACCATGATTAAAATTACCCTTATTGGAGCTGGCAATGTCGCCCAGCACTTGTATAGAGCAATACAACAATCTCCCAGTTGCGAGATGGTACAATGGTATGCCCGAAACCTCGACCGTATTTATAAATACCAAGAAGAAGTAAAACTCTGTGACCAAATAAAGTCGCTGGAAACTGCAGATGTTTACATATTGGCTATTTCCGACGATGCTATTGTACCTTTCGCACAAGTATTGCCTCCTTTGGGGGGACTATTGGTGCATACCTCTGGCACAGTAGGCATGCATCAATTGCCAAAACAATTTCGCAGAGGGGTTTTATATCCCATTCAAACCTTCAGTTCAGATGTTGCCATGCCTTTTGACCAGGTTCCTTTTTGCTTGGAGGCCGAACAAAAATCAGATATGCAACTGCTCAAATCTATAGCAAGTAGTTTTGGATGCCCAACTTATAAAATGAGTTCGAGTAGCAGAGCGCATATACATTTGGCTGCTGTGTTTGTCAACAATTTCACCAATCAATTATATCGTATCGGACATGAAATTACGGAATCGCAAGGAATCCACTTTGATATATTAAAACCTCTCATTAGAGAAACAGCCAATAAAGTCCAAGAACAATCTCCTTATCGCTCCCAAACAGGCCCCGCCAAGAGAGGAGATAAAAAAACAATTAAAAAACATCATAAACTTTTACATGAGCGAGAAGATTTTATGAAAATATACCAACAGCTTACCAATTCAATAGCAAAAACACATGGAAAAAAATTATAAAGAGTATTTAGGCCAAATCACCACCTTCATTTTTGATGTAGACGGTGTGCTTACCGACGGCACGGTCACCATTACCTCAAATGGAGATATGCTTAGACGCATGAACATCAAAGATGGTTATGCCCTAAAAACTGCAGTGGATAAAGGATATCATGTATGCATTATTTCTGGAGGAACCAACGAAGGTGTAAGACAACGTCTACGAGGTTTGGGTATTACCGATATTTATTTGGGTGCACATCACAAAATGGAGCAATTTGAGGAGTATTGTGAAATGTATGACATTCGTCCAGAACAAATTTTATATATGGGGGATGATTTGCCAGATATTCCCGTGATGAAAGAGGTGATTTTGCCAAGCTGTCCTCAAGATGCTGCTGCCGAAGTTAAAGCGATTTCCAAATACGTCTCGCACAAAAATGGAGGAAATGGCGCAGCACGAGACATTATCGAACAGGTACTGAAAGTGCAAGGTAAGTGGAACCAAAATATTTCTGCCAAATATGATTGAATCCATTTTAAAAAACAAGAAACTCGTTCTCGCATCGGGTTCTCCCAGAAGGCAGCAATTTCTAAAAGATCTCCAACTTCCTTTTCGCATACAAGTTAAAGAAATAGACGAAGTCTATCCTGCACATTTGGAAGGAGCTGCCATTAGTGATTACTTGGCTGTACTCAAAGCTAAAGCTTTTGAAAACGAATTAAAAAAGGAGGAGATCCTGATCACTTCCGACACTATAGTTTGGCATCAAAATAAAGCCTTAGGAAAACCAAAATCCTACCAAGAAGCTTTTGATATGCTAAAGTCTCTGAGCAATACAAGCCACGAAGTTATTAGCTCTATATGTTTGAGCAGCAACAAACACCAAGAAGTTGTACATCATACAACCAAAGTCTGGTTTAAATCGCTTAGCGATCGAGAAATCAACTATTATATATCCCAATATGAACCATACGACAAGGCTGGGGCATATGGAATCCAAGAATGGATTGGATTAATTGGTGTGATACGCATAGAGGGTTCCTATTTCAATGTTATGGGAATGCCAACACAGTTATTGATAGAGGAACTGACAAAATTTGTTGCCAAAAACTAGGCTTCTCTTCGAATAAAGTCACTTATCAATAACGCAACTAACTTACCAAAATGCAACTCTCGTTTCTTTAGCAAGCTGCTTTCGCATATGTGCAAATAAACCACTTCACATTGGTCTTTAATTTGATAGACCATATGTCTAATTTCTCGAGGATGAAAACCCTCCGAACTCATGGCACTAGATGGATAATTTTGAACAGCGTCCATATCCAGCTCCAGTCCCAAAGGTGCATTCTGATGGGTGTTTATCGTAGATTGAACCGCCTTTTTTAAGCTCCGTTGTTTTCTTAAAAACACTTCTTCAAAACTGATGTATTCTAAATCTTGGTTTTGTTCGAATGCTTGCAATGCGTGCGGATCTATATAGCTTTCGTGCAATCCTATAGCGGTATATCTTTTTAAAAAACCTTCGTGAAAAGCATAGGAGAATCCATTGCCACTATGTCTTCCTTCCAGAGTGCGAAAATCAGCATGCGCATCTATATTTACCGCATCTATAGCTTGGTTTTTCCCCAATGCCACACCTTTTATCAAACCATAGCAGTTGTTGTGCCCTCCTCCGACTACAATAAGCTTTTTACCTGCTTGAGCTACTATGGCTGTGTAATGTGCCACTAGTTTGTCTAGAGATTCCACTGCCGCTCTTGCTTTTTTTAGTTTCTTAGCAAGGTTTAGATCCGCTTTTTGGATAAAATCATAGTCTGAAGTTTCAAATCCAATTCGTCCCAAAAACAAAATATCACTTCCTTGGTGGAGCCTTTGGTGCTGCATATTGCAGAAATATTGCAAAATGGTTTCCAAACTTTGTCTACTTCCTCTCTTACCATAATTGGCATACACTCCCATATCTTCGGGTAAACCCAACAACACAAAAGGAGCTTTACACTGCCGAATGGCTATGGGTATATTTTTATCGGAAGCTAGAAATTGTATTCGCTCTCCTAGTTTTATTTCTCCTTTTCGTTTCCGTAATAAAGAGGCAATATAGGCTGAGGTTCCCAACCAAAATGTAGCAGGCATACATGAAATTTTAAAATAAAAGTAAATCGAAAAATCTAAACCACAAATTTTATCGTATATATTTTGCATTTAAAATTTTTGCAGCAATCAACGAATTTCATTATGACTGGAAAAAAAAGTAACAACGGATTAATGGTGTTAGCAGCTCTTTTAGCAGTAGTGCTTATAGGGACTATCATCTACACAGTGACTTTGTATCAAGACAAAGTAAAAACAGAAGAAACTCTTACGCAAGAAAAAGGTAGAGTTCTCGAAAGTTTAAACAGCTTGCAATCGGAATACGAAAAAGCAATAATGGAGAGTAATGCCACCAATGAGGAATTGGTTGAGGCTAGAGACCGCATTGCCAAGTATATCGATTCGGTAAAAGCAATGAAAGCGGATATCAAATATTTGTTTCGTTACAAAAACCAAGTTGCGGTTCTAAAAAGAGAACGCGCTGCTTTGATGCGCAAAGTGGATTCTTTGACGCAAACCAACACATTGCTTACCAGTACTATAGACAGTACTTTGGTCGAGATTGAAAAACAATCAGTTTTTAGAGACTCTCTCATTGTCCAAAACACCCAATTGGCCGATGCTGTCCGTTCTGGTTCTGCTTTGAGTATTTCCAAAATCAATGTTTCTGGTGTAAAGGTTAGAAACAGTGGAAAAATGGTAGAAACTGCCCGTGCTCGAAGAATTGACAAAATCAAAATTTGCTTTACCGTAAACAACAACAAGATTGCTACTGCTGGCGATCGCAAATTCTATATTGAATTGCTAGATCCTCAAGGCAATGTAATGGGTGAAAAAACACCTATAGAAGTTGAAGGAAAACCTGTTCTAACAGCTAGCAAAATGGTCGGTTTTTATTACGAAAATGCCAATCTAGACGTTTGTGATTTTGTTATCAAACCAGGGGACGGATTTCAAAAAGGAGAATATCTAGCGTCTATCTATGACGACAACTTGGAATATCTTATAAGCAACAAATTCACTTTGAAATAACACACGATTAACACTTAAATTTAAAAGAGGGGGTCTTTATCTAAGGCCCTTTTTTTTATGTGGTCTGTGCTATTGGTTTTCTTTTTCCAAATATCCCTTGTAAGATCATGGCCAACAAAATAACCACCGCACACCCAAAAGCATTTAGCCACAAATAGGTCATCCAATCCAAATAATATACTACTACAACCGCAATCTGTGTGAGCACAGCTGCATAAAAAACAGCATTGCCACGTATCCATTTAAAGAAAAATGCCAATAAAAACACCCCCAAAACATTACCATAAAATATAGAACCGATGATATTTACCAATTGTATGAGATTGTCAAACAAATCGGCTACACAAGCTATTCCTATAGCAATTATCCCCCAGCTTAAAGTGAAAAACTTAGAAGCTCTTAGAAAGTGATTGTCTTCTTTGTCGTCTTTGCGATTGCGCTTGTACAAATCAATTGCAGTGATCGTACCCAAAGCATTGAGCTCGGAAGCTGTTGAGGACATAGCTGCACTAAGAATTACAGCCAACAAAAGACCAATCAAGCCTTTGGGTAATTTGTTTAAAATAAAATGTATAAAAACATAGTCTTTATCATTGGTTTCTAGGTTCGAATCTGCTTTTTCAATCCAATTTTTTGCCTCTTGTCGTAGCACTAAATCTTTAGTATTGAGTATTCTTATTTGCTCTTTGGTATCGTTGATTGCATAAAGATCGTTGTGATCGAGTGCCGTAGCATACTTTTCTTGGGCTATCTTTTTCTCCTTTTCCAACTCCTCATACTTGGTCTCTACAGCACTATACTGTGAAGCATATGCAGAATTTTGAACAGCTTCTACCGCAACTGGATTAAAGTTCAACGGAGCATGATTGAATTGGTAGTACACAAATACCATTACCCCTACCAAGAGTATAAAAAATTGCATCGGCACCTTCAACAAGCCATTAAAAACTAAACCTAACTGACTCTCTCTAATAGACTTGCCAGACAAATACCGTTGCACTTGACTCTGATCCGTACCAAAATAGGACAAAGCCAAGAAGAATCCTCCTGTAAGTCCAGACCACATGGTATACCTACTGGAGGCATCAAATGTAAAATCGAGGATTTGGAGCTTATCATTAGCCCCAGCAATCTTCATTGCCTTCGAAAAATTGATATCGTTGGGCAAGCTATCGAGTATCAAAAAGAAAGCAACAAACATGCCTCCCATGATGATAAACATTTGTTGTTTTTGAGTAACATTAACCGCTTTGGTACCACCACTTACCGTGTAGATGGTTACAATGGAACCTATAATGATATTGAGTAAAATTAGATCCCAACCCAATACTGCAGAAAGAATAATAGATGGTGCAAAAATGGTAATACCCGCAGCCAACCCTCTTTGGATGAGAAAAAGCAAAGCTGTAAGTGTTCGGGTTTTCAGATCAAATCGCTGTTCCAAAAATTCATAGGCCGTAAATACTTGTAAACGATGATAAATAGGTATAAAAACCAAACATATCACCACCATTGCCAAGGGCAATCCAAAATAAAATTGTACAAAACCCATACCCGAATGAAAGGCTTGTCCAGGGGTAGATAAAAAGGTAATTGCACTAGCTTGGGTTGCCATTACAGACAAACCTACTGTCCACCACTTTGCCTCTCTGCCCCCGAGAACATAATCTTTAACATCGGCTGCCCCTTTTGTTTTCCATATACCGTAGCCTACAATAAAAAGAAGGGTTCCCGACAATATAATCCAATCCAATTGCTCCATGTTAGCTAAAGTTGCTCATAATAAAATAAAAAACTATTATGTATAACACATTGAAAAACAACACCAAACTATATCGCTTTTTCCATACCGACTTTTCTTTCATGATTAATTTTTAATAGGTTGTTTCATATTTTTGTTTCCAAGTGATAGAATATTGGCAAACAATTTGTAGGCTCCTGGAACTCCTGCAGGTAACTCTCTAAAGAAACTTAGCCCTGTATATACATATACGCCCTTCCCATAATTAGCGATAAGCAGACTGCCTTGGCTGGTACTTTCTCCTTTGTCTTTCATGGAAAATATAGGTGTAAAGGCTTTATCCCATTTGTTGGGAAAATACAGACCTCTCTCTTGTACCCAACCCTCAAAATCTGATTTTGTAATCACATTGGGAAACATCATTACCGGATGGGAAGGTTCCAAAATGCGTATGCTTGCAGTTTCTTCTGTTACTCTATCTCTCGATAAAGTAAGCGGATAAGGGGCTATATTCTCAAATTGTCTCGCCCATCTATTGGCGGTATTATACTGCACTACCATGGTGCCTCCTTGTTTTACATAATCGAGTAAGGTCTGTTGTTTAAACTTCAATTCTTCCACTACATTATACGCCCGGATCCCCATTACTATCGCATCATATTTCTTTAGGGTAGCCAATTCTATCTCTTCTGGGTCTAGAACTACTACCCTATAGCCAATCTGTTCTAAGCTCTGTGGTACGGCATCTCCTGCTCCCATAATGTATGCAATGTTCTCTCCTGCTTTTTTAATAGGAAGCCGTACCCATTTTGCTTGGGCTGGGGTAAGTACCCTTTGGGTTGGGATATGATCATACGCAATGACTTCTAGACTCCTATCATACAGGTTCTTACCAATTTGCAATTGGGCTTCGGCAGTAAATTCTTCTGCGTTCTCTGGTGGAATTACTCGAAAAACAAAAGTTTTATTGGCGCCAACTTCCTTGAGACTCACCTCTATCTCTTCAGGAGATATTTTCCACTTAGAAGACACCGGTATACTAAGGATGCCATTCATATTTTCTTTGTGTGCAGTCACTTTCACTACTATTTCTTTTGCCATTTGATTAGAAAAAACAACTACCTTATCGGATAAGGACACTGTTGCTTCTGGTAAAATATCAAATGGCTCGTAGCGCTCTCCTTTGTCTGGCTTAGAATAGCGATAAACCACTTCTCGATCTAGTGAAATAGAACTGTTTTCTATTTTCAAATCCAATTGAGCAACAAGCGCTCTAGGCGATTCTGGTTTTCCTATCATCGATTTATCTTTGACATGATACATCCCCAAACTGGATTTTTGATTGAGCCAATAGGCATTGGTATATTGTTGGTTTTGATGCAAGTTTATCGATAAATTAATTAGTTGCTTTTGATTGTTCTCCAAATTTTTACTCCATGTTTTTTCAGCCAATTGTTTGTTACCTTGTAGAAGTTTTAAGCGTTCCAATTTTATCTTGGCTCTAGAACGATTGAGTGCTTCTACACTTAGTTCAATAACAGCACCAGGAGTTTTATAGGCTTCCGCAGCGGTGATTTCCAAAAATAATCCAGAACAATGTGCAATAATTTCTTTGATCTCTTCCAATTTTATAGCCTTCCAATGCGGGTCTTTTAAATCATTTATTTTTTGATATGCCTCCATCAATTGTGGCAGATGACTTGCGGGATCTTTAAAATTAAAATTGGCTTCTATTTGGGCAAGTATATTGCCTATGGGGGCACCGCCTTCTACCCTATTCCAACTGGTATCTATACCTGCAAAAATATCTTTAGCTTTTTTGGGAAAATCACCCTTTATGAGTTCCACATATTCTGGCTGTGATCCTCGTACCGAGAGTCTACCAAAACCTTGACAAAGGTGTTGACTACTGGCCTTAGAAGCTATCTCATTGTTGGAAAGTCCCAAGTCTGGGTAATAAACCCCTACATCTACTTTTACAAATTTGCTCTTATCTGCTTTCTCAAAATTTTCTCTAGATCCGTACATCCACCAACCAGTATTAAAAAACAGTCGTTTTGGCTGCCAAGTTGTAGTTTCTCCCAATTGGGTGGGGTAGACCGACTTGTCTCCCGCCAAATCAAATGCTTCGACTCCCAAAATCGCAGAGGCCGTGTGATGCCCATGCGTCCTTCTACCGTTGCGATGGTCAAATCTATTGATAATCACATCTGGCTTGAAGTTGCGAATCACCCAAACCACATCTTGCAATACCCTGTCTTTGTCCCATATTTGCATAGTTTCTTCTGGGGTTTTGGAATACCCAAAATCATTGGCTCTAGTAAAAAATTGCTGTCCCCCATCTACAGATCTTGCTGCTAGCAATTCTTGGGTACGAAGTACCCCCAACAATTCGCGTAATTCCGAACCAATAAGGTTTTGCCCTCCATCTCCTCTAGTAAGGGACAAATAAGCCGTACGCGCATACTGATGGTTGGACAAATAAGATATTAGTCTCGTATTCTCATCATCGGGATGCGCCGCCAAATAAAGCGCGGATCCAAGAAAATTGAGTTTTTTGATTTTGTGATAAATCTCTGAAGCACTGGCTTGGTGCTGTTTTTGGGCTTGCATAGCTGACCCAAACAGCAAAAAACATATAAGAATCGTGATTTTTCGCATGATTAATACTTTTTTAAAAGCTATTCAAATATAAAAATATTGTTAAGGAACTGCACTGATTTAATGTTTCTTTAACAAGTACTTCCATAAAAAAACCGTTGCTTATACCTAGCAACGGTTTTGGTTAGTTGTGGTTCAGTATTAATCCTCTTTCTAAGTACCCCCCCCTGTTTTTGTAAGCCATTAGGAGGCCTCACTCATGGCAAAACTTATATTCTTTTTTATACGTTGGAAAAACTCAAAATCTTTATATGGCTTGCTTATAAAATCGTTGAAACCAGAATTAAACACCTCTTCTATGGTCTCTTCTGTTTCTGAAGCGGTAAGCGCTATAATGGGCGTGTGACTGTTGAATTTTCTGATCTCCTTAGTTGCTTCTATACCATCCATACGGGGCATATTGAGATCCATCAATATCAAATCGTATTCTTTCTCTTGTACCATCTCTAAAGCCTCCAAGCCATCGTTTGCAATTTCAGAATTGAAGCGCTCTTTTTTCAAAACATTTTTGGTTACTATCTGATTTACCTTATTGTCTTCCACAATCAAAATAGTATAATCGCTATTATCGCCGATAAAGATATCCTTATCCAAACTATTCATCGATTTGGAGAATTCTCTATCAAACTCAATCACAAAGGAAAATCTTGATCCTTTTCCCGGCACACTTTCTAGTTTCACTTTAGTTTCAAACAAATCGAGTAACTTTTTTACTATAGAAAGCCCCAAGCCAGTTCCTGCTTCATAATTGTTGACATTTACCTGTGAGAAATTTTCAAAAATATCTTCTTGCTTATCATACGGAATACCAATACCGTTATCTTCTATTTGAAACAATATACCACAAGATTCATCCGATATTTGCTGTGCACTTAGCTTGAGCCAAACATCCCCATTATCTGTAAATTTATTGGCATTGCTCAGCAGGTTTATCAAGACCTGAGAAAGCTTTACCGAATCCCCAATTAGCATATTTGGAATGGATTGGTCAAATTCCAAATGTAGTTTATTCATATTTTTGCCCATTCTATACTCCATAGATTGGGTAATATTTTTTACCAAATTTTGAATATTAAAATTGGTTTGATGCAAAGAAACTTCGTAAGAATCCATTTTGGTAATCTGCAGTACATCGTTGATAAGATTCAATAAATGATCTGCCGAAAATTTGAGTAATTTCAACAGCTCATTGTCTTTTTTGGATTTGCTTCGTTCCAAAAGGATAGAACTAAGACCTATAACGCCGTACAAAGGGGTTCTCAATTCATGACTAACGGTAGAGATAAATTTGGTTTTAATTTCAGCTACCTGCTCGGCTTTCTCTTTTGCTATTTTCAATTCCTCATTCTTCAATTCTAAAGATTTTCCTAAGCGGTTTTTGGTTTTGTAATTATAAATAAAAGGCCCCACCAAAACGATAAGCAACAGCAATAGGCACACCAGCCCAATTGTCAAAAAGCGAGATTCTTGTAGCTTTTTCTCTTCTAGCAATACTTCAGACTTAATGTCTTCCAATGCCCTCTTATAGTCGTTTACAGAGAACTTAGCGTTAGCTATTTCCTGAAACACCTCTTTTTTCTGTTGAATTTCCTTTTCGCGAAAACGCAAGTGCTCATTCAGCATATTATAGGCCAAATCGGATTGTCCCAATTTGTTATACATTAAAGACATGGCCTTAAAACTATCCGCAATGATTTTAAAATCATTCAATGCTGTACCGATCTTAATCGCCTCTTTGAAATTTCCTTCGGCCAAATCGTATTTGCCATGATAAGACTGGTGGATACCGTATAATTTAAAAAGAATAGCTTTATCACTATCAAAAGAACTTTCCATGATAAAATCCGAGCAATCGGTAAGATATTTATAACCTTCTGTATAGTTGTCGATTAGAAAATATGATTGTGCAATACTTACTGCAACTCTTTTTTTGAGTGACACGTCCAATTTGGAGGCTTGCCGATAGGCTATTTCAAATTGGTTTAGCCCTTTTTCAATCTCTCCCAATTCTTCTACATATACCAAGCCAAGATTGTTTGCTACTATAGCTTTATATCCTATATCCTTGGCCCTTTTTGCATAGGTTTCTGCTTTGATCCAGTTGTCTACTGCATCATTGAAGGAGTTTACTTCATAATTCAAGCACCCTACCAAATTATATGCTTTAGCTTTGAGTAAATTGGCATCGTTATCTGGGAAATTTGCCGACTGCTCAATCACGAAGTCAAGACTAGATAGTACCAATGAGGCATCATAAGTATCGATTTGCTTATTGGCTTCTTTCAATATACTATCGAGCTGTGTAAGGCTGATTTTCTCTTTGAAATCTTGTGCAGCTAAAGAAGTACATACAAATATTGCAAGCACAAACCACATAGTAGCTTTATTCATGATAAATTAGATTAAAAGGCAAAACTAATTTAGAAAAAAGATTCTATGCGTTAATGAAAAGGCGATGTAATGCAAAAAAAACAGATTAAATACCAAAAAATCCGATAAAAAGAAAGCTTAAATTCTATTTAAGAATAGAAATACTACACCGCAAAGAGATTTTAAAAAATATATTATTTAGCCCATTTGCGATACTAACTTGAATACTTTTTATCGAATAAGCTTTTTATACTTAATGCGTTTTGGGGTAATATCCGCGCCAAGGCGTTTGCGTTTATTCTCCTCGTATTCGGAAAAACTCCCTTCAAAATAATAAACTTCACTATTTCCTTCAAAAGCCAAAATATGGGTACAAACTCTATCCAAGAACCATCGGTCGTGACTGATAATTACCGCACAACCAGCAAAGCTCTCGAGTCCTTCCTCCAAAGCCCTTAGGGTGTTTACATCCAAATCATTAGTAGGCTCATCTAGAAGCAATACATTGCCTTCTTCTTTGAGCGTCATTGCCAAGTGCAAACGGTTTCTTTCTCCTCCCGAGAGGGTTCCTACTTTTTTGTTTTGCTCACTGCCAGAAAAATTAAATCTACTTAAATAGGCTCTAGAATTTACTTGTTTGCCTCCCATTAAAACTAATTCCTGCCCATCCGAAAAATTCTCCCAAATGGTTTTTTCTGCATCCAAATTAGAATGGGTCTGATCTACATAGGCAATTTTCGCAGTATCTCCTACCGAAAAACTCCCTTTGTCTGGAGATTCTTCTCCCATAATCATTTTAAATATGGTTGTTTTACCCGCTCCGTTGGGTCCAATGATACCAACAATACCAGCTTGAGGGAGGTTGAAATTTAAGTCTTCGTACAATAACTTCTCACCAAAAGCTTTACTTACTCCTTTGGCTTCAATGACATTGGTTCCCAATCTTGGGCCATTTGGAATATAGATCTCCAACTTTTCATCTAGTTGTTTTTGATCTTGGTTTAATAATTTATCATAGTTAGCCAAACGTGCTTTCTGCTTTGCTTGCCTTCCTTTTGGGGCCATACGAACCCATTCCAACTCCCGTTCTAGCACTTTTTGTCTCTTTGATGCTTGCTTTTGCTCTTGTGCCAAACGCTTGGCTTTTTGATCTAACCAAGACGAATAATTTCCTTTCCAAGGGATTCCTTCTCCTCTATCGAGTTCCAATATCCATCCCGCGACATTGTCTAAGAAGTACCTATCGTGAGTAACGGCTATTACCGTACCTTTATACTGCGCCAAATGTTGTTCCAACCACAATACCGATTCGGCATCTAAGTGGTTGGTTGGCTCATCTAGTAATAAAATATCTGGCTCTTTCAACAAAAGTCTACACAGTGCCACCCTCCTACGCTCTCCGCCAGAAAGCACTTTAATTGGTGTATCCCCTTCTGGGGTGCGCAATGCATCCATGGCAATTTCGAGTTTGGTATCTAACTCCCAAGCATTGGTAGCATCTATCTGGTCTTGTAATTTGGCTTGCTTATCCATTAACTCTTGCATCTTGTCTGGATTTTCATAAACCTCTGGCAAACCAAACATATCGTTGATTTTATTGTATTCGTCTAAGATAGATACCACTTCAGCAACCCCTTCTTTAACCACATCTAAAACCGTTTTCTCTTCATCTAGCTGTGGTTCCTGCTCTAAGTAACCTATTGTGTAGCTTGGGGCAAATACCACCTCTCCTTGATAATTTTTTTCTACTCCAGCTATGATGCGCAATAGGGTAGATTTACCACTACCATTGAGTCCGAGTATACCTATTTTTGCACCATAAAAGAAACTGAGATAAATATCTTTTAAAACTGTTTTGTTGGAACTTTGGTAGGTTTTGGATACTCCCGACATAGAGAATATCACTTTTTTATCATCTGACATAATATGGTTCTATTAATTTAAACACGTCCTTTTAAGGCATTAAACACCCACGCTATAGCAAAAAAGCCAATGCCTACTGCTCCAAATCCCCATCCGGCAACATCGTCGTAACGAAATGCACCTAAAGCAATTAGAATCAATCCTACAATAATCATTATAAATGTGGCCCATGCCAATACAGCGTTCTTATCTTTCATCATAATTTTAGTTGTTTTGTTGGCTTCACAATCAAAGCTTTCAAATATCGTTATTTTCTACCGCTTCTACCAAAATTGAACAAAAAAAAGCGTTTTCCAAAGAAAACGCCCTTTTAAAGAACCTGATAAACTAAAAACTAAAATTGTTCTGTTTCCGTAGAACCAGCCATTGCCACAGTAGATGATACCCCACCGGTAATGGTATTTTGTATTGCATCGAAATATGTGGTTCCTACAAATCCCTGATGCTTCACTGCATTATATCCTTCAGATTGTAATGCAAATTCTCTTTCTTGTAATTCGGAATAACCTGCCATTCCTCTTTCTTTATATGCTTTAGACAACTCAAACATACTGGTATTTAGTGCATGGAATCCTGCCAAAGTGATAAATTGGAATTTGAAGCCCATTTTAGCCAATTCTTCACGGAAGCTTTCCATCTCTGATACACTCAATTTTGCTGCCCAATTAAAAGAAGGTGAACAGTTATAGGCCAACATTTTTCCTGGATATTTAGCATGAATCCCTTCTGCAAATTCTCTAGCAAATTCTAGATCTGGATTAGAGGTTTCCATCCAAATAAGATCTGCATATGGAGCATAAGACAATCCTCTATCTATACCTTGTTTAATACCGTTATTTACGTAATAGAATCCTTCTGAACTTCTTTCTCCTGTTACAAATTTCTTATCTCTATCATCTATGTCAGAAGTAAGTAAATTGGCTGCATCAGCATCTGTTCTAGCAATAATTACCGAAGGAACTCCTGCCACATCGGCAGCCAAACGAGCAGCAACTAATTTGTTTACAGCTTCTTGAGTTGGCACTAACACCTTACCTCCTAAGTGTCCACATTTTTTAGCAGAAGACAACTGATCTTCAAAGTGTACTCCAGAAGCACCTGCCTCTATCATGCCTTTCATTAACTCATACGCATTTAGATTTCCGCCAAAACCTGCTTCTGCGTCTGCTACGATAGGCACCATATAATCGGTCTTATTCTCCACGCCATTTACCCATTGTATTTGGTCTCTTCTCATCAAAGAATTGTTAATTCTTTTTACTACCATAGGCACACTGTTTGCTGGGTACAAAGACTGATCTGGATACATTTCCCCACCTAAATTGGCATCTGCAGCAACTTGCCAACCGCTTAAATAAATAGCTTCTAAGCCAGCCTCTACCTCTTGAACAGCTTGGTTGCCAGTAAGAGCTCCTAGACCTGCTACAAAATCCTGATTATTCAAACGATCCCAAAGCTTATTTGCCCCTTGGGTAGCTAAGGTGTGTTGAATGACGTTAGAACCTTGTAAGGTTACCACCTCTTCCGCAGAATAAGGACGCTTAACTCCCGCCCAACGTGGATTTGTTGCCCAATCTTGCTCTAATTGTTGAATTCTTTCTGCTGTTTTCATAATTTTTTCTAATATTAATATTTTATTTTTATTTAGATTCACCCAGGAATATCGCAGTTTTGGGTGGTTTTTTATATGTGAGGGTATGCCTTCAAGGTTAAAAAATTCTCAAAATACGTATCCGTAACCAATTCTGTAAAAAGCTTGGTTGCTAGCGCAAATCGTCCGGTTTGGTAGCGTTCTTCTCCAAGCATTTTTTTGATGTTCTCGGTTTCTTCTACCACTATGGTTTCCAATAGTTCTTTATTCATAGTGGTACCATCATTGAGAGTAACTCCATTTTGCAGCCATTGCCAAACCTGAGATCTGGATATCTCAGCGGTGGCAGCATCCTCCATCAAATGATATAATGCAGCTGCACCTTGCCCTTCCAACCAAGATGTAATGTATAATATACCGACATTCACATTTTTGGCTACACCTGCTCTGGAAACAGTTCCTTTTGGCAATTCTATCAAATCTGCCTCGGTAACTCCACAAGCTTCTTTTTCCACTGCCTTCTGATTGGCCAATGGCATATGCTTGTCAAATATTTGTTTGGCTACTGGTACCAAGCCTGGATGTGCTACCCATGTACCATCATGTCCATTTTTGGCTTCTCGTTCTTTATCTTTTCTTACCTTTTCATAGGCTATCTCATTGGCCGCTTCATCATTTTTGATTGGAATCTGTGCTGCCATTCCTCCAATAGCGTGTATATTACGTTTGTGACATATTTCGATCACTCGTCGCGAATAGGCATCCATAAAAGGACTTGTCATGGTTACCTGATCTCTGTCTGGCACTATGAAATCCTTGTGATTTCTAAAAGCTTTGATATAAGAAAATATATAATCCCATCTTCCACAATTCAACCCTACTATATGATCTTTTAGCTCGTAGATGATTTCGTCCAACTGAAAACTAGCCGTAATCGTTTCTATAAGAACTGTAGCTTTGATTGTTCCCTTTGCCAATCTAAGATATTCTTGAGCAAAATAAAACACCTCATTCCACAGCCTAGCTTCCAAATAATGTTCTAATTTGGGTAAATAAAAATACGGACCAGTATCATTGGACAACAAATTTTTGGCATTGTGAAACATATACAATCCAAAATCTACCAAAGATCCTGACATTTCTTCTCCTTCAACCAACAAATTTTTCTCATTCAAATGCCATCCCCTTGGGCGAACAATAAGGGTTGCTATGTTTTCGTTTAGCTGATATTTTTTTCCTTTAGCATTGGTAAATGCTATACTTTTGTTGATGGCATCCCGCATATTTTGCTGCCCTTGCATCACATTATCCCAAGTAGGAGAAGTACTGTCTTCAAAATCAGCCATAAAGGTATTGGCTCCCGAGTTGAGCGCATTTATCACCATCTTACGATCCACCGGTCCAGTGATCTCTACGCGTCTATCGAGTAGGTCTTCAGGAGTATGACCAGCTACCCAATCCGCATCTCTTACTTTCTGCGTTTCAATCGGAAAACTAGGCAAAGTCCCTTTATCAAATTTTTCTTGCTGCCTTTGTCTTTTCTCCAATAAGACCAATCGCTGGCTATTGAATTTTTCATGCAATAATCTCAAAAAAGATAATGCATCTGGTGTCAAAACATCTGTGTACATGTTTTCTGTTCCTTGGCGAACTGTTATCGTTTCATTTTCCGTAGTATATAACTCTCCCATTTTCAATAAGATTTGAAACAAAGATAAAAGAAGTTTTTGATATTTTAGCGAACGTTCGCTTTTTTGTGAAATTCGCATTTTTTGATAGTCTCCGCTAAAAAATTTACATTTGTAGCTATGGAAATTGAAGAAGAATATATCCGAATCATTTTTGGCCTTAAGCTAAAACAAATTAGGAACGAAAAAAACCTTTCTCTTTTTGGGCTTTCTAAACTGAGTAAAATCTCAAAATCATACCTCAACGAAATAGAAAAAGGGAAAAAGTATCCCAAACCAGATAAAATTGCTATCTTATCCAATGCTTTAGATGTTCCTTATGACTCTCTAGTTTCCTTAAAGTTAGACAAAAATTTAGCACCAATTGGAGAAGTTCTACAGTCTAAAATTCTAAAAGAAATTCCTTTAGACCTTTTCGGTATACAGGAAATGGATCTTATAGATATTATCTCTAGCGCTCCCGCCAAGGTAAACGCTTTTATAAGCACTCTTATTAAAATTGGCAAAAATTACAATCTCACCAAAGAAAGTTTTTTCTTGGCTGCTTTGCGCTCTTACCAAGAAGCACATAACAACTATTTTGAAGAACTAGAAACCGCAGCAGAGAAATTTGCAGCAGCTTATCAATTATCCTATCATAAACGCATTAATATTAAAGATTTAGAAGAAATTCTAATCGAAGAATACGAATACAATATTGTAACCGAGAACATTTCTCAACACAGTGGTTTGCATAATATAAGATCTGTTTACGTTCCAAAATCTAAGACCTTGGTAATTAGCAAGAATATAGACGATTCGCAAAAAGCTTTTATTTATGCCAAAGAAATTGGATACAACTACCTCGACCTGCAAGAACGCTTGTATACATTTACTTGGGTGAAATTTGACAGTTTCGACCAAGTATTACATAACTTTATGGCTTCTTATTTTGCGGGTGCTTTATTGCTTCCGAAAACACCTTTAGAAGAAGGATTAAAAACATTTTTTGAAAAAAAGAAATGGAAAAATAATCATTTTGAGAAACTCATTTTTAACTATACGGATTCTCCCGAGATGTTTATGCAACGACTTACCAATATATTACCTAAGTCTTTTCATTTAAAAAATCTCTTTTTTGTTCGTTTTGGAAACATTGAAGGTACAGAGAGCTACAGCCTAACCAAAGAATTACATATTACCCAGCAACAACCTCCAACTGCCAACGAAAACCACGAACATTATTGTAGAAGATGGATTAGTCTCGACATTTTTAAACGGCTACCAAAAGAATCTCTAGCTATAGATGCTCAAATCTCTAATTACCCTGAAAATCAAGCCAAATACTTAGTATTATCTTGTGCTACATCGGATCCGTTTGATGACACTCTTTTTCGTTCCGTAAATCTCGGTATTTTCATCAACAATCACGCTAAGAATAAGATACAGTTTTTAAACGATGATAGTGTTCCCGAAAAAGAAGTTGGTGTTACTTGCCAACGCTGTGCAATTGATCATTGTGCAGAAAGAGCCGCTGCACCAACCTATATAAAACAACATCAGATTAATACAGAAATTGAGGCCAGCATTCAAGAAATAATGGATCTGCATTCGTAGAATTGCCTATTATCGCACAACAATTAGTATTTTTAGTTTTTAAAACGTATTTATGAATCTCAAATATAACATTAACGAAGACCACAATAAATTACTACTTTCGCAACTGCGCAAACGTCTACAAAAAGTATCTCTCGGAGGAGGAAAAAAACGAATTGCTAAGCAACACGCCAAAGGCAAAATGACTGCCCGAGAGCGGATCGATTATCTCTTGGACGATCCAAAAGAAGCTATAGAAATTGCTGCCTTTGCTGGAGAAAACATGTATAAAGAACACGGCGGATGCGCGTCTGCAGGGGTTGTTGTTAAAATTGGCGCAGTTCGAGAAAAACTATGCATACTAGTTGCAAACGACGCTACAGTTAAGGCTGGAGCTTGGTTCCCCATTACAGCTAAAAAAAACTTACGCGCTCAGGAAATTGCCATGGAAAACAAACTACCTATCATTTACTTGGTGGATAGTGCTGGCGTATACCTTCCTATGCAAGATGAAATCTTCCCAGATAAAGAGCATTTTGGGCGGATTTTTAGAAATAATGCCAAAATGAGCGCCATGGGCATTACACAAATCAGCGCTATTATGGGCTCTTGTGTTGCAGGTGGCGCCTATTTACCCATTATGAGCGATGAGGCCATTATAGTAGATAAAACTGCTTCTATTTTCTTAGCAGGAAGCTATTTGGTTAAAGCTGCTATAGGAGAAAGCATTGATAACGAAACCCTCGGAGGCGCTACTACCCATTGCGAAATTAGTGGCGTAACCGATTATAAAGCTAGTAATGATAAAGATGCCTTAGACAAAATAAAAAATATAGTAGATAAAATTGGGCATTTTGAGCAAGCGGGTTTTAACAGAAAAGAAAGCAAAGCACCAGCCAAAACCATAGAGGAAATTTATGGTATTCTACCAAAAAAACGAAACGAACAATACGATATGCAAGAAATCATTGATAGAATGGTGGATGCAGATAGTTTTGAAGCCTATAAGGATGGCTACGGAAAAACCATCATCTGTGGTTATGCACGTATAGATGGTTGGGCTGTAGGCATTGTTGCCAACCAGCGCAAAATTGTAAAAACCAAAAAGGGAGAAATGCAATTTGGAGGTGTTATCTATAGCGATTCGGCCGATAAAGCAACGCGATTTATTGCTAATTGTAACCAAAAAAAAATTCCTTTAGTTTTTTTACAAGACGTTACTGGCTTTATGGTCGGCAGCAAAAGCGAACATGGTGGCATTATTAAAGATGGGGCAAAAATGGTGAATGCCGTAAGTAATTCTGTAGTGCCAAAATTTACAGTAATTATTGGCAACTCTTATGGTGCTGGCAACTATGCAATGTGTGGTAAAGCCTACGATCCTAGACTTATAGTTGCATGGCCAAGTGCCGAATTGGCGGTAATGAGCGGCAATAGTGCTGCAAAAGTACTTTTACAAATAGAAAAAGCATCTCTAGAAAAGCAAGGCGAAACCATTACCGAAACCAAAGAAAAGGAATTGTATAACAAGATCAAGTTGCGTTATGACGAGCAGGTTTCTCCTTATTATGCCGCTGCAAGAATCTGGACCGATGCTATAATTGACCCCCTAGATACCAGAAAATGGATTTCTACAGGCATAGCCGCTGCAGATCATGCACCCATAAAAGAACCGTTTAATTTAGGTGTTATTCAAACCTGATTTTTTTTAGAAGCTGTTTCCCGCTCTCACTAGTCGCTTTTTTCTGTCGCACTAAGTTGCTCCAAAAAAAGAGCTCCAACATGCCGTTCCATCGGGGCTAGGGCTATATGTTTTAATTATATTAATGCATAAAAGGGGCACTACACCACTTTTAAAACTATATGTTGCAAACCATTTCATTTTAACTAGACGGATACAATTCTACCAGTCGCATAAACTCCGCACGGTAACCTGCTTTATCTTCCCCTCTTCCTTTTATTGCCAATTCTAAAACCAAATCCAAACTAGCGTTGTTGGTATAGTTACCTGTTTTTACCAACTGACCAAAAAGAGCCACTGCTGCAGCAAAAGAGAAGTCAGCAGAAAGATTATTTTGAACAGTTTGTTCTATACCTTTTTCAATTAAAATACTTGTTTCTCCATCTGGCTTCTTGTACCGAAACTTAATGTGTGCCAACAGATTATCTGTAGTTACTTCCTTTGTGAATTTAGGCATGCTAGCCTCTGGCACAAAATTACTTTTTACCCCTTTCGGTATTATTTCATACAAAGCGGTTACACTATGTCCACTGCCTAATTCACCAGCATCTTTGGCATCATTAGCAAAATCTTCTGCAGCCAACATACGGTTTTCATATCCTATTAAACGGTATGCCTCTACCAAACTCGGATTAAACTCAATCTGTATTTTCACATCTTTAGCTATAGTATGCAAGGTTCCACCAAATTCTTGTCCGAATACTTTTTTAGCCTCTTGCATGGTGTCTATATAGGCATGGTTTCCATTTCCCTTGTCTGCAAGAACCTCCAATTTCGAATCTTTATAATTGCCATACCCAAATCCCAACACCGATAAAAACACACCTGTTTTTCTTTTCTCTACTATTAAATCTTCCATAGCTTTATCGTTAGAATCACCAACATTAAAATCGCCATCTGTGGCTAAAATCACGCGATTATTACCATTTTTCTTGAAATGTTTGGTTGCCAAATCGTATGCTAATTCTATACCAGCACCACCGGCAGTACTCCCTCCTGCCTCTAGTTGTTCTAGAGCGCCTAAAATCTTTTCTTTGTTTTTTCCAGAGGTTGGTTCTAAAACCACTCCTGCCGCACCAGCATACACCACTATAGCAACCTTATCTTTTGCTCGAAGTTGATTTACTAACAAACCAAAAGCCTTCTTCAATAAGCCTAATTTATTAGAAGCACGCATAGAGCCAGATACATCTATTAAAAATGTAAGATTAGAAGCCGGCAACTGTTCATTTGCAATAGTTTTTCCTTGTAAACCAATTTTTAACAATTTTGCGTCTTTGTTCCATGGAGACTTTCCTAATTCTGTATGTATTGCAAACGGATGCTTCCCAGTAGGTTGCGGATAATCATATTTAAAATAGTTTACCATCTCCTCTATTTTAACCGCATCTTTACGCAGATTTTGCCCGTTATTAATCATTCTTCGTACATTGCTATAGGAAGCCTTGTCTACATCTATAGAAAAAGTTGAAAAAGGATGTAAGGCTGGCAATTGAAATGGATTTTCCACATAGCTTTCATACGTCTCTGTATCTGGGTTATAGGTACCATTTTTGGTAAGTATAATAATACAGCCATTTTTTCCGCGTTTGCCAAATCGCTGTATAGCTTGTTCGCCTTTAAGCACCTCCACCTTTTTTATTTTGTAAGGCTCTCTTTGCATTAAGTTTTGCAAGGCTTCGTTTTTCAACACCTTGCCATCCACTATATACAATGGTTCTTCTGACATGGTTGCTGTTGAAGTGCCTCTAATTTGCAATCGATCAAACAAAACTGGCCTAGTTCCAGTAACTAAATTCACACCCGAAACTTTACCACTTAGTTGGTTTGCCACCACGCTGGTTGTAGCATAACCCAAAGCTCTCTTTTGCCTTTTAATCCCATAGCCAGAAACAACAACCTCCTCAAGAGCCTGAGCATCTTCTTCCATGACAACATTAATGGTTTTTAAAGTTGTTACTTTCTTCACCACATTTTTGTAACCAATAAAACTAAATTGTAATTTTTTTCCAACCGAAGTTTGTAGGGTGTACCGCCCATCAAAATCGGTTTGAGTACCTATGGTGGATCCTAAAACCACTACATTTACACCTGGCAGGGGGTCGTTATTTAGATCGGTTACCACACCTTCCACTAGAATTCCCTGTGCACTTAATACATATGGTATAAACAAAATAAATAGAGAGCATAATAACTTTTTCATAGCAATTCTTTTTAATGCAGTTTACTGCGTTTGTTTTTTAAAACTACTGTACTTCTTCACTTTAAAAAACCAATATTGCGTAAAAACCCCTTTTGAATGCGTGAACCGGATAATTTTATCCTTGTTTGGCAAGAGCAGTTCCAAGTTGGACGAAAAAACTTCTATCTTTCCACTGTTTATTCTTGTTTTGATCAAACATTAAAAAAACAAGTGTTATGAAAAAGAAATTATTTATTGGATTAGTTGGATTGTTTCTCCTTCAATCTTGTATCTTAAAATCTCTACGTCCTTTTTACACCCAGGATAAGCTAATAGACCTATCGGAATTTCAAGGAACATGGTCAGATTCTAAAAACGGTAGTTGGGAATTGCTATCTGTGGAAAAAGATATTACAAACCATAACGACGGAAAAAAATTATCTAAAGACGATCAGGAGGCTTTAAAAAAATACGGCAAAGGACTTTTAATAAAATACACAGAAGACAAAAAAGAGGTCACCTTTATTGCTATGGGGTTTCAGGTTAACAATGCAATTTTTATAGATTTCACTCCAGTTCACTTAGAAAGCAATGATATGAATGAACTTGGAAAACAACATTTGGTGGAAACCCATTCGGTAGCCAAATTAGAACGAAAAAACAAAAATGAAGTTTCTCTAATATGGTTAGAAGAAAAAGACTTAAAACCATTACTGGAAGAACAAAAATTAAAACTAGATCATATGAAAAACAACATATCATTATCTGGGAATGATCTTTTACTAACTGCCTCTCCCAAAGAATTATACCAGTTTTTAGTAGCTTTCAACAAAAGCCATGCTAAGGAAATTCAAGAATCTGATGACGCGTATCACTTAAAGCGAAAGGATGTCTAAAGCGCAAAAACTATTTTCTAAATATTTCATTTGGCCTATTGTTCTTTGGACAATAGGCTTGGTGATATTAGGGTTAATTTTTGGCCATGGAACCCCTAAAAAAATTGATTGGATCTACAGCTTAGTTTTTAGTTTATTGGCACTGCCTGTAATTTATATAGTAAATCATTGGTTTTTTCGTTTGTTGTTAAAAAAAGACAAGTGGTTTTTGTATCTATCATTTAGTTTGCTCCTCATTCTAATATTTACTTGGTTAACCGAGAAGTTTATGCCTATGGTTTTAGAAAGCAGCTTCCCTACTTATTTATTTATTTCGTATCCAAGTTCTTATGCTTGGATGGGGTTGTATGCCACTTATGTTTTGCTTGCTATTTTATTTTACATGGCTATCGATTGGCACCAACGATTTCAGAATGAAAAAAGACTTTTGCAAGAACATCACCAACTCTTACAGGGTCAGCTCCAACAACTGCGAGGGCAAATACACCCACTTTTTTTATTTAATGCATTAAATGTGATTTATTCTTTGCAATTAACCAAGAGAAAAGAAACGACTGCCGCCATACTGCAATTGTCGGATATACTGCGCTATGTATTGTATCAAACCAATAGGCCCATTCCACTAGAAGAAGAGATTGCCCTATTGGAAAATTATATACAATTCCAACAATTTCGCATACAGCATCGGGTAAAGTTCGAAAAAGAAATAGAAGATCCCCAGTATCTCCTATCTCCCATGCTGATTTTGCCAATCTTAGAGAATTGCTACAAACACGGTTTTGAAAACAGTTTAGCCGACAACGAATTATATGTATATTTATCACAAAAGGGAAACCATTTTGAGTGTCGAATCCGAAACAGCAAGGGTCAGTCATCCAATGCAGAAAAAAAGGAAGGAATAGGCTTGGCAAACCTTAGGCAACAATTGGAGATTCAATATCCACAAGGCTTCCAGTTAGCTATTAAAGAAACAGATCATTATTTTGAAGTATGTCTACAATTAAACCAAGCTATAGTTGCATCATCATAGAAGATGAAATCGCTTCACAAAATGTGCTTGTACAGTATATAAAGGATAGTCTCAACTTAGAATTAATTGGCGTATACGCCAATGCCATATTGGCACAACAAGATCGAGATCACTGGGATCAGGTAGATTTGCTTTTCTTGGATATCCATATGCCCAAGCTTACTGGCTTGGAGTTTCTAAAAACTCTGAGCACACCAAAGCCTGTAATTTTCACCACGGCCTACTCGGAATATGCAGTAGAGGCCTTTCAAATACAAGCCATCGATTATTTATTGAAACCTTTTTCTTTTGAGCGCTTTTTGCGAGCCGTAGACAAATTTATCGCTACTCAAGCTCACAGTTCCCCCAAAAAAGAAGCCATACTCATTAAAGAAAACAAAAGTTTGTATCGCATACGATATCAGGATTTGCTATATATCGAAGCCAAAGGAGACTATGTACAATTGCATCTAGAGAACGAACGTCGGCTTACACATGCCAGATTTTCTACTTTTCTAACGCAACTACCAAGCAACTTTGTACGTTGCCATAAATCCTATGCAGTGAATATACATTACATACAAAGCATTAGCGGAAAATATTTGCAATTAATTAATTTTAAAGTACCTATAGGAGCCACTTACAAAGAAGCCTTCCTTAAACAAATTTCTCTCCAAACTTTGTTCAATAGAAATAATTACAACTTATAGTATAATGCCAAACTAATAGCCGCGCGCTTTGCTACATTATTTCCAGAAAAAGCAGATGCATAACTTGCAGTGAGTCCCATCTTAGCGTTTATTTCTCCTATGAACTTTAAACCGTAAGCAAGGTATTCTTGATTATTCACATAAAACGCAGTTCGGCTATTATAAAATGGCACTTGAATATCGCCATTGTCAAAAGACTGATTTAAATCTAAGAAACCTATAACCCATAATGGTTTAAGGGCTTTTAGTCCGTATTCCGCCCCAAAACGATAGCCATTACTATAGCCGCCACCTCTAAAATCTGCCGCAGCATACCCCTGAATAAACATATTGGAAAACCCACGTCCAAAGCTCAAAACTGGACTAATGCTGTTGGTGTTATAGCCAGATCGAATTCCCGTTTTCACATCGTAGGTAGTGGTGTTGAGCTTCAACATTAATTGTGCTGTAAGCAGCCATTTCTTTTTTATAAGATTGTGTTTTACCCCAAGAGTGGTATTTCCCAGAGCGGTTTGTGAACCTGCAGGTGCCGTAAGTGCATCTATAAAATTAACATCGGGATGCAATCCATTGGATTTTTGCATTTTTAACGGTAATGCAGCCACTACGGTAGTTTTGTTAGAAAGACCGTACTCCCCATACAATTGTAAAGTGTTGTCTGTTAACTCCCTATCGGTTCTATAGTCGGGGTCTCCAAAAATATTGGTATAGCCAGAAATAGTACTAAAGCCTAATTGCACATAAGCTTTGTTTTTTTGTTGCGTCCAAGGACCTTGTGCTATTGCTGAAAAGATACCAACTAGTCCAAAAATTAATACCAAGAATGGTTTACTCCAGTTATAATTCATGTTTTTATTTTTTGCTTGGCTAATTATTGTTTATTAACTCCATTGTTTTTAGCCTGTTGATCTTTTTAGTCGGTGTTTCTGCAAAATGCTTAACAAAAAATATTGCTTTTGGTTTTTCAAAAGCTTTAAAACCCTGAAAAAAAGCAGCTTCCATCACAATTCCCTCCCCTTCCACTATCAAAATCAATTGTTCTCCCAATCGCTTATCAGGTTGGGATGCAAAAAAGAAACGAGTTGTAAGTTTGCCTGCAAGTTTTGCTTCCAGCTGTTCTGGAATAATTTTAATTCCGCCAGAATTAATTACATTATCTATACGGCCCAATAGTACAAATTGGGTATTGCTATGCAATTCTACAAGGTCATTTGTCAGCAGCACATCCTTATTTAGCTTTGGAGCATCTATACACAAACAGCCTCTTTGGTCGGTATGTACTTGTATTCCTTCTAGACATCGATATGCCTTTTCTCCCAATTTGCGTATCGCAATATGGGTAATGGTTTCTGTCATACCATAGGTAGCCCAACAAGAGGTAGGAAATTCCAATAGGGCATTCTCCAAATCTGCTGGTATGGCTGCACCCCCAATAATAAGAGTTTTGATCCGATATAAATCCTTTATACTTGCACGAACTTGTAAAGGCACCATAGCCGCAAAATCGAATGTTTGTTTTACCCCTTTTAAAGGCGAACTACTTGGTGGAACTATATGTAAATCCCAACCGAATAATACTGCTCTTACAAACATCATTTTACCCGCTATATATCTTCCCGGCAACGCATGTAGTGCTTTAGTTCCCTTGTTTAAATTAAAAAATTCTACGGTAGCTTTTGCCGAAGCAGCCATTTGATGCTTTTGCAATACTATGGTTTTAGGCTTGCCTGTAGAACCAGAAGTTTGCACACTTATGGCTGGGTTATCCTGTAACCAATCTATAATAAACGCCCCCAAGCCTTGAAACTCGTCTTGTTTTTTTAGTCCTTGCCCATAGGTTAATAATCTAGACCTGGACATTGGCTGCCCATTAATACAAAAATCTTTATGTATCGGTAATTTATTCACCTGGCATTACTGTCTCTTGCTTAATTGTTTTAACTGGACCAAACAAACGATCTTTCCAATTGGTCCATTTATATTTTTTTGCCATGATGAATAACAACAATGGATAAAACACTAAAATCGGAACTAGCATATCAGCACCTAAGCTAGGCTCGGAAATATCAATTAAAACAGAATGCGTTTGAAAGGCAGTCCATTTAGCGGTAACCAATAATGCCGAAACTAAATTATTGGCAGCGTGAAATCCCATGGCCAACTCCAAACCATCATCCATAAGAGTGAGCACACCCAAAAAAAATCCTGTACCTATATAAAATCCCATGATTCCATACCCCAATTTGGTAACTTCAGGATTGGCCAAATGCATTAAACCAAACAACACAGAAGTCACAACCAAAGGCACCCATCTGTTTTTAGCAGCCACACCAACACCTTGCATCAAATACCCTCTAAACAAAAATTCTTCGTAACTGGTTTGTATTGGTATTAGAAATACTCCTATTGTGAGCAAGATTAAAAATGGCACCAAATTAAAATTCCATTGGTAGCTTTCAGGATTCATTTGATAATCTACTGCTATGGGCACAATTATAAATACTGCCCACAATAAAAATGCAAATCTTATACGTTTCCAATCTACTTTATCTCTAGAAGTGATAAGACTAACAAAGGTTTGTTTATGTACTCCTTTCACCCAGAAATACAAGGCAACAGCACCTACTATAAAACTAAATAAGATTAATGGCAACATGATATTGGAATCGTATAAGCCATAAATCTTTTCCATCATATCCCCAGCTGGCAAACTTCCATTTTCTATACTATACAAAGCCATTGCTAATACCAAAGGAACAGCCCCTACAGTTTGAGAAGCTAAAAAAACTACTAAAAATCCTACAAGATAGAGCCAAAGCCCTTTATAATTTGTTAATGCTTTTTCTATATACATTTTATTTTATTGAGATTCCAAGTTAATTGTTTATTGTAATATAAGCCCCCATTACTTACCTCTAAAGGACTATCTATATTATTGGTATACAAGCTACCAGTTCCCAAACCCTGCGGCATAGTGTTGTCCAAAACTGCGGTCCATTGTGCTATAGCATTTAAACCTATGTTGCTTTCTAGTGCAGAGGTAATCCACCAACCAATACTGCGACTTGCCGCTAATTGAATCCAAGTTTCGCTTCCTTGAAAACCACCAACCAAACTGGGTTTAAGAATAATGTATTGTGGCTTTATTGTATCTAAAAGTTGTTGTTTTTTTTCTGTTTCAAAAACTCCTATTAGTTCTTCATCTAAGGCAATAGGTAAAGGCGTTTTTTCACATAAAGCAGCCATAGCCTCCCATTGCTTGGCTTTTATAGGTTGCTCTATAGAATGTAAATCTAATGCTGCCAAACGATCTAGCTTTTTCATTGCTTCTTCTGGAGAGAATGCACCATTGGCATCTACACGAAGTTCAATAGTCTCCGCATTGAAATTACTTCTTATTTCTTGCAGCAACTTCACTTCTTTTTCAAATTCTATGGCCCCTATTTTCATTTTAATGCAATGAAAACCTTGTTTCAGTTTTTCTTCAATTTGGTCTTGCATAAAACGGGCATCTCCCATCCACACCAAGCCATTAATACCTATTGGTTGATTTTGAGACACAAATCCCGATTCGAAAAGTACAAAAGGATTGTGAGCTTCTAAAGACAGCATGGCTTGTTCTAAACCAAATTGAATACTTGGAAATTCTTTAAGTTCTTGGTACAATTCTGAAAATGACAGATCGATGTTGCTACAAAGCCATTCTAATTTCACTTCATAATCTGTTCTATCATCTACACTTAAACCTCTAAGTAAACCACATTCCCCTATCCCCTTTTTTCCATCTTTCTCTAAACAAAGGAAATAGGTGTCTTTTTGTTTTAAAATACCCCGAGAAGTTCCACTAGGTCTTTTAAATTCTAAAATGTGTTTTTTGAAATTCGCTTTCAAAGTCATTTGGATTTGGATGTAAATTTAACGTATTTTTAGGCAAACGCACAAAATGAAAGAACTAAAGGACAAAGTGATTTGGGTTACTGGGGCATCTTCGGGCATAGGAGAAGCTTTGGCCTTGGAACTTCAAAAAAATCCTTGTAAACTAATTTTATCTGCTAGACGAAAAACGGTTTTAGAACAGGTTAAAACAAGGTGTAAACACCCAGATAATATTGCTATTCTCCCTTTGGATTTGGCAGATACCGAACAAGCCACTGCGGTGGTGCAAAAAGCTTGGGAGTTGTTTGGGCGTATTGATATTTTGGTGAACAATGCTGGGGTTAGTCAACGCTCCTTTATCTTGGAGACAAAAATGGAAGTGTATGCACAATTAATGCATATTAATTATTTAGGTACGGTGGCGCTAACAAAAGCTTTGCTACCAAAATTTATAGAGCAACAAAGTGGTCAGTTTGCAACCGTTACTAGTTTGATGGGAAAATTTGGTTCTCCTGTACGATCGGGATATTGTGGTGCTAAACACGCCTTACACGGCTTTTTTGATGTATTGCGAATGGAACATGAAAAAGACGGTATTGTGGTAACGATGATTTGCCCTGGGTTTGTACAAACCGATGTAGCTAAAAATGCTTTTGTTGGAGACGGAAGCAAACAAGGCGTAGAAGATCATGCAACAGAAAATGGGATGCCTACGGTGATTTTTGCAAAGAAAATGGCGCGTGCTATAGCCAAGAAAAAATTTGAAGCTTATATAGGAGGTAAAGAGGTATTAGGGGTATATGTAAAACGGTTTTTTCCGAAGTTACTGCATAAAATGGTATTGCGGTCTCGGGTGCGATAGATTTACAGTAGAAACCAATACTTTACTTTTAGTTTCTTATTTCCAAGGCTTTTTAATCTTACTAGGTTTGGGTTAGGGATAGGAACGGCATCCTTTTGGTTTTTAAAAAAACCAAAAGATACAGTGAATAGCCCGACCAGTCGTCATCGGACGGCTGGGAACCCCCAAATACAAATTACTTTGAAAGGCCTACACCGCCATAGACGCTCCGATTGCCAATAACACTAATTCTTTCTGCTGCGTCTGAAAGTGCTTTTTTGCTTCGGCCTGGTCGATTTCAATATATCCAAAAGTATCAAAATGATACCCCATTACCCTATTACATTCCACAAAATCACTTGCTATGGCAGCATCTTTATAATCCATAGTAAAATTGTCTCCTATAGGAAGAATTGCCAAATCCAGCTTATGCCGCATAGGGATGAGCTTCATGTCCAAGGTAAGGGCGGTATCCCCTGCTATATAAATGGTTTTACCATCTGCCACAATAATGAAACCTCCTGGTTGCCCGCCATAAGATCCGTCTGCAAAAGCAGAGGTATGAACCGCATTGACATATTGTATGGTTCCAAAATCGAAATTCCAAGAGCCACCATGATTCATAGGATGCACATTAAATTCTTTGGCACCATAATGCATGGCAATTTCGTAATTGCTTACGATAGTTGCATTTTTTTGCTTTGCCAACACTTCCACATCTAAGACATGGTCTTGATGTGCGTGGGTAAGCAGTATATAGTCGGGTTGTAGGCTGTCTAGATCTACTTTATCCTTGGCTAATTCGTTAGCGGAAACAAAAGGATCTACAACAATACGATGGTTTTTGGTTTGGATAAGTAGGCTGGCATGCCCTAAATATGTTATTTTCATCTGGAATAGTGTTGGTTTAAAATTCTAGCATAAAGTTAGCTAAAATTAAACCAAAAACGAACACCATCCGCTTTTTCGTCTATATTGAGGTGGGATTTGAGCTGATTTACCAATCGATTCACCAAATTGAACCCCATAGAAGACTTGGTACGTTCTTCCATATCGGTAGGGAGACCTATACCATCATCGCAATATTCGAAATAACCATTATTCTCTTTCAGTTCTAGTTTTATTCGAATGGTTCCATCCTCTTTGTTTGGAAAAGCATATTTGTAGGAATTGGATACCAATTCGTTTAGTATCAACCCAAATGGTATCGCTCTATCGATATCCAATTCTGTATTTGCGGCATCTATCTCTATCTCTACATGATTGGAGTCTCTGTTATACAGTGTTTTGATGCTATTGACCAAGGTTTCTATATACCCCTGCATCTCAATTACAGACAAATCGTCGTTTTGATACAGTTTTTGGTGTATGAGCGCCATGGCTTTCACCCGACTCTTTCCTTCTTCCAATGCCTCTATTGCAGCCTTACTCTTGGTGTTCTTGGCTTGTATAGACAACAGACTGGATACCATTTGTAAATTGTTCTTTACACGGTGGTGAATTTCTTTCAACAGAGAGTCTTTCTCTATGAGCGAAGATTCGATGATTTTCTTTTGTTCGTTGATCACCCTTCTACTGCGAACGGTTTTGCGATATGCCAAAAAGAGACCAGTAATAGCAAAAAGAGTAAGTCCCAAAGCAATATATGTATTGGTAAGGGTTTGGTCTTTTTCTTGTATTCTACCCTCTGTTTCCTTTATGTTTTTTTCGTATTTAACAATCTCACTTCGGTGTCTTTCCAAATCCACATCAGCAAGCAAGGCTGTGGCTTTCATTCGAAACATTATATTGTCCAAAGAATCCTGCATACGAATGTATCTTTTATAATAGATACTAGCAGAATCGAACTGCTGGTTTTTGTTGTAATATTCTGCCAACATATGATCCCTTTTCATCTTGCTATTTGGATTTTTTATTGGCACCTTATTTATTAGAAAGTTTTTGGCAATTTGAAAGTTCCCAAGTTTCATGTGACAATGTGCTAAATCCAACATATAATCCAATTCCTCCTTGGTGTATTTGTTTTGTTTATACTCCCTTATCATTTCGATGGCATTGGTCAAATCTGGTATGGCATCTTTATACCGTTTTTGTGCCAATTTGCACTTTCCGATATTTCCTATGATGGTAGCCTCTATCCAATGTGCTTGGGCGCGTTCTTGTTCGGATCGGGGGGTGTTGAGGGTGTTGTTGTACACTCCCAAATAATTGAGTGCTGCATCGTAGCGCTTCATAGCCGTTTCTAGGCTACTCCCTTTTTTGCGCAAAAATTCAGCTATCTGATTCCAATAAATCGCTTGTCCGAGATGATCGCCATCTGGTAAAAAACGATTTTCATGGAAATAATCACTCATGGCCTCATCGTACAATCCTATATTGTCATATATGTCATACAGCCTGTCTCCAGGAAAACCATATTCTCTTTTTTGTTGACGAATTTTGAGCTGTTTGTTGTACTCCATCAACTCCCCATAATTACTATCCATCACTTGTAGCAAATATCGCAGCTCGTTCTTACTCAGACTTTCTTGATTTTGATGGAGATAGTTTGCTGTATTTAAACTCTCCTGATAGTCTCCAAGGTCGTAGTGGATCTGTGCTAAAATTATTTGATATTTAATGAGTTTGGAAGAATCTTGAGCTTTGTTGGCCATTTCGATTTTCTTCGAAAGCTTATCCCGCCAATCATATGCTGACTTAATAATATATTTATCGGAGGTTTCAAAGAAATATTGAAATTTGCCGTTTATCGTAGAAATTGTATCAAAAACACTTAAAGGATTTAAGTTGGTTTGCATCTGAGCAGTTGCTACTCCAATACAGCCATACAGAAAGATCCCTAAAAAAGAAAACTTTTTTAACACCTGAAACATAATTAGGTTATAAAATTATATAATTATAATGTGTTATTTGATGAAAACCAAAAATACTTCAATTATTTTAATCCACATCACCTTATAATAATATAAGCTTGGGGCATATTTATTATACTAACAACAGTACAAATCTAACGTAAATTGCATGGGAATAATAGTTTTTGTTGTAAATGGAAAAAATATTGTTGTGAACAAGAACGGAACTCAAGTCAATCCGACTAAATGCCGAAAATTGTAGGAAAACCATTTTTTGTAGTACAATGGAATGCTAATCAACTTTATAGAAAGTGCTGGCTTATTTGAAAGATACATCAGTCCGTATCGGTATTGATCACTTGGAGAAGTGTCACACATCTGCAAAACCTCTTATAGATCGTGCGTGAGAAAAAACCTATTTATAAAAGGTGTCCATTAAACATTCCAGATAAAAAAAAGCCTCAAATAAATCCGAGGCCTTTTCTAACTTGAGAACACTATATGAAAATGAAAAGAATTATACTTTTTTTCGTTGTTTACATAGTAAAAGTACAACACAATCTACATTTGCACTAATTATTGTTGTGAACCACATCTAGTTTGTTGCCAATTAGCTAAAATCGTATGTGTAGGTTTTTTCTTTTTCTTAGCTATGTTTTTACTACTGTTTGATAATAGCAAACTGCTTGGCATGTGCCACAATAAGTTTTTTATTTTTATTAAAATACTCAGGCATATTCGTATAAAACGTATTGGAATAAAAAAAACCTCAAAAAGGACTTCTGAGGTTTTTCTAACTTGAGAACACTATATGAAAATGAAAAAAATTATCTGTTTTTTTTTATTGTTTTTCAATTACAATGTAAATATATAGCAAGCTTTTGTTTGCACACAAAAATTGTTGTAAACGCATTGAATCTTGTTGTGAGGTGCTTCAAAAATGTTATTTAGAGAATTTTATAACTATTTATCGCTATTTTACCGAAATCATGATTTCCTATTGCGCCAATTAGATCGTTCTTAAGAATCGAAAAACTAAAAATGGAATTATCTATGATAAAAAAAAAGAGTCCTATTGCTAAGACTCTTTTAAATGAACACTATATGAAAATGAAAAGATTTGAGGCGACTCGTAAAGAGTCCTCTAAATTTTCATCACCAAAAATAAGTGGCTTGCTTGTTTCTATAAAAATAATGTGGTGAAATACAGAATAGCTGTTGTGTAAAAGGTATTACAAAAAAAAACAGGTCATTCGTCGATAGTGAATAACCCGTTTAAATTTTTTGGTCCTAAAACCTATAAATTCATAGAAGAAAGAATAAACTCTCTAAATTCCTTAGAAATTGGTATTAAATTATCATTTATAAGAATGCCCCTAGAATTGATTGCTTCAATTCGGTCTACATTTACGATATAAGACTTATGTGCCCTATAAAAGCTGTTGGGGAGTTTTTCCAAATAATCTTTTAGCGGAGATCGTACCAAGAACTTTTTTTCTTTGGTGTTGATTTCTAGATAGACATTATCCGCCTTTATAAAAAGTATATCTTCAAACTGTACTCTATAATATAGGTGTTGTTTTTTGACGAAAATGGAATTATCCAAAAT
This sequence comes from Flavobacteriaceae bacterium, assembly GCA_025800395.1. GTDB lineage: Bacteria > Bacteroidota > Bacteroidia > Flavobacteriales > Flavobacteriaceae > JAOXRU01. The sequence continues at coordinate 57,182 of JAOXRU010000119.1, forward strand.
AGAACTAGTGGTAACTTTTGCTTCTTCAACCTCTTTGATTTCGCCAGATTCTTTGAGGTGTAAATTCGAAATGGCGATTTCGATTGCAGCGTACAAATCCTGTTGTTCAAAAGGTTTTACCAAATAGCCGTTTGGCTTCACATCTTTCGCCTTCTCCACCGTAGCGCGATCGGAGTTTGAGGTAACAAAAACAAAAGGAATATTGTAATTTTCTCTAATGTGTCTACCAAGATCTATTCCGGTTTTATCGGAGGCTAAAATAATGTCAATTAAAACGAGGTCTACTTGTTTGTTTTTTAGGACTTCTACAGCTTGCTCATATATAATAACGTTTCCAACCACCTCGTATCCAATCTCTTCCAACATAGATTGCATATCATCGGCAATAATCACGTTATCTTCTACTATCAATATTTTAATAGGATCGTTCAAAACTGCGTCTTTTTAAGTTATTAATCAATGGCTAAAACTACAAAAAATTATGATAACCAATCAAAAACAATAGGGAAATTAAAAAGGTACTTAGGGCAACTTTCTTCAATTCCGGGTCTAATGTTCCCGTGTTTTTATTTCGGATTACAATATTAAAATGCACAGCCAAAGGCAAAAACCCAATTAGAAATAAAGAATTGGTCCAAGACTCCCAATGTAGGTTGAGATATATCAAAAAACAGATTAATGCTATCAACAACAGGCTCAAATGATATTTTTTTGCTCTATCTAGACCAATTTTTACTACTAGTGTATTCTTACCCACATTCTTATCGCTCAGATAATCTCGCATATTATTGAGATTGAGCACGGCGGTACTCAAGCAACCAATCCCTATTGCTGGAAAAATCACAGTCGCATCAAAAGTCACATTGTATAACCAATAGGTACCAATAACGGCTAGCAGTCCAAAAAACAAAAACACAAATACATCGCCTTTTCCACTATAACCATATGCTTTGTTCCCCACGGTATATTTAATCGCCGCTATTATGGCGGTAATACCCAAAAAGATAAACAACAACAAAAAGGGAAGTCTTTCGCTACCAAATGCCAAAAACAATAAAAACAACATACTTATAAAACTCAGGACCACACTCACAATTATACCCCATTGTAATTCTCTGGCATTGAGAAGACCACTTTGCATAGCCCGCTTTGGACCTATACGCTCTTCGTTGTCCGTTCCTTTAATACCGTCACCATAGTCATTTGCAAAATTGGAAATAACCTGAAACCCAATAGTGGTAGCAATTGCTAAAACAAATATTTTGGTATTCCATACGTTTGGGTCCTGATAGATCGCCATTGCTGTTCCTACCAAAATACCTGATATAGAGAGCGGTAAGGTTCTAGGGCGCGCAGCTTGCACCCAAGCTTTTAGTTTCATCATTTTAATAGGGATCCTCTATTTTTAGTCGTTTTCCACTTTTGTAAGATGCTACAAATGCATCTTCAAACCCAAGTTTTACCAAATTTTTCCGTAGCTCTCTAGCCTCCTCCAAAGTTCGAAATACACCCAACGAATAAGACAAATAGGCATTGTCTTTCACAAATACCGAATTGAGCAAAAACGCATCCGCCAAATTGATATCGGAAGACTTTAAAGATTTTACTTGAACTGCATACACCAATTCACCTTCCAAAAACTCTTTGGCTAAATAAAACTCTTTTAACACACTCAGCTCGCTATTCTCTTTTTCCAAAGTTTGCAACTTGTCCTCGTACCGAATGATACTATCCATAGACACAAAAACCTGATTACCACTGCCATCGGCTTGAGCGAAACGCTTGAGCACGCTAGAAGCACCAAAAGTATAAGATGCTACAACTACCATTACAACCAAAAAAAACACGGTAATTCCAGCAAAAATATTTCGGTGTTTTCTACTTCGCATTATCTCCTTGTCTTTCATTCGTACCTGATCCAAAAGACGGTCGTTGATTATCTGCGCTTTTTCAACATCCTTGTGAAGGGCTAGTAAATCGGATTCTTCTATAAACGGCATAATACTACAATTTGGACAACTAAAACCTAGTTATTTCTTACAAAAGTACTCATATTATTTTTATTTTATGGAATCCATTTTATACCTCTAAAATTGGGTTTCCTTTTTTCGAGAAAAGCATTTCTACCTTCTTTGGCTTCATCGGTCATATAAGCCAAACGGGTAGCTTCTCCTGCAAAAACTTGCTGCCCTACCATACCGTCATCGGTGAGGTTCATGGCAAATTTTAGCATTTTGATAGAGGTGGGTGATTTGTCCAATATCTCTTGCGCCCAAGCATAAGCAGTTTCTTCCAACTCTTGGTGAGGAATCACAGCATTTACCATTCCCATTTCATAGGCCTCTTGTGCAGAGTAATTTCTACCCAAAAAGAAAATTTCTCTGGCCTTTTTCTGCCCTACCATTTTTGCCAAATAAGCAGAACCATATCCGCCATCAAAACTAGTAACATCGGCATCGGTTTGTTTGAAAATAGCATGCTCTTTACTAGCCAAGGTCATATCGCACACCACATGTAAACTATGTCCTCCTCCTACAGCCCATCCAGGTACAACTGCTATCACTACTTTGGGCATAAAACGTATCAGGCGTTGGACTTCTAGTATATTCAATCTGTGATAACCATCTTCTCCAACATATCCCTGATGTCCTCTTGCTTTCTGATCTCCACCACTACAAAAACTATAGACACCATCTTTGGTTGAAGGCCCTTCTGCAGAGAGCAAAATCACTCCAATATTGGTATCTTCTTGGGCATCGTAAAATGCATCATACAATTCGCTAGTTGTCTTGGGACGAAAAGCATTACGCACATTGGGTCTGTTGAATGCAATACGCGCTACGCCACCACTTTTTTTATAGGTAATATCTTCATATTCCTTGGCGGTTTTCCATTCGATAGTATTCATTATTGTTGTTTTAAATATATTCCGTTTGGTTTTAATTCTACAAGCCTTTCTTTATACAAAGATCCCAGGCCTTTCTTAAAACTTTTTTTACTCATATGAAACATCGTTTTGATCTGTTCCGGATCTGATTTATCCGTTACATTCACAAAACCATTATTATTTTTAAGCACTTCTAATATAGATGTTGCAGTAGGCGCTATGTTTTTGTATCCCAACTCTTGCAATGAGATATCCAACTTACCATCTGCTCGTAGTTTTCGAACCCATCCTATAAGCTGTTGCCCCAATCGAAGTTCCTTAAATATTTGATTGGTGTATACAAGGCCTTTGTGTTTGCCATTTACAATAACTTCCACTCCCAAATCCACATTGCGAGAAACCAAAAGACTCACTTTGTCAAACTGCTTGAGGTAATCGGTATCTTGGTCTAAATATTTATTGGTTTTGCTCGATCCTACCAATCGATTGGTTTTCTCATCCAAATAACAATACACCAAATAACTTTTTCCCTCCAACATTGGAGTAACCTGTTCTCGAAAAGGAACAAACAAATGCTTCTCTAGCCCCCACTCCAAAAAGGCGCCAATTTCATTCACACTAAACACTTTGAGATACGCAAAGTTATTTACGGATATCTTTGGTTTTAAAGTGGTTGCAATGGGCCGTTCATCGTAGTCCAAATAACAGAACACTACCAGAGTGTCTCCAATTTCATAAGATTTTGGAACGTATTTGTTGGGCAAAAGCACCTCGTCTCCTGCCGCATTACCCAAAAATAAGCCCACGCTAGTCTCTCGCAATATCTCCAAGGTGTTGTAATCGCCTAAGTGTATCATAAAATAAAAATATCTGCAAAGTTAGCCTATTTTCAGTTTATGCTCCTATTATTTCAAGAAATTAAAATAGGCACGCAAAACCCGATCATTTTCTTCTCTTGGGGTGTGTATTTCCAATATTGCAGCTCTGTTGTTATCCTTCATAAAGGCCTCCCATTGCGATTCAAAATCGTTTTCTGTATCCAGCTTGTAATAATCCAATTGGAACATGGCTGCCAGATGGACTGCTGTATAATGGTGTGTGGTCTCAAAAAAAGTTTCAAAATGCTCCTGATCTTTGGCACTTGGCAATATTCTAAATATCCCGCCTCCGTTATTATTGAGCAAAATAATTCTAAAAGTTTTGGGAATATAATTGTTCCATAAGGCATTGCTGTCATACAAAAAACTCAAATCTCCCGTAATTAAAGTCGTTGGATTGGGATCGAACACCGCAGCACCTATTGCTGTGGATGTACTCCCATCTATACCGCTGGTACCTCGATTGCAATACATTTCAATATTTGAATCAAAATCAAACAATTGGGCATAACGAATGGTCGAACTATTGGCCAATTGTAATTGCATAGGACTAGGTAATCGTTTTCGGATCAAATCAAACACCTTTAAATCCGAAAATTGCAGCTGTTGCATATATTGCTGATGCTGCTTTTGGCGATGCTCCCGCACCCTATTCCAATAAGGATAATAATCCGAATCTACGGGACAAATTTGTGAAACAAAACCTTCCAAAAAAGAAGACACATTGGTTTGAACATGATTATCTAGGCAAAAATAGGTATCATAGGCCCTGATTCTATCTATATGCCAATGTTGCTTGGGTTGATACTTTCGCAAAAAAACTTTAATTTTTTTGGACACTACCATACCACCAAAAGTAAGTAATATATCTGGCTGTAATTGCGAAAACAAGGCTTCGCTATTGTCTTCTTTTTCTATAGGTACTATCAATTGATCGATACTGGCAAAAACTCTAGGATGATGTATATTGGAAGTGTTTTCGGTCAACATCATCACCGAGTCATCTTCCAACAATACAGACAACAATTCGTCAGATATCGTATGAGGGTCTTGGGCGCCAACCAAAATCATTTTTCGTTTCGATCGATTCCAAACATTTATCATTGGATCTAATACAGGTAAGCCCAATTGAGGCAATTCTAGTGGCTCTAATGCCTCTATTTCTAAATCTTCTTGTAGACCATATAATGGTTCTTCAAAAGGCACATTAATATGTATAGGACCTTTTTGTAGATGCAGTTGATAAAAACCTTGCTGCAAAGCTTCCAAATTGGCTTGTATGAGTTGTTGCTGATCGGGATGCTGATCTAGCAAATCGCTTTCTCTTGCTATGGTTTTGCTTGCATGCGAAACATCTTGCAGCAGGTTCACTGCAGCAACGGTATGACTAGCATACACGCCTCTTTGCTGTATGGTTTGTCCGTCCCCTACATCTATTCTGTAGCTTGGTCGGTCTGCAGATATTACCACTAGAGGTATTTGACTATAAAATGCTTCGGACACAGCAGGGTAATAATTGAGTAAAGCCGAACCAGAGCTGCATAGCAAAGCTACTGGTTGTTTCAAAAACTTTGCCATTCCCAATGCAAAAAATGCAGCACAACGCTCATCCACTATACTATAACAACTAAAAAATGGATCTCTGGTAAAACTAATAGTGAGTGGTGCATTTCTAGAACCAGGAGAAATAACAATATGTGAAAGCAAATTGGCTTTGCATTGCTGAATTATCGCCTGAGCCGTGGGAATATTGGAGTATTGCATAAAGACAAAGTTACAAAGTTGGAAAAGCTTTACAAGATATTTTTAATGGTTTGCGCTTTTTGGACTGTTTCTTCCCATTCTAATTTCGGATTGGAGGCTGCAGTGATGCCCCCACCAACGAATAAAGCAGCAGTTTGTTTTTCCACATGCATACACCGCAGGTTTACAAAAAGTTCTATACTATCTTTATCCATCCACCATTCTCCAAAATATCCGGTATAGAATTTTCTTTGGTAGCCCTCTTTTTCAAGCACATAATTACGTGCCGCTTCCAAAGGCACGCCACACACCGCTGGAGTGGGATGCAAAGCGGTGATCAAATCACCCAGCCTAGCTGCCGATATGGGGCCGCCTATATTGGTTCTCAAATGTTCTATATTGCCGGCCAATACCGTTTGTACCTGCCCAATGGTGGCTTTGATATTTTGTTTCTGCAATTGCCCAACTATATAATCTGTCACCATCTTTTGTTCTTCAATTTCTTTTATTCCCCATTTTGCTCCGTTCTTTTCCGCGAATCTGGTTCCAGCCAAGGCCATAGTGGCAAAATAACCCTTGTGATAGGTACATAACACCTCGGGGGTTGCTCCCATCCACAAACCGTATTGGGGATGATACCAACAATATACCATTGCCTGCGAATACGCGGATAACATATTATGAAACGCATTCAAAAACTCCCAATCTCTCAATTGCAGTATTTCTTTGCGCGAAAACACGATTTTTTGGGCTATTCCTTGTTTGATTGCAGCCACGGTATCGGCAATTTTTTGCACATATATCTCGTCTTGTTTTGGAGGGGGCATCGAAACCAATTGCTCGGGAATTGTCTCTTCCCATTCTTGTCGGATAACTTTCGATACCGCTTTGGGAATCAATACGGTTTTTTCCCGATTATCAAAACTTGCCATAACAAAGCCAGGAACATCGGACTCTTCCAAAAAATATGTTTTATCAGTTTTTTGCAATATCCCAACAACTTCTTTTTGTCGTGGTTTGCGATAGGCAACAAAAGGCAAAGCATTTTCAAACTGTTTTTGCACTAAAGAAAAGAGATCGTTTTTCACTAACCTTTTTTTGGGATGGATATGGTGGTTAATTTACAAAAAGAGACCAACTGATCGGTTTCGTTGGTAATGCGTATGTCCCACAGCTGGGTTGTTCTCCCTACGTGCAACATAGAGGCTTTGGCATAAACAAAACCATTTCGAGCGCTTTTTACATGATTACCAGCTATTTCTATACCGCGAATTGCCACTTCTGAGGTATCCAAAAAGATAAAAGCAGCACAACTCCCAACACTTTCGGCTAAAGCTACAGAAGCCCCTCCATGTAGGACACCATCGGGTTGATGCACCCTAGGATTTACAGGCATTCTGGCAGTTAAATAATCTGGACCAACATCTACAAATTCAATTTCTAGTGTCTCCATCAGGGTATCTTTGCTAGCGGCATTACATCTTGCCAATATCTGTGCTTTATCCATTACATCTATTTTGGTGGATAAAAATACAAATTCTGCCTTTCTAGGACAAAATTTCATGCATTTGACTTTTTTAACAAAATGCTATACAATAAAATCGTATTTTTGTAAGATAAATGAAATCTTTTTTTAGAAATATCGCTGCTTTTAGCTTGGCATTTCTCGTAGTTTTTGCCTCGAGTTCGTTTTCACTCATCAAACATTTTTGTGGAGATGAAATAGTATCGGTTAGTATTTTTGAAAACATTGCTTCCTGTTGCGACCAGCAAATCCAAGATGAAGTTCCTACCCTTTCCAAAATATCTTGTTGTTCCTCTACCAAAGATTTCAAATTAGCCACAGAACTCGAAAAGTCCGAAAAAAACACCAAAATAGAGCCAATTACAGTTGCTGTTTTTTTGAGTATTATAGAGTGGGAAGTAGATTTGCATCACTATTACACTTTGAAAGCGATGGAAGATCCTTCCCCCCCAGACTCTAAACTGGGACGGCATCTCTTATACGAAACGCTACTCATTTGATTTTAAAATTATACCTAAAACCAAATCAAAGTATAATTTTAAGATAAAACATGAAACAATATATTTTCTGGATACTATTGTGTTTTGCACATTATAGTATCGCTCAGGAGGTTTTGAAAGGACAAATCCTCGACAAAAACAACCAAGCCATTTTTGGGGCCAATATTTATTGGTTAGAAACACAATTGGGTACCACTTCTAACGAAACAGGAACTTTTAGCATTCCTACCCACAACCAAACCAATCGACTTATTATTAGCTACATAGGCTTTGAAACCGATACGATCACCATCAACAATTTGGAATTCTTAAAACACAGATTGCGAGAGCAAGGAGAACTAAAAGAAGTAGTTATTACGGAAAAAAAGAAAAGCCTCGGGCGATCTTATTTCAAGCCAAAAAATGTCATTACAGTAAACAAATCGGAACTATTAAAAGCCGCTTGCTGCAATTTGGCGGAGAGTTTTGAAACCAACCCCTCTATAGATGTAAGCGTATCGGATGCCATAACAGGAACCAAGCAAATACAAATGCTGGGACTCAAAAGCCCTTATCTACTCATTAGTCAGGAGGGAATTCCATATATTAGAGGTGCATCCCAAGCTTTTGGACTCTCCTTTGTACCTGGCACCTGGATAAACAGCATCGCTATCACCAAAGGTGCTGGAAGCGTATTGAGTGGTTATGAAAGTATTTCTGGGCAAATAAACACCAATTTAGTAGCACCCAACAACGACAAAAAGTTTTTTGTAAACGCCTATGGCTCTCTCAATGGTCGCATAGAACTCAATACCCATGTAAACCAGAGCATCAACGAAAATTGGCAAAGCGGACTCTATTTGCATAGCAATATACGAGAACGTAAAGTAGACCAAAACGACGATGGCTTTTTAGACAGTCCTTTGGCTCGTCAGTTCAATCTGCGCAACAAATGGGTATATACCGATACCGAAAAAGGATGGGTTGGCGGACTCAACCTCCAATATGTTTATGACAAAAAGCAAACTGGGCAAATCGATTTTCTGCCAAGTAGAGACAAAAACACCGACTTTGCTTGGGGTAGTGAAATAAAAACAGAGCGAATAGAAGCTGCGGCCAATGTAGGGTATGTATGGAAAGACATGCCTTTCCAATCTTTGGGCGTTCAGACAAGCTTCAATATTCACGACCAAGATTCTTATTTTGGCTACAGACCTTTTCAAATACAACACAATAGCTTCTATAGCAATGTTGTATTTAGTTCTATAATCGGAGACACTAGGAATAAATTTACCACAGGCATCAACTTTACCCACGACAAATATGAGGAAATGGTTGCATCTATGGATTATTCGCGCAGAGAAAACAATATAGGCGCGTATCTCGAATACGCATATGACAATATCGACAACCTAAGTTTTACTTTGGGACTGCGTTTAGATCATCACAATTTGCTAGGTACTTTTTTGACACCGCGTGTACATATGCGTTTTGCGCCATGGGGAAAAGCAGCATTGCGAGTCTCTGGTGGTAAAGGCAAACGAAGTCCCAATATTTTTACAGAAAACATCGCTTTGTTTAGCACCAATCGAAATATACATATTTTGGAAAACAATGGATCGTTTTATGGTTTAGATGGGGAAACCGCTTGGAACTATGGTATTTCATTTATGCAAGGATTTGATTTGTGGAATCAAAAAGGAGATATAGCCGTAGATTACTATCAAACACGTTTTAAAGATCAGGTAGTTGTAGATTGGGAAGACCCTGCATCTATTCGTTTTTACAATTTGGATGGAAGAAGTTTTGCCAACAACCTGCAAATCGAACTCAACTACAATATCACAAAAAAAATACATTTGCGTACTGCTTACAAACACTACGATACCCAAACCCAGTATATGGACAAGCAAACGATACAGCCCTTGCAGGCCAAGCATAGATATTTTGCCAATATTTCTATAGAAACCACGCCTAATGAAGCGGGTGCACAATGGAAATTTGACACCACCTACAACTGGATTGGACAGCAGCGATTGCCGAGAAACTATTTTCAGGCTAGTACTTCTGCAGACTTGTACAGCAATAGTTATAATTTGATAAATGCCCAAATCACCAAGATTTTCAACAATGGATTGGAAGTGTATTTGGGAGGAGAGAACCTGGGTAATATACAACAAGATCAGGCCATAATAGGAGCCGACAATCCTTTTGGAATAGGTTTTGATAGTAGTTTGGCATACGCCCCTGTGATGGGACGCATGTTCTATGCCGGATTGCGATTTGGATTGGAATAATCAACGACTTTTTAGTCATAAATACATAATAATGAAACAAATAATCACATTAATCGCTCTCATTGCCATTGGCTTTGGAGCACAAGCACAAAAAAAGAATTTTAAAACCTCATTTGAGGTAGACGGTATTTGTACCATGTGCAAAAAACGTATCGAAAAGGCAGCTCTTGGCACCAAAGGAGTAAAATATGCGAACTGGAATGTGGAGACCCATCAGCTTTCGCTGATCATCGATCAACGCAAAACGGATACCTTGGCCATACAAAAAAACATTGCCAAGGTTGGACACGACACCCATACCGAAAAAACTACCCAAGAAGCCTACGACAATTTACACGACTGTTGCAAATACAAAGACATCGAAGTGATAGACGATCATAAAAAGAAAAAAAGTTAGATACAAAGCAACAAAAAAGCCATCATAAAAGATGGCTTTTTTGTTGGTCTTAAAATACAACTCCTAAAAAATGCATTGGTAAAGAGGGACTTTCTGAAAAACCTAATGCAATTGTGGCATTATTGCTTAGTGTTTTCTAGAGTAGTAGTATCGTAATAACTTATCTCTCTTGTCCAATAATTTTTGCTAGGTCGTACAATTTTTTTTACCCAATTCTTGAAAGGCGATCCATCTAAAACATACAAATGACTTTCGGAGGTTCGGATCGTTCCCATGATGGTCTGTATTTCTTCTATCCATCCATCTTTATCGTAATTGTAGGTTTTGGTTTTTTCGTTTTTAAACATTCCCAGGCTAGCGTCTAATACCTGTTTGCTTTTGACTTTTTCAAGACGTCCAGCAACAAAATATTGCTTTTCGAGTTTGTACAAAACACCTTTTTGATAATTGCGGATTTCTCGAACACTTTGGGTATTTTCTTTCTCCTCGGTATATCGACTTTCCAACACGCCATTTTTAAAGAAACTGCGCTCCATTTTATTTTTGTGGATTGGATTGTAGCTCGTTTTAAAAATATCGATACCATCTCTTTTGTGCGATTCTACTTTTTGCAAATTTCCTTGCTCATAAAAATAAATATTGTAGGCAATGAGTTCTACCAAATAATTTACGATTTTCTCCGTAGTTTTTTGTCCTTTTTCTGTAGTGTCCTGAGAGTAAAAATACGCAAAAGATGCCTCCTTATCTATGGCACCTTCTCGATAAATCTCCAATCTTTTTTCGACTAAAAACTCCTTGTCGAAACGAAAAATAGTAAGATCATAATCCGTCTTGTTATAGCGCGTAATGGATTTGGTAAGTACTCCTTTTTTTGAAAAATAAAACTCTTCTTGTCCGTACTTGGTATATTCCATACAGATTTTTACTGGACCACGGAGTTCAAAATCGGAACGTTGAAATATTTTAACATCTTGATCTTGTGCATATTGCAAGGTACTAAACAATAACGCTATAGCCAAAACTACCCTCTTCTTCTGAAAACCCATTATTACAATCTATTTATTGATATGTTTCTAATAAAAAGAAAACAAAACAACCTTTGACTTCTGTCCAATGTTGGGGATTTTTTCTTTCTATTTGGTAAAAATAGAGTTTTTGCGTAAGAAAATGCGTGCGAATCCCAAAAAAGTTATTTACAGGGAGTTCTGCGTCTAGTATCTATCAAATAGATAATTTTCCATGTACCGTTATCTTTAAACATCTGGAAAGAATTAACGCCACAATGGCTAAATTCTCCATTAAAATAAAACTCGTAAGGCGTCCAAGCATTAGCCATATTACCATCTACTTGTATGGAATAATCCAATAATTTCTCCTCCCATTTTTGATCTACTGGCCTTTTGCCAATGGCATCGATCAACTGCTGTCGTTCTTCATGACGCAACACATCCTTACCTTCTTTGTTTTTAAATGCGGTTTGTAACACCAGGTGGTCTCCCAAGGTTTTCTTTAAGGCTATGGTATCCCCTTTGTGAAACGCATCAAAAAAGGCAACTACTGTATTTTTAACAGCAGCTATTTCCTTATTTTGTTGGGCACTTAAAAAGCTAAAAAATAAAAGAAAACAAACAAAAAGATGATTTTTCATATTTAATGTGATTTAAAGGATAACCATAAGGATTCTTTTTCAGTTACTTATCATAATTCGTTTCGAAAATAAAAGAAAAAAAATCAATTTTATCCAAAACTACCTATTTTTACCAATAAATTAACGCAGACCATGTCAGTAGCAAAAAAAGTATATAAAAGGGTAACGGTAAAATCGTTGACAGAAATGAAACAGAGCGGAGAAAAGATCTCTATGCTTACATCGTATGATTATTCGATGGCCAAAATAGTAGATGAAGCAGGAATCGATGTTATTTTGGTTGGCGATTCTGCAAGTAATGTAATGGCCGGACACGAAACTACGCTACCGATCACCTTAGATCAAATGATATACCATGCAAGTTCTGTAGTACGTGCCATCAGCCGTTGCTTGGTAGTTGTTGATATTCCTTTTGGAAGTTATCAAAGTGACCCAAAAGAGGCTCTTCGATCTGCTATTCGCATCATGAAAGAAAGTGGCGCTCATGCCGTAAAAGTAGAAGGAGGAAAAGAAATAAAAGAATCCGTTAAGCGAATTTTACACGCAGGTATACCCGTAATGGGACATTTGGGACTCACCCCTCAATCTATTTATAAATTTGGAACCTACACGGTGCGAGCCAAAGAAAAATCGGAAGCAGAAAAACTAATCGCTGATGCCCAATTACTCGAAAGACTTGGTTGTTGCGCCATCGTTTTGGAAAAAATACCTGCTGCCTTAGCCAAAGAAGTCAGCGAGAGCATCTCCATTCCTACCATAGGTATCGGAGCTGGAAATGGCACAGATGGACAAGTACTGGTGATACACGATTTACTAGGTATGACGCACGAATTTAACCCTAGGTTTTTGAGAAGATATATGAATTTGTACGAAGAAATGACCGATGCTATCGGAAAGTATGTGGCAGATGTAAAATCGCAAGATTTTCCCAACGAAGAAGAACAATATTAGTTTCAAACAAGCTCGAATATGCATAGCAATTCGAAGAATTTGCTGGTGGTATACGAAGACAACCACATCATTGTAGTCAACAAACGTGCTGGAGATATCGTTCAGGGCGACAAAACTGGCGACCTTCCTTTGAGTGAGGTGGTTAAAATATACCTTAAAAAAAAATACAACAAGCCTGGCGCCGTTTTTCTGGGCGTGGCACATCGATTGGATCGGCCGACTAGCGGATTGGTCCTCTTTGCCAAAACCTCCAAAGCACTACAACGTCTAAATCGCATGCTACAGGAAAGAACCATCGAAAAGACTTACTGGGCTATCGTACAAGGAACACCTTCCAAGGCAAAAGATCGTTTGGTTCATTGGCTCAAACGCAACCCAAAGCAAAACAAATCTTATGCCTTTGCCAAAGAAATTGCCCAGAGCAAAAAAGCCATATTGCATTATACCATTATCAAAAAACTCGAAAAATATACCCTATTAGAAATCTTGTTAGAAACTGGTAGACACCACCAAATAAGATCACAACTTCAAGCCATAGGCCACGTGATAAAGGGCGATTTGAAATACGGTGCAAAACGAAGCAATAAAGATGGCGGAATACATCTACACGCCAGAAAACTGTCTTTTATACATCCTGTAAAAAAAGAACCCCTATTGCTTACTGCTCCTCTACCCCAAGAAACGCTTTGGCAACAGATTTAGCTCTTTTTTCGAATACTCCTAAAACTTTCTACCATGACAGCCAATACAATCAGCCCGCCTCCTATAATGGTTTGAAAAGCAGGAATCTCCCCCAGAAAAACCATTGCCAAGAGTATCCCATACACTGGCTGTGTACTGCTTATAATACTCGCTGTGGTAATAGAAAAATCTCGAAAACTAGCCAAAAGCAAGCTATGACCCAATGCCGTGGTCACCAACGCCAAAAGCAGAAGCGAACTCCAATTATTGGTTTGCTGAAGTAGGCTATATTCGAAATCAAACAGCACTGGAAACAACAAAATACTTACCACGAGCAATTGATAAAACATCAACACAGAGCCGTTGAACTCAGATACTTGTTTTTTTAGCATAATATTTCTAATCGCGTAGGTTATAGCAGAAACCACCCCCCACAAAATGGCTTGGGTATACTGGTTATTCATGTCGAACTCTGGCACCAAAAAGTAAATTCCAATCAACACCAACACCCCTAAGAGTAAATGGATTCCCTCTAACTTTTTCTTCAAAAAAATTGGTTCTAAAAAAGCGGTTATCACCGGATATGTAAAAACCGACAATATACCAATAGCTACATTGGACAAATACAAAGCATAAAAGTACGTCACCCAATGCATCCCAAATAAAAAACCCGCCATTCCTATTTTTGCGTAAGTACTTCTATTTCCCAAAGAAAGTCTATACCCTTTGAATCGGCAAAACAAATAAATGATAATTGTAGCCAAAATAGAACGCCAAAAAATAGTGTGCTGAGGCAAAAAACTAACCGTTCTCCCCAAAACGCCTGAAGTACTTATAAACAATACCGCCAAATTGATTTGCAGTACAGGCCAAATTCGTTTGCTAGTATTCATTAGCGCATTATCTTTTTAGCTTTATTTCTAATGATTTCTCCCACAGGACGATTTTCGATCCTACTCTCCAACCACGACAAGATATCTAGGTATAAAAACGCTCTTTTCTCATACGGATGGTGTTCGTATTTTTTCAATTCCTTGTGCAAATCAATAAATGCCTGCTTGAGTTGGTGCGGATAAATGTTTCCCAAATTTTTTAGGAACTTGATCATTTCCTTTTGAACCACATGCAACTCATTCATTTTTAGCAAAAATTTATAGGTCGTTCGCAATTGCCGTTCCAAATGATAATCTAGCCCTGCTTCGTAATGTGAAACCAAACTCAATACACGCGAAAAACACATCAAATCCTCACGTATCACTAAGTTTTTGTTTTGAATGATAATTTTTAAATAGTGAATACAGTTTTTGTGATCCCCTTTACCAAAATACAAACAGGCTATTTTGTAGTAAAAAACCATAATGTGATGTTCGTCCAGTCTATCTTTCTCTTTCTCTATCGCTCGCAACAACTCGGGCACCATATCGATTCCTGCTTCAAAATCTCCTTGCATAAAAAACTGATTGAGTGCAGAAACATATTTATTCAGAAACACAATAGTGCAAAGGTTGTCGTTTTTGGGAAACTTTTTGCCCTCTATCACCAACATCATTTTGGTTCTAGCTTCTTTAAACTTACTATAATAATTGAGTAAAAATAAAGACTCTAATAAATACTGCTGACCTTTGAGATAAAAAACTGGGTGTATACCAACCATTTTGGGAAATTCTTCAAACAAATCCACCCATTTTTTAGAATATTTGAAACAAGAAATAAAGTCTTGTGTTAGCAAACTATACCAGAGATTAGCCTGGAAGTACCACAATTTTTCTCTAAAGCCAAGATTGGTAATATCGATCTCAGGAAGCAATCTATAAAAGTATGCACTTATCTGTCTGTATTCATCATCATTTTTTACATATCCCATTTTTAGAATAAGTCCATATAGCTGTAGTGACAAATTGGATAATTTGGATGCCAACACATTAGCCGTACTCAACTCTTTCGCTTGAATGGCAAGTTCATCCGCTCTGGAAGAAATACTACGAGTAATATATTGTGTTTCTATTACCTTTTCCAACTCTACAATTTCGTAGGCAATATTTTTTTCTTCGTGATCTACTGCAACACTTTTTACTTTATCCAATATCTTCAAACTCTGTTTGTACAGGCCTTTGTTGTATAATATGGTAGCAAAATCGAGTTGTTCTCTAATCTGGATCCTAATATTTTGATTGACTGGATTCATGCGAAGACTCACCAAAATTTGTTTATACAAATGTGCTTTTAGGTTGGACAGTTGTTGTTTTTTAACAATTCCACTTTGCAAGATCACTTTTTCAGAATATTCAGTGAGCTTGTCCAAAAGATTAAATAATGCAATAAATTTGGCATCGGTATTTACCCCCAGTCTTCCAACATATAAGCGAAATTGTCTCTTTTCTGACTTAGAAAGGGACTTCATCAAGATAAATAAAGCGTCTTTATGGGTATTTGTCATCGTAAATGTTTTTGGCTACCCCTCTGATTTACAGAAGAGATACAATTCAACAAACCAATTAAGCATTGTAATTTAATTTAAGAACAAATTTCTTACAATATTACATCTATTAATTTAGTATTTGCAAATGATTTTTTGAGAAAACGGTATGAGTACAGAAAAAGTAGAAATTTTTGACACCACATTAAGAGATGGGGAACAAGTCCCAGGATGCAAATTGGATACCAAGCAAAAGTTGGTTATTGCAGAACGTTTGGACGAACTGGGAGTAGATATCATTGAGGCAGGTTTTCCAATTTCGAGTCCTGGAGATTTCCAATCGGTAAACGAGATTTCCAAACTTGTAAAAAACGCTCGAGTTTGTGGGCTTACAAGAGCCGTAAAAAAAGACATCGAAGTTGCCGCTGCCGCTCTCAAAGCCGCCAAACGACCTCGTATCCATACAGGAATCGGCACTTCCGACTCTCATATTCGATACAAATTCAACGCTACACAAGACGAGATTATCGAGCGGGCCATAGCCGCGGTGAGCTATGCCAAAACTTTTGTAGAGGATGTGGAATTCTATGCAGAAGATGCGGGCAGGACAGACAATGAATTTTTGGCAAAAGTATGTGAAGCCGTTGTAAGCGCAGGAGCTACAGTGCTCAACATCCCTGACACTACTGGATATTGTTTACCGGAGGAATACGGTGCAAAAATGCGGTATCTAAAAGAAAACGTAAAAGGGATTCACAAAGCCACATTATCTTGTCATTGTCACAACGATTTGGGCTTAGCCACTGCCAATTCCATCGAAGGGGTAATCCACGGTGCACGCCAGATAGAATGCACCATCAATGGCTTGGGCGAAAGAGCTGGAAATACCGCTTTGGAAGAAGTTGTGATGGTATTGCGCCAGCACCCTTACCTCAATCTCGACACCAATATAAATACGCGATTGCTATACGACACTAGCCAAATGGTCTCTCATTTGATGGGGATGCCTGTACAACCCAATAAAGCTATAGTAGGCGCCAATGCTTTTGCTCATAGTAGTGGTATACACCAAGATGGGGTCATCAAGCAGAGAGAAACATACGAAATCATAGATCCCGCTGAAGTCGGAGTCACAGAATCCTCTATCGTTCTTACTGCACGAAGTGGTAGAGCCGCCTTGGCATATCGAGCCAAAAAGGTTGGATACGAACTCACCAAGGTTCAGTTAGACACTGTATATGTAGAATTTTTAAAATTTGCGGATAGAAAAAAAGAAATTGAAGACAACGATATACACGAAATTATCTCTAAAACAGATATCGGTATTAAAGCTGTTTCCTAAATCGTTAGAAGAAGCTAAAACATGAAAAAAACTTTATTTGATAAGGTCTGGGATGCACACGTAGTGCATCAGGTAGAGAATGGTCCTCAGGTATTGTATATAGATAAGCATCTTATACACGAGGTTACCAGCCCACAAGCATTTGAGGAATTAGATAGCAGAAATATTCCTGTGTTTCGTCCACAGCAAATCGTTGCAACGGCAGACCACAATACACCTACCAAAAATCAGCATCTTCCCATAGCAGATGAACTCTCTCGCTTACAATTGCAAAAACTGAGCGAAAACTGCAAAAAAAACAATATAGAATTATATGCCCTTGGCCACCAATATAATGGAATCATACACGTAATTGCCCCAGAATTGGGAGTCACACAACCAGGCATGACTATGGTATGTGGCGATAGCCACACCTCTACACATGGTGCTTTTGGCGCCATCGCTTTTGGAATAGGTACGAGTCAAGTAGCTCAGGTATTTGCAAGTCAATGTCTCCTATTGCAAAAACCCAAAAGTATGCGTGTAACCGTAAACGGAAAGCTAAAACCCAATGTGCATCCAAAAGATGTGATACTCTATATTATTTCAAAACTCGGTACCAATTCTGGAACTGGATATTTTTGCGAATACGCAGGTGAAGTTTTCGAACAAATGTCAATGGAAGGAAGAATGACCGTATGTAATATGAGTATAGAAATGGGAGCTCGTGGAGGAATGATTGCCCCTGATCAAACTACGTTTGACTATATAAAGGGAAGGGAGTTTGCCCCGAAAGGAGCCCAATTGGAAGAAAAAATAGCCTATTGGAAAACCCTACCAACCGATATAGACGCAAGTTTTGACAAGGAGTATCACTTTGAGGCAGAAGATATCGAACCTATGTTGACATTTGGCACAAATCCCGGTATGGGAATCAAAATCACAGATTCTATTCCTCAATCCACAGGACAGTCCTTCGATAAGGCTATGGAATATATGCGGTTTGAAGCAGGAGAAGCCATGGAAGGAAAAAAGGTCGATTATGTGTTTATCGGAAGCTGCACCAATAGTAGAATAGAAGATTTTAGAGTTGCGGCAGCATACATCAAAGGCAAACAAAAGGCACAAAACATCACGGCATGGCTCGTACCTGGCTCCCAGCAAGTAGCCAAGCAAATTGTTGAAGAAGGTCTATTAGACACCTTTGAAGAAGCTGGCTTTGAACTGCGTGAGCCTGGATGCTCGGCTTGTTTGGCTATGAATGACGACAAAATACCACCTGGTGCCTATTGTGTTTCTACCTCCAACAGAAACTTTGAAGGCAGACAAGGACCAGGCTCCAAAACGATATTGGCAAGCCCCCTAACGGCTGCGGCAGCTGCAGTAAACGGTAAAATAGTAAACCCTAGCCAACAGTAATTATGGAAAGATTTAAAACCCTGACTTCTACAGCCGTTCCCTTACAAATAGAGAATGTGGATACGGATCAAATTATACCCGCACGCTTTCTCAAAGCCACAAATCGGGATGGCTTTGGCGAAAACATGTTTAGAGACTGGCGCTTTGAGGACAACAACCAACCCAAGAAAGATTCGGTATTCAACCAAGAACAATACAGCGGTTCTATACTAGTTGCCAGCAACAATTTTGGTTGTGGGTCTAGTCGTGAGCATGCTGCTTGGGCAATCTACGACTATGGTTTTCGAGTGGTTGTTTCTAGTTATTTTGCAGATATCTTTAAAGGTAATGCGCTCAACAATGGATTATTACCAGTACAGCTGAGCCCTGAGTTTTTAAATGAAGTATTTTCTGTTATCCATCAAAATCCAAATGCAACTTTTACCGTAAATTTGCAAGATCAATTATTTATTATCGATCAAACAGGAGCGCAAAGTCATTTTGACATCAACGCATACAAAAAAATGTGTCTGCAAAACGGCTATGACGATATCGATTTTTTATTGAGTCAAAAAGAAAATATCGAGGCCTTTGAAACAAAAAAAGAGAACTAAAAAGATATACTTATGAATTACAATATAGCAGTTTTGGCAGGAGACGGCATTGGGCCTGAGGTGACCAAACAAGCGATAAAAACTTTGAATGCTATCTCCGAAGTCTACGGGCATCATTTTTATTATACCGAAGCCAGTGTTGGCGCGATCGCCATAGAGGAGACGGGCAACCCCTTACCAGAAAAAACATTGGAAGTATGTTACAACTCCAACGCCATATTGTTTGGGGCTATTGGAGATCCAAAATACGACAACAATCCAAACGCTAAAGTTCGACCAGAACAAGGACTGTTACAATTGAGAAAGTCCCTAGGGCTTTACACCAATATTCGTCCTGTTAGAGCTTATGAAGCGGTAATGGATCGTTCGCCTTTAAAAAGAGATCGTATACTTGGCACCGACTTTACTATCTATAGAGAGCTTACTGGTGGTATTTATTTTGGAGAAAAAAACTTGAGCGAAGATGGTACTACCGCCTCCGACCTATGTACCTATACCGAAAAAGAAGTTGAACGCATTGCACATTTGGCGTTTAAAGCAGCAAGAACGCGAAAAAACAAACTCACCCTGGTAGACAAAGCCAATGTATTGGAGAGCTCTCGATTGTGGAGAAGAGTGGTAACCGAAATAGGAAAAAGCTACCCAGAAGTAGAAATAGAATATTTGTTTGTAGACAATGCGGCCATGCAAATTATAGTCAATCCGAGCCAATTTGATGTGATCCTAACCGAAAATATGTTTGGAGATATCCTCTCGGATGAAGCTAGCGTTATTGGAGGCTCTATAGGGATGTTGGCCTCTGCCTCTATTGGAGACAGCAGTGCGCTGTTTGAACCCATACATGGCTCGTACCCTCAAGCAACAGGAAAAAACATAGCCAATCCTATAGCTTCTATCCTATCGGCCGCCATGTTACTTTCTCATCTTGGACTCACCGAGGAATCTGAAGTGGTAAACAAAGCAGTTGATATTGCACTAGACAAAGGTATTGTAACAGCAGATATTGACCCAAAAAGCAATTATGGCACCGAAGAAGTTGGCGATTATATTGCCTCAAAGATCCACGATATCGACAATATCAAACCATTGAATAAAGAAAATATAGATTTTGGAAAATCAACCATTATTTAAAAGACAATAATGACAAATCGAAACATATCGTTTCGGAAATAAAAAAGAACGAAGCAAGAAATTTCTTTTCTTTCCCTTGCTACGTTTTTTTGTTATAATGGTATGGGATTCCTACTTGGGCAAACCAAAGGTATCCACCACATAGTCTAGGTCTTTATCCCCTCTCCCACTTAGATTGATCAGTATGGATTTTTTGGGGTTTTCTGTCGCATATTTCAATCCAAATGCAACCGCATGTGCACTTTCTAAAGCAGGTATGATTCCCTCCATTCTACTCAATTCATAAAAAGCATCTACTGTTTCTTTATCTGAGGCTGTGGTATATTCTACCCTGCCTTTATCTTTGAGCATGGAGTGCTCTGGTCCAACACCAGGATAATCCAAACCACTGGCTACTGAATGTACCGGAGCAGGTACTCCGTTTTCGTCTTGTAAGGTAATACATCTAAAGCCGTGTATTACTCCAGGGGTGCCAAATGTCATGGTAGCAGCATGTTCGCCTATGGCATCTAAAGTTCTACCTCCTGGTTCAATACCAAACAACTCTACATTGTCATCGTCCAGAAAGCCAGAAAAAATACCCATAGCATTACTACCTCCACCCACACATGCCATAACGGCATCTGGGTTCTCTCCGGTAATTTCATAAAACTGTTCTTTGGCTTCTATACCAATGACTCTTTGGAAATCGCGCACCATCATTGGAAAGGGGTGCGGACCTACAACCGACCCTATACAATAAATAGTATTTATCGGGTCTTTTAAATAAGCTTCGAAAGCCGAATCTACAGCTTCTTTTAGTGTTTTGAGCCCGTGTGAAGCAGGCACAACCGTGGCACCCAATATCTTCATGCGCATCACATTGGGGTGTTCTTTCTTTATATCCACTTCTCCCATATGAATCTCACACTCCAAACCAAAATAAGCTGCTGCTGTAGCCAAAGCCACTCCATGCTGTCCCGCACCCGTTTCTGCAATCAACTTTTTTTTGCCCATATACTTCGCCAACAAAGCTTCGCCCATACAATGATTGAGCTTGTGCGCACCTGTATGATTGAGATCTTCTCTTTTCAAATAAATGCGCCCGCCATACTTCTCTGATAATCTATTGCAATAGTATACAGGTGTAGGTCTACCCTGATAATGCTTGCGAATCGATCGCAACTCGGATATAAACTTATGGGACTTACTTATTGCAAAATAGGCATCGTTGATGCGGTGCATTTCTTCTTGTAGATCAGGTGGAATGAAACTTCCTCCATATTCCTCAAAAAAACCCTCATGATTGGGGTATGTTTTAAAATAGTTAGCCATATTAAAGCGTTTAGTAATTATAACAATGAAGATATAAATTCCTATTTTTTTTTCAAAAAAAACACACCATTATCACAAGAAAATAACAAACAGTGAGCTACTTAAAGAATTTGCTTTGATTTTGGGACTATTAATTGTAATTCTATAAAAAAAGCAATTGGGCAATTTAAAGCATTGTTTTATCTTTGACCCGAATTCTACCAAGTACAATTGGAAAAAATCCAACCCAATAAAGCACAAAAAAGTGTAGAAAACTGACTTTTTGAAAGTATAAAGAATGAAAATATCATATAACTGGCTTAAACAATTTCTTCATCTGGATTGGGATGCAGAAAAAGCAGGAGAATTATTAACCGACCTAGGTCTTGAAGTAGAAGGCATTCAATCCTTTGAATCAATAAAAGGAGGTTTGAAAGGTGTGGTTGTTGGACATATAACCGAATGTAACCAGCACCCCAATGCCGATAGGCTAAAACTCACCAAAGTAGATGTAGGAGAAAATCAAATCCTTCAAGTGGTATGCGGGGCACCCAATGTAGCTGCAGGACAAAAAGTAGCTGTTGCCACTATTGGGACCAAATTATACAATGCGGAAGGAGAAGAATGGGTTATAAAAAAGGGAAAGATACGAGGCGAAGTCAGTGAGGGAATGCTCTGTGCCGAAGACGAGCTTGGCCTAGGAGAAAGTCATGATGGTATCATGGTTTTGGATTCGAAGCTCAAACCAGGAACACCCTGTGCAACACTTTTTGAAGTAGAAACAGATCAGGTTTTTGAAATAGGACTTACCCCCAACAGAGCAGACGCTATGAGTCATCATGGCGTTGCTAGAGACCTAAAGGCAGGATTGATGCACCAAGACATCACTCTAGAACTCATTACCCCTTCTGCCTCCAATTTTGGCGTAGACGTACGTACCAAAAGGGTTGAAATAAAAGTAGAAAACCCAGAGTTGGCGCCACGATACTGCGGCATCACCATTTCCGATGTGAAAGTTGCCTCCTCTCCGGCATGGCTGCAAAACAGACTAAAAGCAATTGGATTGGCACCTATCAACAATGTAGTGGATATCACCAACTATGTGCTGCACGAACTAGGTCAGCCTTTACATGCTTTTGATCTCAACAAAATAAACAGCAACAAAGTACATGTAAAAACCTTACCAAAAGGCAGCAAATTTGTTACCTTAGACGGTATAGAAAGAGAATTACACGAAGAAGATCTGATGATATGTGATGCAGACAAGCCTATGTGTATTGCTGGAGTATTTGGAGGCATGCACTCTGGAATCACAGAAAACAGTACCGAGGTCTTTTTGGAGAGTGCCTATTTTGATCCTGTTAGCGTTCGAAAAACAGCAAAAAGACACGGGCTTAATACCGATGCTTCTTTCCGATTCGAACGCGGTATTAATATCGAAATGTGCGATTATGCCTTGCGAAGAGCAGCCCTTATGATCAAAGAAATTGCAGGAGGCACAATCAGCAGCGACCTCAAGGATTTATACCCCAAAAAATTTGATGACTTTCAGGTGTTTTTACATTTCGAAAAAGTGTCCAAACTCATTGGTCAGGATATCGATAGAGAAATTATTAAATCGATACTAACCTCTTTGGAGATAAAAGTAAACAATATTACCGAATCTGGCATAGGACTCACCATCCCTTCCTATCGAGTGGATGTACAAAGAGAGGCTGATGTGATTGAAGAGATTTTGCGGGTATACGGATATAACCAAATTGAAATAAGTTCCAAACTCAATGCTTCCATAGCGAGTACAACACGACTCGAAGACTATAAACTCCAAGATATCATAGGCAACCAATTGGTTTCTCAAGGATTTTATGAAATTTTGGCCAACAGTCTCAGCAACCCCGATTATATCGAACATCTTGAAGACCTCGATAAGGCACACAATGTAAAAATTATTAATCCTTTGAGTTCCGATCTTGCGATTCTAAGACGCAGTATGCTGTTTTCGGGATTGGAAGCTATCGCTCATAATATCAATCGCAAACAATCCAATTTGAGATTATTTGAGTTTGGAAAAAGCTATCACCACTACGGAGAAACAAGAGAAGAACAAAAGCATTTGTCTTTATACCTTACAGGAAATTTGATGGAAGAAAGTTGGAGACAAGCCAATCAGTCCTCAGACTTTTTCTACCTAAAGGGCATCCTAAAGAATATCTTTGACCGTTTGGGAATTAAAAAAATAAAAAGTGCTCCGGCAAAATCAACAATCTATTCTGAAGGTCTTCGATATACTTGGAACAAGAAAAAACTGGTTGAGTTTGGGGTAGTTCGTTCCAAAATAGTAAAATCTTTTGGCATCAAACAACAAGTATTGTTTGCAGATATCCACTGGGATGTGGTATTGGAAGCGGTACAACGTACCACTGTGAAATTTGAAGAAATATCCAAATTTCCTAGCGTGAGGAGAGATTTGGCATTGTTGTTAGACGAAAAAACAAGCTTTAACGATCTTCACATGGCTGCCATGCAGACGGAAAAACAGTTTCTAACCAATATCGATTTGTTCGACGTTTATACTGGAGACAATCTACCAGCTGGTAAAAAGAGCTATGCGTTGAGTTTTATTTTGGAAAACCCCAAAGCTACGCTTACCGATAAACAGATAGACAAAATCATGACGAAACTTCAAAACAGTTTTCAGAAACAATTTGAAGCAGAAATACGGTAGTGTCCTCCATTGGCCTACAATACCATTTCTAGTTTAAAATCACCCCAATAAATAGCACTTTTTACTAGCGCTGGTACATTTTTGTACGTTGCTCTTTGATGCTCTCGTTTTCCATATAATCGTCGAAAGTCAGATAGCGATCGATCACCCCATTTGGTGTAAGTTCTATGATACGATTGGCAACAGTTTGTGCAAACTCATGATCGTGGGTAGTAAACATCACAGTTCCCTTAAACTGCTTCAGAGAGTTGTTGAAAGCCGTAATACTTTCTAGATCGAGGTGATTTGTAGGCTCGTCTAGCATGACTACATTTGCTCGAAGCATCATCATTCGACTTAGCATACAACGCACTTTTTCCCCACCCGAAAGCACTCTTCCGGTTTTTAGAGCTTCCTCTCCGCTAAATAGCATTTTCCCCAAAAAGCCACGAACATAAACTTCCTCTCTTTCCTCTTCCGTAGTTGCCCATTGACGCAACCAATCTACCAAAGTAAGATCGTTGTCAAAAAACTCAGAATTCTCTACTGGAAGATACGACTGGGTAGTGGTAACTCCCCATTTGTAAGATCCGGCCTCAGCTGGCAGTCTATCGTTGATGATTTCATAAAAAGCAGATGTCGCTCTCGAATCTTTGGAAATAAGCGCCACCTTATCTCCTTTGGCTAGGTTGATATCTATGTTTTTGAATAACAGCTCTCCTTCCAAGGAAGTCTGCAAGCCTTCCACATGCAAAATTTGATCTCCTGCGTCTCTTTCTTGCTCAAAAATGATAGCGGGATATCTTCTACTCGATGGCTTGATATCTTCAACTTTTAGCTTTTCCAACATTTTTTTTCGTGAAGTAGCTTGTTTACTCTTTGCCACATTGGCGCTAAAACGTGAAATAAACTCTTGTAATTCTTTTGCCTTTTCCTCCGCTTTTTTATTCTGTTGTGCACGTTGTCTTGCTGCCAATTGGCTGCTTTCGTACCAGAATGTATAATTACCCGAATAATGGTTTATTTTACCAAAATCGATATCTGAAATATGTGTGCAAACCGCATCCAAAAAGTGACGGTCGTGCGAAACTACTATTACTGTATTATCGTAATTTGCCAAAAAAGTTTCGAGCCAAGAGATGGTTTCAAAATCCAAGTCGTTGGTCGGCTCATCCATTATCAACACATCCGGATTACCAAAAAGCGCTTGCGCCAATAAGACACGAACCTTTAACTTTCCGTCGAGGTCGGACATATTGGTATAATGAAAGTCTTCTTTTATTCCCAAGTTGGACAATAAGGCAGCTGCACTGCTATCGGCATTCCACCCATCCATTTCTTCAAACTGCACTTGCAATTCTCCAATCTTTTCTGCGTTTTGGTCTGTATAGTCTGCATATAGCGCATCTATTTCTTTTTTGATCGCATGCAATGGCTTGTTCCCCATTAGCACAGTTTCCAAAACAGGATGCTCGTCATACGCATAATGATCTTGTTCTAAAACAGACATACGTTTACTTGGCTCCAGATGTACATGACCAGAAGTCGCTTCGAATTTGCCCGCTAGGATTTTTAAAAATGTAGATTTTCCTGCACCATTTGCACCAATAACACCATAGCAATTTCCTTGGGTAAAGGTTACATTTACTTCATCAAACAAAACACGTTTGCCAAATTGTACAGATAAGTTAGAAACAGATAACATAAATGCCGTAGATTATTTTTTTTGCAAAAGTAACAAAATTATTGGCTTAAATTCACACATATTTAAGGCTTTTATGTATTTATTTAACTAGGTCTTAACAAGCTAAAAAAGGGGAGTTTGCTACATTTGCTTCAAGACCGTTGCCTATGCATAAAATTTTACGCTTTTTTATACTTAGTGTACTTTTTACAAGTTGTGTATCTAAAGAGAATAATACTACAACATATTTTGGTGGTGCCATCATCAATCCAACGAGCAACAGCATCCGTTTATACAAAGATGAGAAACTCATCGATTCTGTTCGTCTTGGACAGGACAATACTTTTCTATTTCAACTACAAGATATTCAAGATGGTATTTACCATTTTAATCACGACCCTCAGTATCAGTACGTATACCTCAAAAGCGGAGACAGTCTTATGGCTAGGCTTAATACCATAGAGTTTGATGAGTCTTTGGTTTTTTCGGGAGATAGTGACATCCTCAACAACTATTTGTTACAAATGTTTTTGCAAACCGAAAAAGAAAATCATTTGATAAAGAGTTGGTATCCCCAGCCTGCTGAGGTTTTTTTGAAGCGAGTAGATAGTCTAACGCAGATTAAATACGCTTTTTTACAGGAATTGCTGCAAGAAAATCAATTTACCACAAGGGAAAAGCAACTCATGGATATTGCTACCAATTATCATACTTATTACCACAAAGAGTATTACCCTTATATGCACCAAAAGAAGACCAACGCCAAGGATTTTCCAAAGTTGCCTGCACATTTTTACAACCACAGAAAGCATATTGGTTTTCATTGGGAAGAAATGGCGTATTTCAAACCCTATTATGACTATATGGGCAGCTTTTTTTTCAATAAAACCCTTACAGGTTGTATAATTCCTTGCGGGTTTAACTATCACTCCCATCAAGACCAATTGCACTATCACTTACATAAATTGAAAATAATAGATAGTTTGGCCCACAACAAAACCGTTGCCAATCTTTTCACACATAAAACCACCAAGGAATATTTTTTTAAGGGAAATACCCCAAAAAACAACGAAATATTTTTCAAAAATTTTAAAGCCTTCAACGATGACGAAAGCCATCGCAAAGAGATTTTAGAAATCTATCACAATCTGCAGAGTCTACAAAGCGGTAAACCTATCCCCAATTTAAAAGTACTCGACAGCTTACAAGAGAGCAAACAGCTATTTTCTCTAAGTAAAAATTCTCCGACTGTATACTATTTTTGGTCCACCAGATACAGCGCACACACCAAGCGTGCAGTTCGCATCATTCGATCTCTAAAAACCAAATACCCTAACTATCAGTTTATAGGCATCTGTCTCAATTCGCCATTTATGGATTGGAAAATACATGTGAGTACCGCATTGTTTAGAAATACCAAACAGTATTTTTGTGAAGACTTTGATTTGTTTATCAACAAGCTCATGATATCCCACAAAAACAAAATCATCATTACCGACAAAGACGGCAATATAGTAGACGCTTTTTCCAATTTGAAAAGCGACAGATTGAGATTGGTACTCGATCATGTGGAACAATAAAGCCCCCTACTATTTACTACAAAAAAAGTCGTCTAAGATTCCTCAGACGACTCGTATTTTTTTTCTACGGTTTTAGGCATTGCCCTTTTTATAGTCGGCCAAGAATTTTTCTAAACCAATATCTGTAAGTGGATGTTTCAACAATCCTTTTATAGAAGAAAGTGGCCCTGTCATCACATCTGCTCCGATTTTTGCACAATCTACGATATGCATGGTATGCCTTACAGAAGCTGCCAATATTTCGGTTTCAAAACCAAAATTGTCGAATACCTGACGAATTTCGGCAATCAAATTCAACCCATCGGTAGAGATATCGTCTAATCTACCAATAAAAGGAGAAACATAGGTCGCTCCTGCTTTGGCGGCCAACAGGGCTTGTCCAACAGAAAAGACTAAAGTAACATTAGTTTTAATTCCTTTGGTCGAAAAATATTTTGCTGCTTTGATGCCATCTTCAATCAACGGAAGTTTTACCACAATTTTTGAATCTAGAGCAGCGAGTTCCTCTCCTTCTGCCACCATACCATCAAAATCTGTAGCAATAACTTCTGCAGAGACATCACCTTCTACCAATTCGCAAATTTTTAGATAGTGATCCAAGATGTTTTGTTTACCAGTAATGCCTTCTTTTGCCATCAATGAAGGATTGGTAGTTACTCCGTCTAAAACTCCAAGCTCTTGGGCCTCCTTTATCTGTTCCAAGTTTGCAGTATCAATAAAAAATTTCATGCAGTTCGTTTTATAGTTATTCTATTTAGCCTTGCAAAATTACAATTTATAATGCTTTGTCAACAATTTCTCATATACTTTATTAGGCAACAATCTTTTGAGCACTATCGAAAAGCGCTGCATAAAAGCACCAACGCTATAATGCGGTTTAGGTTTTTTGGTTTTCAATATTTTATATACTATTTTCCCTACCGCAATCGGGTCTCCGCCAGCATCTACATCTCGATCTATACTATGTAAGATTTGTTGGTACTCCTTTTGATAAGGAGAGCCTTTTAGCACTGGGGTATGATATCTCCCTTGAGCGATATTGGTGGCAAAATCTCCAGGAGCCAGAGTACAAATTTTTACACCAAATTTTTTTGTTTCAATTCGAACAGCTTCGGTAATTAATTGTAGCGCACCCTTGGTGGCGCTATACACCCCTCTATACGGAGAGCCCATATAGCCAGCAATGGAAGTAACATTTATGATATAGCCCGATTGTTGGTTTCGCATAATAGGCAAAACTGCTTTCATCATATTTATTGGCCCATAAAAGTTGGTTTGAAAGGCTTGCTCCATTTCTTCATTGGGCGTTTCTTCTATAGCTCCTGTGATGCCGATACCAGCATTGTTGATGAGCACATCTATTTTTCCTTCAAGTTGCATCAAATGTGTCAGCACATCCTTTGCCGACTCTGGTTTGGTAACATCTAAAGGCAAAAGGGTAAAATCTTTAAAATCGGGTAGCCGATCTGGATTCCTACTTGTACCATAAACACGGAAGTTTTTGTTTAACAAATATTTGCCAATGGCCAATCCAATACCTGAAGATCCTCCGGTTATCAGCACCACTTTTTTTTCCATCTTTAAAAATTGTTTTAAAACCCTAAATGTGAAGCACAAAAAAAGGCAAGCTACCTACATCGCACTGCTACAACCTAATACCCTTGCTGCGTTCCCGCCCTGGGGGATTCAAAGGGAGCTAGTCGTGTAGGACTTGCCGGGCGCAAATATACAATGTTAAATTATTTCTACCATAAATTTAGAGTCATTTTTTTTAAATAACTTGCATAAAAATATCAAATTTCATGAAAGGTATCCGTCTATTTTTATGTTTATCCCTCTATATCATAGTAGTAAGCTGTGGAAGCAATGGAAACAAAGACAATCGATTTAAAATTCAAATTAAAGAGAAAGCAAATTCTATTGCATATAATCAAGAAATACATATTCAAATTAAAAACCCAAATGACATAGCTATAGATAAAGTAAACTACCAAATTCAAGGCAATAAATTAACTGTGTCCAATGGCAAAGTCAAAATTGCACCTACACTATTGGGTAAAACAGAAATAACTGCGACAGTGCATTATGGAGAACAGATAGATACTTTAACTAAAAAGATAACTGTATTGAGCAATAAAGCACCAGAGTTGTTTACTTATGAAATTTTAAACACCTTCCCCCATGATGCCAATGCTTACACCCAGGGCTTAGAATTTATTGGAGATCAATTGTATGAAAGTACTGGTCAATATGGGAAATCTAGTCTAAGAGAGGTGAATTTTGAAACTGGAGAAACCATCCAAAAAATAGCGTTAGACAAAACACTATTTGGAGAAGGCCTCACTATCCTAAATGATACAATTATTCAACTTACCTGGAAAAGTAATACCGGCTATATCTACAACAGAAGCGATCTAAAAAAAT
Organism: Flavobacteriaceae bacterium; assembly: GCA_025800395.1. Classification (GTDB taxonomy): domain Bacteria; phylum Bacteroidota; class Bacteroidia; order Flavobacteriales; family Flavobacteriaceae; genus JAOXRU01. The sequence continues at coordinate 87,233 of JAOXRU010000119.1, forward strand.
TAGCTAGTTTTTCGTACAACCAATCAAAAGAAGGATGGGGACTTTGCCATGACGACCAACACATATATAAAAGCGATGGCTCTTCCAAAATATGGCTATTAGACAAAAAAACATTAAAGGAAAAATCTTTTATACAAACGGTAACCAACACATCTGTTTTCTCAAAAGCAAATGAACTAGAATTTGTGAACGGTAAAATATATGCAAACACTTACCTCAAAGACGGTGTAATGATCATCGACCCAAAAACAGGCGCTATCATAGGCGTAGTGGATTTGAGAGGACTCAAGAAAAAGGTAACCCAAACACCAAATATCGATGTATTGAACGGTATCGCTTATCACCACCAAAGAAAGAGCTTTTTTGTAACGGGAAAAAACTGGGACAAAATGTTTGAAATACGTATCAAAACCAAGCAATAGTCATCTTAAAGTCTTGCTTTAGCCTTTCTTTTGGCAAAACAAAAAAAATACCCAAAAACCTGTCTCATTTTCAAAAAGATAGGTCTTTTTCTTTAGTCTATTTGTTTAATTTGAGAATATTAATATCACTTATTTAAATTATAATAACTAAATTTAGAAAAGTTTGGGACCTAAACATGGATTATACGTACACCATTATAGATAGTGATTTTGAAGCTTTGGATCGTCTAAAGAATTTACTAGACGGCATGGAGGAATTCAAATGCGTAGGCTTGGCCAGAACGAAAGAGGAAAGCCTCCACAGCATACTCAACCACCAACCTCGATTGCTGTATATAGATATGGACAACCAACCAAACTTGAGAGAGCTACTATACGAACTTCGTCAACTGCAAATAAGCATACCTCATATTATCGGTTTTTCAAAAGATAAGACACTTGCCTACAACGCCATCAAGGAAGGTTTTTTTGATTATTTATTAAAACCCATATCTGCCCTAGAATTAAAAAAAACACTGATTCGATACAAAAACCAATTCCCACTTAAAGCTCCTAAAATTCTTTGTTTAAAATCCTATAAAGACTATAGATATATAGATACTCGTGAGATCCTATACTTGCAGGCAGACAATAATGCGACAGATTTTATCTTAAAAAACGGAGAAATTATCAGTGCCTTTAAGACCTTAAAACACTTTCAAAATTTACTTCCAAAAAATTTCGTTCGCATACACAACAGCTATATCATCAATCAGGATATGATCGCGCGTATTCATTATGGCAAATCGAAATTTGCAATGAAAAACAGCTCCACTTCCATCCCCTTTTCTAGAAGCTACAGAACCAACGTAGATGGTTTGAAAAAATCGCTTACCAAATTGGCATTGCACTCTAGCCATTAATACTCTTTCTCTATCGCATATAACAACTCGGTTTTAGTACCCTAACACCCAAACTACTTATTGCTGAATATTTACTATAAACGTCATTTTTATTCTTATGTTAGAATTTTCAGTTACTCGTAAAACACTACCATTCACTCGCTATAGCTATCTAATTACTAAAAGCAATATATTTTTGTATGTATTTCATTTACTGAATTTTAAATTTACCAACACAAACCTCTAAAACCATATAAAAATGAAAAAATTATTTTATTTCCTAACTATGTTTGTTTTCGTTTTCGGTATCACCTCTTGCGAAAATAATAGCACATCTGAAGATGAAAAATTGTATGAAATCAATGCCACTGGGGACGATGACGGCGATGTAGATACCGGCCCAAGAGAAGATGAGGATGATGAGGATGATGATGGAAGCAACTAATCCAATTATCCGAAACTAAGATCTATCAGATAGAATTTTAAAAGTCTTAAACTTGAATGTTTAAGACTTTTTTTATACTTTCATCAAAAAAAAATTGAAGACCTGCCAATTTTTTATCGGAATCATTTTAGTACCATTGTTTTTGGGCTGCACCAAATCAAACAATTACCAGTCTGCACTCCCTACAAACATCAAAAAAACCAACGACAGCATTTTTGGCTTGGTAAGGTATAAAGAACGAAAGCGTACCGAAAAAGCGCAGCGGAAGGAAGAAATTAACAAGGCTTTTTTCTTGTTGCAAACAGCCCGCTTGCCAGATAGCACCAGACAATACCTTCTCAACTCTCTTTCATTGGAAACCACAGATAGATTTCCAAAATTCTTTTTAGAAATCAATGATATGGCCATTTCATTGGCTAAAAACCAAGGCGATTCCAAGAGTTTAGCAAATTTGTATTGGGATAGAGGCTATTATTATAATAAAGAACGAGACAGCGCATTAAAATACTATTACAAAGCCAAACAAATATTTCAACAGACCAAAAATACAAAGTTAGAAACTCGCATGGAATTGCGGATTGTCAACATACTCACCGATATTGGAGCTTATAAACTAAGCAACCAATATTGTTTCAAAAGTATAGACAAGCTACAATCGAAAGACAATTCTAATCTATTATTCGTATTCTACAATCAGCTTGGCATCAATTACAAAAATCTTGGGCAATTGGAAATTTCCCGTCAATTTTATCAAAAAGCCCTTTTGCTAGCCCATAATTCGAAGCGAAAAAGCACGACATACAACAATTTGGCCTCTTCTCTCTTGCTTGAAGGGTCTTATAAAGAAGCGCATCGTTATTTGCTCCTTGCGCTGGCAGACAGCCACAATCTAAAAAACAGCAACTTGCCTTTCCACAAATACCGTGGCAACTTGGGCTTGGCACTATACCACATGGGAAAAAAAGAAGAAGGAGTTTCTCTGTTGAAATCTACTATAGAAGCTATGGATAGTATTTCCAACAATGGCGCCAAAGACATCCAAGCAACCAATTTGATTCGTTTGGCAAATATCTACACATCCAACAAAGACACCACACAAGCCATTGCACTTTTAAAAAAATCCATTCGGTTTTCTAAGCAAGCCAAAAACCATCGCGACCATATGCATGGTCTTATTCTCCTCTCCAAATTGGACAAAACGAATGGCAATCAGTATTTTGAAGATTATAGAAAAACAGAAGATAGCATCAACGAAGCCAATGATAGCACCCTATCCCATTTTAACAGAATTCGCTACGAAACGGATCAAATTATAGCCAAAAACGAAGTGCTCACCGAAAGGGTTCTTTTGTTTATTCTTATTGCAATTTTACTTGCTGTATTGAGCCTATCTATCTATTACTATTTGGGGCAAAAAGCAAAAAATACCAAGCTCCGCTTAGAAAAAGAACAACAAGAGAGCAGCCAAGAAATCTACAAACTACTACTGGCACAACAATACAAGTTTGAAGAGGGAAAAGCCTTAGAGAAAAAACGAATATCCGAAGAATTACACGATGGGGTACTAGGACGCTTGTTTGGCACCAGATTGAGTTTGGGCGTACTAAATAGCAGCAATAGCGAAGACGCAGAAAAGAAACGGCAACTTTTTATAGAGGAGATCAAAAACATCGAAGAAGACATTAGAAACATTTCCCATGACCTAAGCAATAAGTTTGAAGCCCCAGAAATAGATTTTGCACAATTCCTACGCAAATACCTAGAAACCAACTGTGAAGCAGCCAATATACATCTTACATTTCACAATGATGTGAATATCGATTGGCAAAAAATTGATGGTCATACCAAAATTAACCTATATCGTATTCTACAGGAAGCCAATAAAAACACCATTAAATATGCAAACGCCAAAACATTTAAAGTAGCTTTTTCGAAAAAAGAGTCGTATATTTCTCTTGTCGTTTCTGATGATGGCCATGGCTATGATGTAAAACAACAATCCAAAGGAATCGGATTAAAAAACATGAAGAGTCGCGTAAAAAAAATTGGAGGCAGTTTAACCATACAAAGCAGCGCAGCAAAAGGTACGGCACTAACTATTGTAATTTCTAAAATTCCTAATACATGACCCACAAAGTTCGCGTCCTGATAGTTGACGATCATCCAATGATAGTAGAAGGCTACAAAAATGCGCTCTTGCATTCTAAGTCCTCTGATCGCATTCAACAAATAGATACCGCTTTTAATTGCGACAACGCCTTACTATTGATTGAAGAAGCTGCCACAAAAAACCAAAACTATGAGGTGCTTTTTTTAGACATTAGCTTACCTGCATCCAAAGATGGAAAAATACTGTCGGGAGAAGATTTGGGAATTAAAGCCAAAGAGATTTCACCCAATAGTCGCATCATCATCCTCACTATGCTCAATGATAATTTTCGACTCAATAGCATTCTCAAAAACGTTGACCCAGATGGTTTTCTCATAAAAACTGATGTGACCTCCGACGAATTGGTAACTGCCTTCGAAACTGTTCTTCACAGACCGCCATATTATAGCAGCACTATTAGCTCTCTTCTACGCAAGCAAATCACCAACGATTTTGTATTGGATGATATCAACAGACAAATCTTGCATCAAATATCTATTGGAACTAAAGTAAAAGATATTCCCAATTTTGTAGACAGCTCTATCGCCTCCGTAGAAAGGAGAAAAAGACAGTTAAAAAAGCTTTTCAAGGTAGAGAAAGACGACGATCGAGCCCTTATTGAAAAGGCAAAAGAACGTGGGTTTGTATAGGCTCATAGCTGTAACTCACTGTTAATTAGCAACCAATATCTTGTTAAAATTTGTTTTTTTTTCATTTCTGGCTATGGTGTTATAATTTTTTTTCTTAATTTTACTACTAAATGCATAGGATATTGTAGACTATCTTATACATTATGTAGAATTAACCATAACCAAAAAATGATTAAAGAATCTTCTATTAAGATTTCTTACTACGATGTAGTAGGGATATCTAACCATTCTTTCAATCGGTTCAAAAGACTGGACGCTTTCCAATATGAGCTAAACAACTATTATAGCTCCATTATTAGAAAGAGAGCGGGCGGCGTTACTCCGCAGATTCACGATCTATTTATTGAAATTTCAATCCCTCAGACCTTAGCAAATTCATTAGCTTCGGGTTCCTCTTCACAGTTTAGCAAGCTAAATTTCGTCATTCAGCCATTTATAAAGGCTTATCGCGAATTTAAAAAGGCAAACCCTCAAGTGGATATCGAAGAGCTAATCATTGCTTTTGAGGATTGTAGCATCATCGTAGACCGTGTTTGCCCTCACAGTATTTACAATCAATTGGAAAATTTAATCGACGGTATTTCCGAAAACTACCATCTCATGACTGGCTGTAATTCGGGGCAGATTTTTGAAATTTTTATTCCAGTGTACGACCAACCAGTGACTAGCATCAAAGCAGTAAGCCAATTGCTCGAACCTCTCCAAATCAACAGTAGTAACGACCAAACAGATTATTACAATTATTGGGGCATCTATTTTGATACCCAGGACAATTGTGCTGTTTTGGATCTAAAAAACAAAAAACTTACATCGGATATTCTTCAACCGCAATTTCTGTAAGTAAAGACATTTTTGTCCAATAAAAAAGTCGTTTCGAAAATTCGAAACGACTTTTTTATTGGATTATACCATTTAAAATTACTGGTATTACTTGTTTAGGATTTGAATAAAGGGCGATGCGACATCATTGCATGAACCTTTTCTCCTATTGCTTCTATTTTTTGCTCCTCATCTATATTGCAGATCACTTCATCTACCAAGCTTACAAGGGCTTCCATATCACTTTCCACCAATCCTCGGGTAGTTGCTGCGGCAGTACCTATGCGAATACCACTAGTCACAAATGGGCTTTTATCATCAAAAGGCACCATATTTTTGTTTACTGTAATATCGGCCTTACCCAATGTTTCCTCCGCCAATTTCCCCGAAACATTTTTGTTTCTTAGGTCTATTAGCATCATATGATTATCTGTGCCTCCGGAAATAATATGAAAGTCTTTGGCAACAAATGCCGCTGCCATTGCTTTGGCATTTTTTTGAACCTGAATAACATAGTGTAAATAATCATCTGTAAGTGCCTCCCCAAATGCAATGGCTTTGGCTGCGATGATATGCTCCAATGGTCCACCTTGATTTCCTGGAAAAACAGCACTATCTAGCAAACCAGACATTTTTCTAAGTGCGCCACTTTTTAGTGTAATTCCAAATGGATTCTCAAAATTCTCTCCCATCATTATCATACCACCTCTAGGTCCTCTTAGAGTTTTGTGCGTGGTAGTGGTTACAATATGACAATGTGGTAATGGATCGTTTAACAAGCCCTTGGCAATAAGACCAGCCGGATGGGAAATATCGGCAAGAAGTATGGCTCCTACCCCATCAGCAATCTCTCTAAACTTTACAAAATCCATATCTCTAGAATATGCAGACGCCCCAGCTATAATCAGTTTGGGCTTTTCTTTATCAGCCATCTCCGCTACATGATCGTAGTTTATCCTACCAGTTTCTCTGTCTACACCATAGAAGCTTGGCTGATACAATTTACCCGAAAAATTTACTGGAGAACCATGGGTAAGGTGCCCGCCATGGGATAAGTCAAATCCCAATATTTTGTCTCCGGGTTTCAAACAAGCAGCAAAAACAGCCGTGTTTGCCTGTGAACCACTATGTGGCTGTACGTTTACATAAGCAGCATTAAATAAAGTCTTTGCTCTTTCTATGGCTAGTTTTTCTACTACGTCTACTACTTCGCATCCACCATAATAACGCTTGCCAGGATATCCTTCGGCATATTTGTTGGTCAATACAGAACCCGCTGCTTCCATCACTTGGTCGCTGACAAAATTCTCAGATGCGATCAATTCTACGCCATTGATTTGACGTTCTTTTTCTTCTTGTATTAATTCAAAAATTTGTGAATCTCTTTCCATCATAAGCTTTGAAAGTTTAGTCCTCAAAAATAATCAATTGCGCCTATTTAATAATAAGAAAATAATATATTTGACAAAAATTAATTAACACGATTAAAATAGTATTATAATATGCCTAAAATCACAAATAACCCAGATAGAAAATCGTGGATAGAAGTTTCGTCTACCTCCGATTTTCCGATTCAAAATATTCCTTTTGGTGTTTTCCTTACACCAGACGATATTATTACGATAGGGACACGCATAGGTGATTGCGCTATAGACTTGGGAGCACTGCACCAATTAGGTTATTTCGAAGGCATCCCACTGACCGATGATATCTTCTTACAAGACACCTTAAACGATTTCATTTCCGATGGCAAAAAAACCTGGAGATTGGTTCGAAATCGTATTGGAGATATTTTTGATAGTGAAAACAACAAGTTGCGAGACAATGAAGCACATCGAGAACGCATTCTTTTTCATTTATCTGAAGTAGAAATGCAATTACCTGTACAAATAGGCGACTATACCGATTTTTATTCTAGCAAAGAACACGCTACCAACGTCGGCAGCATGTTTAGAGATCCAGAAAATGCGCTTATGCCCAACTGGCTGCATCTACCTGTAGCCTATCACGGCAGAAGTAGTTCTATCATCCCTTCAGGTATTCCTATTCATCGTCCCAATGGGCAAACCATTTCTCCCAATGCGGAGTTTCCAGTTTTTGGACCATCCCAACGTGTAGATTTCGAATTAGAAATGGCCTTTATCACTACAGATGCCAATGTGCTCGGTGAGCCTATTTCTATAGACAAAGCAGAGGACTTTATATTTGGACTCGTTTTGTTTAACGATTGGAGTGCAAGAGATATTCAAAAATGGGAATATGTGCCATTAGGCCCGTTTTTAGCCAAGAACTTTGCCTCCTCTATCTCTCCTTGGATCGTCACTTTGGATGCGCTAGAGCCATATCGCGTAGCAACACCAGATCCTGTAAAACCGCAGTTAGATTATTTACAATACCAAGGAGATAAAAGTTTTGATATCCAATTGGAGGTAGCCATACAACCAGAAAATAGTGAAGAAAAAGTAGTATGTAAGTCCAACTTCAAACATATGTATTGGAATATGGCACAACAACTTGCGCACCATACTGTAAATGGATGCCCAGTCAAATCGGGAGACATGATGGGAAGTGGCACCCTCTCCGGAAAAACTTCAGATAGTTATGGCTCTATGTTGGAGCTCAGCTGGGGAGGCAAAAATCCCATACCCATGCCAGATGGCACAGAACGCACCTTTATAAACGACAATGATACCGTTGTTTTAAGAGGATTTTGTAATAATGGTAGCTCCCGTATTGGATTTGGAGAGGTCAGCACCAAAGTACTTCCAGCGATAAAATACCAAAAATAATTAGCGATATTTCTCCAAAGGAATATCGTTGATAGCACCATGGGAAGCGTGAAATATAACGCTTCCTTTTTTTATGCATAGCAGTTGTGGCGATTCGTGTCTCACACCAAAAATACTTGCCAATTCATTGGATAATGGTCGATTGGCAAATATATCTAAAAAGTAAAAATCTACCGATCCCTCCAATTCTTTGTTTTGGCTTTCGAACTGCCGCAATACCATACGAGATATTCCGCAACTTGTAGAATGTTTGAAAATTACTTGCGACCGATCTTTAGAATCATTAACTATTGCTTGAAGCTGATCCATCAGGCGAAGTTCTTTCCAAGGAAAGGACTCTTTTGGCGTATTAGGTTGACTTGTAAAGATATTATTAAAAAAACCCATGGGCACTTTTTTTGTAAAATTAGGAAACTTATGTCAAAAGGTCAGCAAATATATGATTTTTCACGACAAAATGACGGATTATGCGCTATGGTATGCAAATTGAAACCTCATTCAAAAAAACAAGACTTATGAATTTTAATAATTATACCATCAAATCTCAAGAAGCAGTTCAGGCTGCGCAGCAAATTGCGCAGGACATGCAACACTCTCAAATAGAACCAGAACACCTCTACAAAGGCATCAGCCAAGTAGACGAAAATGTTCTCCCCTTTGTGCTAAAAAAATTGGGAATTCAACCAAAGCTGGTTGCCCAACTTTTGGACGCAACTTTAAACAGCTTCTCCAAAGTGAGCCAATCTGAACTTATGCTCGCTCGAGAAACAGCAAGCGTATTTAACCGAGCAAACAGTTTGGCTCAAAAAAATGGCGATAGTTTTGTGTCTTTGCCTCATATCGTTTTGGCGATTTTTGAATCCAAAAGTAAGATATCACAGATACTAAAAGATCAAGGAATCGATAAAAAAAGCCTAGAATCAGCTATACAAGAATTGCAAAAAGGAGAAAAAGTGCATTCTGCATCTGCCGAGGAAACCTATAATTCTCTTCAAAAATATGCCAAAGACCTCAACAAATTGGCCACAGATGGAAAACTAGATCCGGTGATCGGTAGAGACGAAGAAATCCGTAGAATTTTGCAAATTCTTTCTCGACGCACAAAAAACAATCCCATTTTGGTAGGAGAGCCAGGCACAGGAAAAACCGCTATAGCCGAAGGATTGGCGCACCGCATCATACAAGGTGACGTACCTGAAAACCTAAAAGACAAGCGCATTTTTGCTTTAGATATGGGAGCGCTGATTGCTGGTGCCAAATACAAAGGAGAATTTGAAGAACGCCTCAAATCGGTTATCAAAGAGGTCACTACCAGCAACGGAGACATTGTATTATTTATAGACGAAATTCACACTTTGGTTGGTGCTGGAGGCGGAGAAGGTGCTATGGATGCCGCCAATATTTTAAAGCCAGCATTGGCCAGAGGAGAACTAAGAGCCATTGGCGCTACCACTCTAGACGAATACCAAAAATACTTTGAGAAAGACAAGGCCCTGGAAAGGCGATTTCAAAAAGTAATGGTAGATGAACCTGATACCGAAAGTGCGATTTCGATTTTGCGCGGTATCAAAGAAAAATACGAAGCCCACCACAAGGTGCAAATAAAAGACAGCGCAGTAATCAGTGCTGTGGAATTGTCCCAACGTTATATTACCAATCGTTTTTTGCCAGACAAGGCCATCGATCTGATGGATGAGGCAGCTTCCAAACTTCGTATGGAGATCAACTCCAAACCAGAAGAACTGGATGTGCTCGACAGAAAAATAATGCAATTGGAAATTGAAATTGAAGCCATTAAAAGGGAAAAAGACACTGCAAAATTAAAGTTATTGCAAAGCGAATTGGCCAATTTTAAAGAACAGAGAAACACCATAAACGCCAAATGGGTAAGCGAAAAAGAACTGATCGAAAGAGTACAAAACAGCAAGCAAGAAATCGAGAACTACAAGCTAGAAGCCGAACAAGCAGAGCGCAATGGTGATTTTGGTAAGGTTGCAGAACTTCGCTACGGCAAAATAAAAGATACCCAGAGCAAGCTTGAAATCCTACAAAAGGAATTGGCACAACAAGGAGAAGACGCCTTGGTAAAAGAGGTAGTGACCGAAGATGATATCGCAGAAGTGGTTGGTAAATGGACTGGAATTCCAGTAAGTAAGATGCTGCAAAGCGAAAAGGAAAAACTTTTGGTTTTGGAGCACCAATTGCACAAGCGCGTGGTAGGACAAGATGAAGCAATAGAGGCAGTAAGTGATGCTATTCGACGTAGTCGTGCTGGATTGCAAGACGCAAAAAAACCAATAGGCTCCTTTTTATTTTTGGGAACCACGGGAGTGGGAAAAACAGAATTGGCCAAAACCTTAGCTGCTTATTTGTTTGATGATGAAAATGCCATTACTCGTATAGATATGAGCGAATACCAAGAAAAACACGCTGTAAGCAGATTGGTGGGAGCGCCTCCCGGATATGTAGGCTATGACGAAGGAGGACAGCTTACAGAAGCAGTAAGGCGCAAACCCTATTCGGTTGTTTTGTTGGATGAAATCGAAAAAGCGCATCCCGATACTTTTAATATCCTCTTACAAGTGTTGGACGAAGGCAGACTAACCGACAACAAAGGAAGGCTGGCCGATTTTAAAAATACCATCATCATCATGACCTCTAATATAGGTAGTGCCATCATACAAGAAAAATTTGAGAATATTCCAGATCCAGAAACTGCCATGGAAGCAGCAAAAATCGAAGTGCTTGGATTGTTGAAAAAATCGGTACGTCCCGAGTTTTTGAATAGAATAAATGACGTTACCATGTTTAGCCCTCTTAGCAAAGAGGACATCCGCAAAATCGTGGAAATTCAATTCAAAAATCTCAGCAAAATGGTGAGTCTACAAGGTATAACTTTAGATGCTACACCAGATGCCATAGCACATATAGCCGAACTGGGATACCAGCCCGAATACGGAGCCAGACCCATCAAGCGAAGCATGCAAAAAGAAGTGCTAAATGAGCTGTCCAAACAAATTCTAAAAGGAAGCATAAAAACAGATAGTATCATATTAATAGATGTTTTTGATGGCCAAATGGTCTTTCGCAATCAAAATGATCTGATCAAACAAACTAACTAGAGGTATTTTCCTACCATAATTTCAGTTCATTACAACATTTTTGAGAGTTTTTACAACATTATTTCGAATGTTGACAACAAAAATGCTGGTTAGGTAGGAAATCTCTTTATATTTGAATCAGAAATTTGAAGCAATATTCATATTCAATTATAGTTAGTTTAGTTAGTTAGTTTAGTTAGTTTTAGTCCCGATTGTTATCTTCTTACGACAATCGGGATTTTTTTTACCTAGGAATATTGTTATTTTTATATACTGTAAGATAGGCCAAATGACTAAATCAGAAAAAACCACCCAATATATCATTGAAATTGCAGCTCCCATATTTAATAAAAAAGGCTATGCCGCTACAAGTCTGAGCGATATTACCAAAGCTACTAGACTCACCAAAGGGGCTATATATGGCAATTTTCGAAACAAAGAACATCTAGCGATTTCTGTTTGTAATTTCAACGGCAAACAATTGATTAAAAGATTAAAAAAGCAAATCCAAACCAGCGATTCTCCTTTGGAACAATTATTTCTCATTACCAGTTTCTTTAGATACTACCTATCTTATACCAAAAACAATGGTGGTTGCCCTATATTACATTTTGGAATGGATGCCCACGATTCTCATGCCTTTCTAAAACCAATTGTACAACAAACCTTGGAGGATATAAAACAGCTGCTTACCGATCTCATCAACAAAGGTAAAGCCAAAAAAGAACTATCCTTTTTGATTTCCACTGAACAATATACCGATAAAATTCTAAGTCTCACTTACGGTGGAATTGCTTTGGCACACATCAGCAACAACCCTACCTATCTCAATACCGCCATGAATGAGGTAGAAAAGTGTATCATGGATGCTATACAGAATTAGTTTTTGCGCACCCAGAGTATCCAAGTATCATCGAAGTAACGATCTCCAAACCGCGATCTTCTGTTGCGCTCTGCATCCGAAAGCTTATGATACTTTTCTAAATACACATAATAGTACTCATTTTCTTTATTAAAAAACCATTTGGGCTGCAGCCCCCTGTTTTTCAAAAGCTTCATGAAGGTTTTGAAATAATATTCTTGCGAAAATACATTGGCAATCAAATAAAAGCCATATTCTACCCCTGCCACCTTTTCCACTACTTTATATCTCGGATTGGTGTTGCTAATAGGAAATAATTTTTCTATATCCTCTTCTTTGCTATCGCGAGTAAAAGCCAAAGAATCTAAGGTGAGTATATCTACATATTCCAATTCCCCTTCGCGCATCAACGAATCTCTTTCCTCGGCACTTATAAATTTTACCCGTTCTTGCTTGTCGCTGCGTGCTATTTCTTCTTTGCTTGCTTTCGACTTGGTAGCGGTATTTTTCTTTTTAAATTTTACAGGTTGTGGCCCCGTTTTAAAGCTTATGGGTTTGTCTTTATTATTGGATTTCCCCAAGGCTATTACCGCTTGCATCTCATAAGTATTGCCAAATGCTTTTTGGGTAACATCTAGAGAAGTTTCTATCGTAAACCCCAAAAGAATGTTGTCGGTAACTTTAACTCCCAAACCACCGGACATTCCATAATAGCTATTGTATCCTACCTGAACATAACCAAACTTATCTAATTGGTACATGAAATTGGCACCATATCGAAGATCGATATCTGGTATAGACTTGGTATATAACTGGGCATACAAACTGCTAGGAGAGCCCCAGTTGTTGTCGGAAATTTGCTGTTTATATCCTATATGTGCTCTATATATTTTGTTTGCCAAGTCGGTATCTGTATGGGAATGGGTAAAACTATAGGAGATCAAGTTTTCAGACAATACCCCTACTTCAAAATTGCCCCATTGCAATTGCAAACCCGGCATGAGAAGCAGCCCAAAATCATCTTCTATGGCTGCCAATACCAAGTCTTCCTCTGGACTTACTATTTTATTGCTATCTATTCCCGATTTTAAACCCGCCAAATTGGCTCCAAAACTCAAATACATATTCTGGGATAGTTGTATCCCATATGCATAATTGACCAACAAGCCAGTATCTACAAACAAGCCATTGTTGGATTGAAAAACCCCAATTCCTGCGCCACTATTACTTCCAAACTTCCCACTATATGTCAGCAAAAAATTCTTAGGAGCATTAGTCACTCCTGTCCATTGTAATCTTCCCCAAAGGGCAATTTCGGTTTGTGGATTTCCAATAAAAGTATATGTTGGATTGCTCACCATTTTATTGAAAGCAATTATATTGTGTTGTCGCCAATAATCCGAACGTTTTACATCCGATTGTTGTGACCAAAGTTTAGCAAAGCCAAATAGGGCAAAGAAAAAGCAAAGCCGTTTTCGCATAGTGTATTTTACATTATGATCCTATCACCGTAATAGAGCCTTTTGCCAGAGCAGCACCCTTTTTCCGAATGAGATAATAGTATACCCCCTGAGATTTTTGTTGTGCTTGAGGCCAATTATTTTGGTATGAAACGGTTTTAAATACCGCCTTACCATTTCCATTCAAAATGGTGATCTCCACCTCGGGATCGTTTACAAATTTAGCAGGTAATATCCATTTATCATTAATATTATCATTATTTGGTGTAATCACATTACTTATGTATTTGGCATTGTTTTCTTTAACCTCAATTTCTTTTGTGATTTCACATACTCCAAAAAAGGCTTTTAGGGTATAAACGCCGGTTTGGGAAAGTTCAACACGGGCATTTTTACTCACTATTTGTCCAGTACTATCGGTCCATATGTAGCTATCTGCACCAAATGCTTCCACCAAAATACCTTGTTGTGTTTGCATATATATTATAGGTCCATCGCTCAGGGTAAGGACATCTGAACCAAGATCTTGTACCCTTTTTTCCACATACTGGCTACAGCCCATATAGCGAAGTTCCAAACCGTAATCCCCATATCCTTCTACCTCCAATTGTGGCTCTAGGGTTTCGGCTATCAGCACTTGGTTCTTATACCAGGCATAAATCACTTCTTCCACTGCGGTCGTTTTCAGTTGTATCTTTTGGCTCTCGCAAGCTATTTCTTTAGAAACAGTCAATTGGGTTTTATCAAAACCGATGTTCACCTCCAACCTATTGGACACCAATGGAATATTGCAATACCTACCTTGTACACTGTATACGCCGCTTTGCAAATGACTCTGTAGTTCTAATTCGGTAAGCGCTGTGTGTATGAGTTCGGACCCTAGAAACCATTGCGCAGAAAGATCGTCCAAGATAACCGTGTCCAAATCTTGCTTTTGTCCTTGGTTGGTAAATGCCTGTAGGCGCATTATAGATACTTTGGTCTGGGTAGATTCACAGTTTATAAAATCAGAGCTGGTGCCTAAAGTCACAAGGAAGCCTTCGGGTTTTCGAACATGAAAGGTTGGAGACTTTACTGCCGGGGCGCAAGAACCTACAATAGCTACCATAGCATAATAAGTTCCAACCACATTCACATCCAAAATAAATTGGCTTCCACTGCTAATTTCTATATCATTTTTGAACCAGCTAACTTCTACATTGGAAGCACTCGATTGTACTTGTAGAGTAGCGGATTTGTCTTTCCATATCAATTGATCAGTAGCCGTTATAGCCTGCACTTGCAATCCTTTGTCGGGTGCATATACCGCCACCTCATCCGAAATTGCCTCACAACCGCTTCGCTGCATTTTTAGGCTGTAACTACCAAATGTATCCTCAGAGGCAACAAAAGTGTGTTGGGAGGTATTAGCATTGGTTATAGGCGTATTATCCAAATACCACTGATAGGTAATTTGACTATCATCTATATTGGCATAAAGCGTTTTGGTCTCTCCTGGGCAAACTTCCAATTGGGAAGCTCCTTGAATATTCGAAACGAAAGAATCGCCCAAAGTAACTATAATCATATTGGAATATACACTACCCGTACAAGCTCCAAAATTGGGTTCGGCATAATAATCTCCTGATTGGGTAACAACCAAATCCTTTGTAGTTTCTTTGTAAAACTTCCCGTCTTTGTACCATCGGTAGCTCTTGGCTATATCCGTATTGAGACTGATGGTAGTGGTAGTGGCATCGCAAATACTCACATCCTTAAAATCATTTAGTATAAGCTGTTGATTTGATATGAAATACGCGTCAAAAGCTTTAGACTCTGGAGATATTTGTTCGGGCATAGAAGCGCGAACACGCAGTTTATAGCCCGAACCACTAACCTCTTCTGGCAATGAAAACAATATATCGAAGCTAAAAGCATAATTCTTGTCTGATACAGAAGCAAGTATCTTAGGGGAATCAAAGTTTCCTTTGTCATCGGATAATTCGAGTTGGAAAACATTGTTTCCCCTAAAAACTGCATCTTTGAAGGTAACCGAGGTTTTGAATTGATTGTGATTGGGGCTTGCACAAGCAAAATCGAAGGCTAATTCAGGTTTTTGTAGTTGTTGCGCATTGCTTTGCAACATACCAAAACATAGGTAAATGAGGCTGAGGGTAAGTAGGTCTTTCATGATTTTTTACTTCGTTGGGATAAAATAAAAAATGCCATTCCAAAACAAAATGATAAAATATGATCAGTGTAGTTTTAGCACATAGGCAAAATTTGCTTCGTTTAGGTTAAACTTCAGTTCTCAAATAGTTCGATTGAGGGTTTAAAATCTTACTATTTTTTGGGGTTTGTTTGCACTAATTTAGAAAAGCTTTTTGGTTTTTCAAAATCGACTAAATGCATTTTTATATCGACAAAAGGAAGCCGGCGGTTTGTTTATCTATATTTATCGCCCATTCATCGACAAAACACCCTATTGTACACAAAGTGGTTTTTTCGACGAAATGCATCATTTTTTTCATCAACACATACAATAAATTCTATTTTCTAAAGTTGGGCATTCAAAATTCAACAGCAAAAATTGCCCAAAAAGCATATCAAAATAAGCGCCAAAAAAGCAACTTTCTACAATCAAAATCACAAAGACAGAAATACGGTATGGTATTCAATATTTTTATAAAAATTTCGTTTAAATAGCACAGCAATATGGAATTGTCACCCACTTATTGCTATTCTAAATGAGAAAGAAATGTATAAAACCATGAGATCTTACTTGAGCTTTTTTTTTATTTATTTCTTGATTTTCGGCTTATACAGTTGTGAAGATTTCAACAATT
Source organism: Flavobacteriaceae bacterium (assembly GCA_025800395.1). Lineage (GTDB taxonomy): Bacteria > Bacteroidota > Bacteroidia > Flavobacteriales > Flavobacteriaceae > JAOXRU01. The sequence continues at coordinate 103,636 of JAOXRU010000119.1, forward strand.
CGGCAGAAGAATCAGAAGAAGATACCGAGCTTGCGGTAGAAGGAACAACTAAGTTTTACCTGATCCGTCATGCGGAAAAAGATAGGGCCTCCAGCGACTCCAAAAACCCACCTTTAAAACAAGTTGGCATGGCAAGAGCCATCAAATGGGCTTCTGTATTTCAGACTGTACAGTTAAACAAAATCTATTCCACGCATTATTTGCGCACTATGGAAACTGCTTCACCTACCGCTGTTTCCAAAGGATTAGAAGTTTTGCCATATGATGCCGTCAAACTCGATGTTGCTGCATTTAAAGCCAAAAACTTCAACAACAATGTTTTGGTGGTCGGCCATAGCAACACCATTCCAAAACTGGCCAATGCGCTTATCGGAAAAGAAGTCTACCAACAGATAGAAGATCATATCAATAGCTATTTATACGTGATCACCATTGCCAATGGGCAAACTTCCCATATGGTGCTCAATGTAGACCATTGTATATCCGAATATATCGATTTACCCAACAACCAATAAGGGATTGACTTATTTTGTAGCTTCTTTCAAGTGCGCTACTTCGATATTTTTTAAAGAGATGTCGGACAAATAGGTGAGTGCTTTTTCTTGATACAAACTATCAATTTCTAAAAAATTATCGGGTCTACCGTCGGTTTTATAGTTTTTATAATCTACAAAACGTATTCCATTCACCCAACGCGGATTGTATGCCACTCGAAATCGTGCTCCTCCCCCATTGGTATGAAATTCATAAGCCAGATAATCGATCTCGAAACGTTCTCGGTGTATAAAATACAAATAGATATCTTCAAAATCTGGCCCTCCCCCTTCTTTAGCAAAACTCACACGAATTTTATAATAGGTTTCGCCTTCTATTTCAACTTCACCAAGCAGGCTCTTTTGTACCGCTTTGTCGTTGAGCCCAAAGGGCAGTTGGGCAAAATAGTGTACCGAATTGACCGAATTTCCATACTTGATGGCCGTACTATCTGCAATTTGAACCAAACTATCTCCTATATAGCGTCGAAAACCTTTGTTGCTCCATACATCTTTTACCCCTCCAAGTACCGAATCGGCAAAATGCCTCTGGTATTCCCAGTCGTACTGTTGACGCTTGGATACATATCTCTTGTCTCTAAAATCAAAAGAAATCTGTGCATGGGTATAGGCTGTACCTCCCGCTTTTTCTATAGCTTTGTTTACTATCTGCTGTGCAGTATAAGCAGGTTTGCTGTCACAACTAATAAGGAGAAAAAGTATCCCGAGGTAAAGATAAGATGGTTTCATTTCACTTGTTTTTTTACTTCTGTCGTAAAGAAAGTCTAAAAATTAAAAAAAAACGATAAAAAATGGTAATTAACCCATTTGTTCTTAATTTTGGTGCTTATGCAGAAAAACATCAACATCAAAAACAAAAAAGCACGATTTGAGTACGAACTGCTCGACACCTTAGTTGCTGGTATTGTTTTGAGCGGAACAGAAATAAAGTCCATTCGTTTGAGCAAGGCTTCCATAAGCGAAAGTTTTTGTGAGTTCAATGAAGCAGGAGAACTTTTTGTAATCAATATGCATATCGATGAGTATTTTAATGGTGGCTACAGCAATCATAGACCACGAGCCGAACGCAAATTGCTGCTCAACAAAAGAGAACTTAAAAAATGGCTCAAAGAAGTTAGAAACACTGGTATCACTATAGTTCCTCTGCGCTTATTTCTCAATGAAAAAGGCTTGGCCAAACTAGAAATAGCACTTGCGCGTGGTAAAAAACTCTATGACAAACGAGAAACCATTAAAGACCGCGACAACAAGAGAAACTTAGATCGCGTAAAAAAGTCCTTCCGATAACTATTGGTAGGCCACCCCAGTATAGGCCACCCAATGTCTATTTGTAGCTATAGCAGTAGTTCCCATTCCCAAATCTTCAACTTTGATTAATTCATGATCTATACTGCTGCTATAACCCAAAGAAACTCCTTTAAGCGCCTTGCTGTGAAAGATAAGATTTAGTTTATTTCCAAAAGCTAATCCAAAAGGTACACTATATCGGCCACACCAAATCCATTTGTACTCTTTATAATCTTCTGCCTTTACCGTTTCTTGAGTAAACTGTAAAATCTTCTGATTGTCTAAGGTGCCGGTCAAACATTCCTTTATAATTCTTAAATCGTGTTGTCTGGCTTTCTTCGTCCCTGCAGCATCTGTTCCATATGGGGCCAAATTTGCACTCCATTGCTCATCTCCATAATGCACAGCATCATTAGAAATTATAATGGCTACATCTTCCCCTAAAGCCTTTTTCGCATCGTCCATTACACCTGCAACCACTGCCGCTAATTGGGTGCTTATTTTTTCAATATCTGCATATTGCATATATGGGACCAGTATGGGAACTATTTTCAAATCCTTATTTTTTTTATGTAAAAAAGGTATTATCGCTTCTAAGGAGTGCTCGAGTTCCATCATATCATCATGCACCGTATAAGTTTCCGGAGGTAATTTTCTGTAAATCTTCTGGTTCCAATCCGACACTTTCAGCTCTCCATAAGGACTTTGCCAAGACTGATGCGTACCAAAAACAATTTTATCTTGCAAATCATAGTTTCTTGCTTTATGCGCAACACCTATTAATATTATAGTATTGGCCTGTATCCCTTCTAGAGATTTATGATACAATGCCCCAGCATATTTATAATCATCATGCGGACAAATTGCCATTTTCCACTTGGCATTTATTGGACCATCTACAATCCCCAACCGACTGTAAATACTATCCATTTGCCAAGCATATTGTGCAAATCCAATAGTATCGTGTACCTTTCTAATTTTTTCGATTACCGCTTTTTTCGCTTCTTGTTTTTGGGCTTCTTTCTTGCAAGTGATGGTCAAACTCAATAGCATCAAAGAGGCTACATACAATACGTTGCGCATATTAATGATTTTTGTTTTCGAGTAATGGGACAAAACGAAATGCTCCAAAATTCTCTTTCTTAAACTCTTTATCCGAAACCCTTTCTAGACGCACCATGGTTTGTTGTTTCTCCCCAACTGGGATGACCAATAACCCTCCTACCTTTAGCTGTGCCATTAAATCTTTTGGAATAAAAGGCGCACCAGCAGTAACGATAATTTTATCGAAGGGTGCTTCTTCTGGTAAACCTTTATAACCATCGCCATATATAAAACGTTTTGGTCGATACCCTAGTTTTGGTAAAAACAATTTGGTTTTTTTAAACAATTCGTGTTGTCTTTCTATGGTATATACTTTGCATCCCAATTCTATAAGTACCGCAGTTTGATAACCACTACCTGTACCTATTTCCAAAACCTTTTCATCGGCTTGTATTTCCAACAATTCGCTTTGTCTAGCTACAGTGTAAGGCTGCGATATGGTTTGATTGGCAGCAATAGGAAAAGCCTTATCCTGATAGGCATGGTCCTCAAAACTACTGTCCATAAACAAATGCCTAGGTATTTTGGATATGGCCTCTAACACCCTTTTATCTTCTATACCTTTTTGTTGTATCACTTCTACCAAGTGGTTGCGTTTGCCACGATGTTTAAATGTATCCTTCAAGTTAGTTATGATTAGCAGGCATAAAATTATTAAAATTAAACGTTATTTCCTTTTTTCTTTTTAACAAATCAACTTAGAGTAGTATTTTTGTTCAAAACACTAATCTATGCTAAAAGCGGGAGTTTTGGGTGCAGGTCACCTAGGAAAAATACATTTGCGTTTGTTACAACAGTCCGAGGCCTACCAATTGGTAGGATTCTATGATGTAGACGCCGAATATGCCAAAAAAATTGAGGCGGAATATGGGTACACTTATTTTCCTACTATAGAAGCATTAATAAACGCGGTAGATGTGGTAGACATTGTTACCCCTACATTATCGCATTTTGAATGTGCTAAAATCGCTATTGAAAAAGGGAAGCACATTTTTGTTGAAAAACCTATTGCCAATACTTTAGAAGAATCTACACAACTCGTTGCATTGGCAAAAGAACATGGGGTAAAAGGACAAGTTGGGCATGTAGAACGTTTCAATCCTGCCTTTACTGCTGTCAAAAACAATATTGGCAACCCTATGTTTATAGAAACCCATAGATTGGCAGAATTTAATCCAAGAGGTACCGATGTGCCTGTAGTACTCGATTTGATGATACACGATTTGGATATTATTCTGAGTCTTGTAGATTCACCAGTAAAAAATATACATTCTAGTGGGGTTAGTGTTATTTCCAAATCTCCAGACATTGCCAATGCCCGTTTGGAATTTGAAAATGGCTGTGTTGCCAATCTCACTTCTAGTAGAATCTCCTTAAAAAATATGCGCAAGAGTAGATTCTTCCAAAGAGATGCCTATATTTCTGTGGATTTCTTAGACAAAAAATCGGAAGTGGTTAAAATGAAAGACGCCCCAAACGATGTAGACGAATTTGCATTGGTATTGCAAAATGCAGAGGGAGAAAAGAAACAAATTTATTTTGAGAACCCTTCGATAGAAGCAAATAATGCCATTTTGGACGAATTAGAAACTTTTGCAGAAGCCATTAATAATAATACTACGCCCATTGTTACCTTGGAACAAGGAACAAAGGCATTAGAAGTTGCATTGCAAATAATTGCAGCATTTGATGAAAACCCACAATAATGGAGAAAAGACCTTAAAAAACTTTACCATAACAACTAACAGAATAAACATGAAAAACATAGCAGTTATAGGAGCAGGCACCATGGGTAATGGCATTGCGCATACTTTTGCTCAATTTGGATATGCCGTAAATCTAATTGATATTTCTGAAGCAGCCTTGGAAAGCGGTATGGCTACGATCACCCAAAATCTCGATCGTATGCTGTCTAAAGAAAAAATATCAGAAGCCGACAAATTGGCTACCTTGGCCAATATTACTATGTATACCGATATAGTCGAAGGTATTGCAAACAGAGACCTCGTGGTAGAAGCTGCCACCGAAAATATCGATCTCAAACTAAAAATATTTAAAGATTTAGACGCCAAATGTGATGCAGATACAATATTAGCCACCAATACTTCCTCTATTTCTATTACAAAAATTGCAGCTGTAACCAATAGAGCAGACAAAGTAATTGGAATGCACTTTATGAACCCTGTTCCCATCATGAAACTCGTTGAAGTAATCCGTGGTTATAACACCAGCGATATTGTCACCGAAAACATCATGGAACTTTCCAAAAAATTGGGGAAAGTACCAGTGGAGGTAAATGATTATCCAGGTTTTGTAGCCAATCGCATTTTGATGCCAATGATAAATGAGTCTATAGAGACTTTATACAATGGTGTAGCTGGCGTATCTGAAATTGACACGGTAATGAAATTGGGAATGGCGCATCCTATGGGACCGCTACAATTGGCAGATTTTATTGGATTAGATGTATGTTTAAGCATCCTAGAAGTAATGTACGATGGATTCAAAAACCCAAAATATGCTCCTTGCCCTTTATTGGTAAATATGGTGGCCGCAGGTAAACTAGGTGTAAAATCTGGTGAAGGGTTCTATGATTATAGCGAAAGTAGAAAAGCAGAAAAAATTGCTGCTCAATTTGCTTAAATCATGGCAGTAGTAAAACCATTTAAAGCAGTTCGACCCGCTCCGGATAAGGTGGCACATGTGGTAAGTCGTTCATACGAAAATTACGGCAAAAAAGAATTGAAGGCCCATCTCAAATTCAACCCATTTTCTTTCTTGCATATCATCAACCCTGGTTTCAAATTTGATCAGGAAATTTCGGGAAAACAACGGTTTAAATTGGTTAGAAATCGGTATTTAGAGTTTTTGGAAGACGGTATATTTCTACAAGACGATAGTCCTGCATATTATATTTATCAACTAAGCTATGATAAATTTAATTTTAGAGGCTTTTTTGCTGCTACTGCGATAGATGACTATAACGAAAACCATATTAAAAAGCACGAAGACACCATTAAAGCCAGAGAAATTCTATTTAAAGATTACCTAAAAATTGTTGGATTTAACGCAGAACCTGTATTGATGACTTATGCCGATAATGCTGAAATAAAGAGCTTAATGGATGTTATTTGTGCAGACGATCCAACTTATTTTTTTACTTCTACAGATAAAAAAACACATCGTTTATGGCGTGTAGACACTAGAGATCACATTCAAAAAATTGAGGAAGCATTTGCCTGTATACCGGATTTATATATCGCCGACGGACATCACCGTTCTGCCTCTTCTGCTCTTTTATCCCAAGAAATTGGAAAAGATAAAAAAGCGGCTAATTTTTTTATGAGTTATCTATTGCCAGAATCTGAGATCTTTATTGATGAATTTACAAGGATGGTAAAAGATTTAAACGGGCTTAGCAAAGAGGATTTCCTTATGCAACTAGATACCTATTATCGGATAGAAAACAGAGGGGAAGATATTTATCACCCTACTAAAAAACACCATTTTTCCATGTACTTAGACGGTGAGTTTTATTCTCTTTATTTAAGAAAAACCGTTTACGAATTTGATTCTCCTTTGAGTGAACTCGACCCGCAATTGCTATACGACACTATTTTAAACCCTATTCTAGGAATTAAAAACCTAAGAACGGATAAACGCATTAGCTACGGACATGGACAGTTTAATGTATTAGAAATGAAAAACAACATAGACAAAAAGCAATTTGCCGTAGGGTTTAGTTATGTTCCCATAAACATGGAAGAAATAAAAACTATAGCCGATGCCAGCTTGGTAATGCCTCCAAAAAGCACTTATATATTACCCAAACTAAGAAGCGGACTCACCATTTACGATTTTTCATGAGCATAGCAGAGAATTTAAAACATATACAGCAACAATTACCAGAATGCGTAACCTTAGTTGCGGTTTCGAAAACAAAGCCTATTACCGATTTGCAAGAAGCGTATCATGCGGGACAACGTGTATTTGGAGAAAACAAAATACAAGAAATGACGCAAAAATGGGAAGCTTTACCCAAAGATATTCAATGGCACATGATTGGGCATGTACAACGAAACAAAGTGAAGTATATGGCGGAGTATGTTTCGCTAATTCACGGTGTGGATAGTTTGCGTTTATTAAAAGAAATAAACAAACAAGCAAAAAAACACCAACGCGTAATTTCTTGTTTACTACAAGTACACATAGCAGAGGAAAGCACTAAATTTGGATTTTCTTCTGCTGAAATTGAAGAAGTTTTATCTGCAGAAGAATTTACCTCTCTAGAGCATATTAAAATTGTAGGCCTTATGGGAATGGCGACCTTTACCTCAGATGAAGAAAAAATATCCAGAGAGTTTAATAGCCTGCAAATTCTTTTTAATGACTTGAAAACCAAATACAAACAAAGATCCAACTTTGATTTACAACAACTTTCCATGGGAATGAGCGCCGATTTCCCATTAGCCATAGCGCATGGCTCTACTATGGTTCGCGTAGGAAGTAGTATATTTGGAAAACGAAATTATAATTAAGATTTATTTACGCAATAGTTGACATAGAAACCACTGGTGGAAAGTACAATGAAGAGGGCATCACAGAAATTGCAATTTATAAGTACAATGGTCATGAATTGGTAGATCAATTCATAAGCTTGGTAAATCCCCAACGCGAGATCCAGCCATTTGTTGCTAATCTCACAGGTATCAACAGTCAAATGTTGGTGACCGCTCCCAAATTTTTTGAAGTAGCCAAACGTATTATAGAAATTACAGAAGACTGTGTATTAGTAGCACACAATGCGCAATTTGACTATCGCATACTTCGCACCGAATTTCGAAGATTGGGATACCAATATCAACGCAAAACCATTTGTACGGTTTCCCTTTCCAAAAAGCTCATACCTGGTAAAGAATCTTATAGTTTGGGAAAACTTGTTCGCTCCTTGGGCATACCTGTAAGTGACCGTCATCGTGCTAATGGAGATGCCCTTGCTACTCTGAAACTCTTTCAACTCTTGTTGGATAAAGACAGTGAAAAAAGTATCGTACAAGCACACACCAAATCCGAAACTTTAGGTCAACTCAACGACAAATTGCTGCGTATTTTGGAAGCATTACCAGCTATAACTGGAGTGTATTATATGCACAACAAAGAGGGGGAAATCTTTTATATCGGAAAAAGCAAAAACATTAGGAAGAGAATCAATCAGCATTTTACTGGAGAAACTGCCAAATCTCACAAGATTCAAAAATTGATTGCTGCGGTTACTTACGAAGAAACAGGTAGCGAACTGGTAGCCCTACTCAAAGAAAGTGAAGAAATCAAAAAGCTTAGGCCAAAATTCAATCGTTCCCAAAGAAGAAAACTATATTACTACGGGATCTATGATGAATTAGACCAAAATGGTTACCAATCTGTCTGTATAGAGAAAATACGCAAAGAAGGAAATCCCATTGCCACATTTTCAACCTATAACCAAGCAAGATCCTTTGTGTTTAAGGCAACAGAAGATTTTGAACTCTGTCAGAAATTGATGGGGATCGATCCCCAAAGAAAAGTATGCTTCAATTATCAAATACAAAATTGCAAAGGCGCTTGTGCCCAAGAAGAAGATACGATTTCCTACAACAAGAGGTTTGAAAAATTTAAAACCCACTATGCCTTTGAAAATATCTCCATGGTTTTAATAGATAAAGGAAGAAGCACAGAAGAACGATCTGCAATTTTAATAGAAAACGGTGTTTTTAAAGGAATTGCATTCTTCAATTTAAATTACCAGATCAATCAAATTGATATTTTAAGAGATCTTATCACTCCGATGGAAGATACCAGAGATGCTCGTCATATTATCCAAAGTTTTATTAGAAAAAATAAACTAATTAATAAGATAATTTTCTAGTTTTAAAAGATGAAAAACAAACTACTCCTATTAACGCTCACCATTTTGTCACAAACTGTAGTTTTCGCACAAAAAGATCTACTCAAAACTCCAGAATTTGGTAAACATAGCAAGTTTGAAAAAGAAATGCTTGTTTACAACAAAGATAGTACCGCCAATGCAGTTTACCTCAATGAATGGGGATATAGCTCCTTTAAACTCATTGACAGAAAGATCAGAATTGTAAAAGAATACTATGCTAAAATTAAAATCCTAAAGAAAGAAGGTTTTGATTATGCAAACATAGAAATTCCTATATATCACAACAAAAAGACCTCCGAAAACATAAGCAAAATAGCAGCAATGTCTACTTTGAATGGGGTGAAAACTTATTTGAAAAAATCTAAAATTTATAAAACTACCTATAGTGAGAATGTGGATTTGATGAAGTTTACCATTCCCAACACCAAGGTAGGTAGCATCATCGAATATCGATATACTACAGAATCGCCCTTTGTATTCAATTTTGAAGGTTGGGATTTCCAAACCGATATCCCCAAGGTATATAGTGAATTCAACGCTAAAATTTTTGGTAATTATATATACAACAGGAGATTGCGAGGCGCATTAAAGCTTTCTTCAAATCATGCTACAGTAGAAAAAAACTGTTTTTATTTACCCAATATATCTAAAGGAGCCAGTTGTGAAGTTTTAAAATATGCCATGAAGGATATTCCTGCTTTTAAAGAAGAGGACTATATGCTATCTCCCAAAAACTATATATCTTCCATCAAATTTGAATTGTCTGAATACAAGTCTTTCTACAAGGAGGTGCCAGATGAAAAATACACCAAAAGTTGGGAGACAGTAGATAGGGAATTTAGAAGAGATAAGGATATCGGAGGACAATTAAAAAAAGCCAATTATTTCGAAAAGAAGCTTCCGCCCAACATCCTTTTACTCCCAGATGCTTTGGAACGGGCAAAAGAGGTGTACCGCTATATGCAACAACATTTTCGTTGGAACAAGGAATTTGGAATTTTTGAAAATGATAATATCAAAAGATCCTATGAAGCAGGCATCGGAAATGTGGCAGAAATCAATATGTCTTTGGTAAATGCTTTAAATGCTGCAAAAATACCCAGCAAAATCATGCTGCTTTCTACCCGAGCCAATGGACTCCCTACCAAGAGTTATCCGGTGATGTCTGATTTTAATTACCTGGTAGCTACCACCGAAATAGCAGGTAAAAGCTATTTGTTGGATGCAACCAATAAAGGACTTGCCTTTGGTATGTTGCCTTTTCGTTGCCTAAATTATGAAGGTAGGGTTATGGATTTCAAAAATGAAAGCTATTGGGCTCCTATAAAAGCGGGCAACCAACATATAGATAACTTTCATTTTAATTTGAAAATCGGCAAAGATATATCTTCTCTAGAAGGTGTATTAAGAAAATCGAGTATAGGCTATGCGGCTTTTTCTAGGAGAGATAAGATAAAAAGGCAAAGCAAAGAAGATCTTCTAGACCATCTGGAAGAACAATTTGATGATGCTATCATAGAAGAAAAAGAGGCTACCAAAGGATTGGAAGATAATGAGAGTAGCGTAGTGGAAGTATACCAAATTGAAATACCCCTTGAAGATGGACTGCGTCCTACCACTTATATAAACGCCTTCTTTGGTCCAACTAAGATTAAAAACCCTTTCCAACTCAAAGACAGATTATACCCAGTGGACTATGGTTTTCATCGAAAAATCAATTACAACCTTATCTTCCAAGTCCCCGAGGGCTATACAGCAACAAAATCTATAGAGAATAAACGGTTTAGTCTTCCAAATAAATCTGCTGAAGTAAGTTTGTTTTGCAATATTTCTGATACTTTTGTACAAATACGATTTAAATTCCAGATCAATCGTAGTTTTTTTGATGTTGACTACTATGCATCGTTAAAAGAATTTTACAATAAAGTAGTCGAATTACAGAAAAACGCAGTGATCATATTGAAAAAAAAATAGATTATGGCCAAAGGTATTCGGCAAAAATTATATGAAATAATATACGAGGCCGACACTCCCGCTGGGAAGTGGTTTGATATCATTTTGCTATGGGCCATCATTGCAAGTATTGTAATGGTGATGCTGGAGAGTGTAGAGTGGATAGACAAAGATTATGGAGAACTTCTCAACATAGCAGAATGGGTGGTAACCATACTTTTTTCTTTGGAATACATACTGCGTATAATAACGGTAAAAAAACCTTTGCGCTATGTATTTAGTTTCTACGGCATAGTGGACTTTTTGTCCACCATACCAAAATACTTGGGTTTATTCCTAACTGGTTCTTCTCATTTTCTGGTTGCAGTACGGGCATTGCGACTCATCCGGGTGTTTCGAATTTTGAAGTTGGTGCGTTATATCGGAGAGGCCAACCAACTGAGCAAGGCGCTTATCGCAAGTAAGGCCAAAATTTTGGTTTTTATTACCTCTGTACTCATCTTATCGGTTATCCTTGGCACCGTGATGTACCTTATTGAAGGTCCAGAAAATGGATTCAAAAATATTCCACATAGTGTGTATTGGACCATTGTTACCTTAACCACGGTAGGATACGGAGATATCGCACCCCAAACACCATTGGGACAATTTATTGCCTCTATTGTCATGATACTTGGTTATGGTATCATCGCAGTTCCTACGGGTATCGTAACGGCAGAAATAGCGCATTTAGATAAAATAGATACCAACACCCAAGCTTGCCCCCATTGCACGGCGGAAAACCATAAAGACGATAGTAATTTCTGTTATAAATGTGGGGGTGAATTGTTATGAACACAACCAACTATTTACTTACTATAGTAGGACCAACTGCCATTGGCAAAACAGCCCTATCCATAGCATTGGCTCAAGCCCTAGATACCGAAGTATTCTCGGCAGATTCGAGACAGTTTTTTCGAGAAATGACCATCGGTACAGCAGTGCCAGAGGAAGAAGAATTGGCGGTAGCCAAACACCATTTTATCCAACATATCAGTATCCATCAAAATTATAGTGTCGGAGATTTTGAACGAGAATGCATCCATGCCTTAGACCGCTATTTTGAACAAAAAAATATTGGCGTTTTGGTAGGCGGAAGTGGTATGTACGTAGATGCCGTAATACACGGCTTGGATATCTTTCCAAAGGTGGACCCAACGATACGCATACAACTCAACCAGGAATTGGAAACCGAGGGAATAAAACCCCTACAGCAAAAACTAGTTGCCATGGATCCCGTCTACGCAGCTAAGGTGGATATCCACAACCCACAACGCATTATCCGCGCCTTAGAAATATGTATTGGTAGTGGTAAGGCTTATTCTTCCTTTTTGAGAAAAGTAAATACCAAAAGGAACTTCAAACCTCTATATATCGGATTGGAAGCCCCGAGAGATATACTCTACGATCGCATCAATAAAAGAGTGGATCTGATGATGGATAAAGGCCTGTTGAACGAAGTACAAAACCTATATCCTTATCGCCACCTCAACGCACTAAATACCGTTGGATACAAAGAATTGTTTCGCTATTTGGATGGCGAATGGGAATTGGAGTTTGCTGTGTCGGAAATCAAAAAAAACACCCGAAGGTTTGCAAAAAGACAACTGACTTGGTACCGCAAAAATCCAAATATTTTTTGGATAGATTTCCAAACCGATCTGCAACAAAGTATAAATAATATCCAAAAGCTTATTTCGTAAAAAGACCTACTGTATTTCCTATCTCCCAATCTGCGAACTTGAAAAATATAAGGTATATGCAGTCTTCAAGTACCTTTACCTCCACCACCGCAGGCGCAAGTGTCTGAATAATCCTTGTTTCAAAAAGGAAAATTGAGTCGATTGCGATATTTCACCACAGTAAATAAACCATCATCCCAATAGGATAGCAAGCCAATTTCTTTTGTCTAACCCTACAAAACATTGGACATTATTTCTACATCTAGGACTCCATTCTTTATAGGTTGAAGGCAAAAACTTGCTTCGTTCTCATATAATATATATTCTTATAGCCCCTTACCAAGTACAAGATCTTTGATTTTTGTAAAAATATCTTTGTTGGCATAAACCCCCATAAAGGATTGTGCTCCATTTCCATATGCAAAAATAGGAACCATAGTGGCGGTATGATCGGTTGTACTAAAATGTCCCAATACTTCAGAAGAATGAATATTGCCATCCAAAATACTAAGGCCTCCAGTTTCGTGATCTGCAGTTACCAATACCAAGGTATTGGGGTTCTTTTCCGCATATTGGATAGCTGCACCTACGGCCATATCAAAACTCCAAATCGCTTCCAACATAGGAGCCAACTGATTGGAATGCCCATAACTATCTATTTTTGCCCCTTCTAGCATTAAAAAGAAAGGCTTTTTTGTAGTGTCTAGTACTTTTAGAGTAGCTTCTAACTGTTTTTTTAAGGATTCTCTTTCTTGAAAATACGTCATTCGCATACGAGGTTTACCTGTAGGTTGGGTCTCCCATTGACTATATTTCTGTTGCAATGCCTTGTATTTTAAATGACTTTGTTGCCCTCTAGAAATAAAGTAATCGATAGAAGATGTTGCCAATTGTTGTAAAATTTGTGTTTCATTATCTCTATCAACTACATGTGCGTAAAAAGCTGCTGGAGTTGCTCCGCTAATAGCATCGCTAGTAACTATTGCATTTTTATACCCTTGGCTAGCCAAAAATTCGGTAAGGTTGAGTTGTACCGTACCAGATGGATCCACACCAATGGCTCTATTATTGGTCTGTACACCTGTGGCAAAGGCAGTTGCAGCTGCTGCACTATCGGTACAAAAGGCATCTGCTGCCTGAGTACGTATAAGTCCTATATTGGGCATATTGGTAATATAAAGTTGTTGTTTGTTAGCAGCTGTTGCCGCACTCAAGGCCGACAGCCCCATACCATCCCCTATACAGAGAATAATAGATATTGCTCCATTATCATTTTCTTTTTCTTCTTTGAGGTTGACTATGGTGTAGGTCTGTTTATTGATGGCTCTATTGGACTGTAGATGATCCAAATACTCTCGCAGAGCCATGGGAGTATCCGTATTGATATAATCTACTCCCAAATCTAAAAGGGTTTGCCAAGATGTTTTCGAATCTGGTGTTGCCCAAAATCGTACCGATTTCCCCAAAAGATGCACTTTTTCTATATATTGCAACAGTTGTTGCTTCTCTTGCTTTGGCAATAATCCCTTCCCATTCCAATTGGAAAAATCGCGAAATGATTTGCTCATCAAGCCAACTTTTTGTAATTGTTTACGATTTAAGACTTGATCTCCCTGATAATCGAAATACATATAATTTGGATATTGGTGGAATAACGCTACTTCTGGCTGATCTCCTGAAATAACCACTTTCAGTCCTTGTGCCCACAACTTTGGAAAAGCCTCCAATTGCCTTACCAATAGGTGTAGGCTAGCAATAGCATCTGTTTTGATATCGATGAGTAATTGCATATTTCCCAAGCGCTTGGGAAATTGTTTTTGCAAAAGTTGTAACGGAATGAGATAGCTGTTTTTAAGGGTTTTATCTGGTTGTATGTTTCTTTTCTCGTGTGCTACAAACAGTTCGTTTCTGTCCAAAACGATATCAATTTCAATGCTTTCCGATCCTGCACCAAATGCAGTATACAAAGGGATAGGGCGCTGATAATCGTTGTGTGCATGTATTTTTTGTCCCATCAAAGAAAGATTCACTAAAAAAATGGCGGTGACACTGAAGATATTTTTTTTGCTAAGCATGGCAATAAATTGAAGTGGATATAAAATTTTTGTCTAAAATAGAAAGTTCGTATTTCCTTTGTGTTATTATATCAATAATTCTAATATATTTGCAAACTAAATTCGGGATGTGGCGCAGTCCGGTTAGCGTACACGGCTGGGGGCCGTGTGGTCGCAGGTTCAAATCCTGTCATCCCGACAAACAAGAGAGCAGTGTAGAAGCCGCTCTCTTGTTGTTTTTAACACAGATTCCTTTTACACTTCATTTTTGAAAAAACACCGTTTTATTCAAGTTTCACCTTATAATTGTGGCAAATGCGTGGCAAAAGACCACGCTATCTTAGTAACTATCCACAAACATAAAAAAGGCTGTCAAAAATTTCTTTTGACAGCCTTGCTATTATAACAAGTATATTATTAATTGCTGGTTATTGCCATTTTAGCACACCAGAAGTGTTTACCTGGTCTTTTAGTTTTTGCAAAGCAGCTGCAGTTTTATTGATGTCTGCTTTCAATAGCTCCATTTTTTTGTGTAAGACCTCCATACCCATTTCCGAATTGTTATCTACTGCTACCATTGGATTGAAATAGTACATAGCAAGACTCAAAACCTGGGATCGCATATCTGGAGTTTCCGAAAAAAGTCCCTTAGTCGATTTAGGCACTATTCTATATTCTAAGTCTCCCAACTGCTTGGAGAGCGTTTGTAACTCCTTTTTTAGATTTTCGTCTTTGGCCACAAAGCCCTCTATCGGTTTTACGGATTTTTGCATCCCTTTTACTTTTTTGTACATAGAAAGAAGGGAATCCGCAACTTTGTTAAACTTCTTTTTGCGAGTAATATTGGTTTGATATTCGGCATGGGTAATCGGACTATTAGGATCTTTTAATACTTCTAATGTAGTAGTGCTTTCTTCCTCCCCTATTTTTAGCTTTATCGTATAGCTTCCGTAATTCACATTGCTACCTCCCATAAGAAACATAGAAAAAAGGTCTGGTTTACCTGGCAGTATACTTCCTTTTGTTTTCAGATCCCATATGGTTCTATTGATTCCTTTTTTGGCGGTAAGTTTTATAGTGCGTACCACTTCTTGTTTACTATTGCTAATTTCAATAATAGCGCCATTTTTTTTGCTTTTCTCATTGGTATAAAAACTTAGAGGAGCCCCATATGGTCTATTCTTTCCAGCAAAACTCTCATTGGCTCCATCAAACATAGGAGGAAAACCAGTTACCCCCATAAAGGTAGCAGGCGGTTCAAACAAATGTTGTTTCTTACTCATAATTTCAGAGCTACTCGCTAATTCTCGTAACGGACGTATATCGTCGAGAACATAGATAGATCTTCCAAATGTACCAACCACCAAATCGTGTTCTCTAGGGTGGATAACCATATCTTTGACTGCAACGGTAGGAAAATCATTTTTCCATTTCTGCCACTTCGCTCCTGCGTCTATGGAGAAATACAAGCCAAATTCTGTTCCTACAAACATAAGATTGGGCTGTATCGGATCTTGTACAAAACTAAGTGCAAACCCCCATACATCTGAACTATCTACTAGTCGTTTCCAACTTTTTCCATAGTTGGTAGTATACAATACAAAAGCTTCCCAATTATCTCTTCTATGATCTTCAATTACAGCAAAGGCAGCGCCTTTCACATGTTTGGAATGTTTTATTTGTGCCACCCAAGAATTGGCAGGAAGCCCTTTCATTTGAGGAGAAACATTTTTCCAATTGGCACCACCATCTCTAGTTATTTGGATATTTCCATCATCGGTTCCAACCCAGATCAAGTCTTTTTCTTGGCTACTAGGCTCTATTACTAATATAGAACAATGATTCTCAGCTGTAGAATCATCTATTGTGAGTCCTCCCGATTGTGGTTGCTTTTGTTTTTGACGATCGTTGGTGGTCAAATCTGGAGAAATAATCGTCCAAGATTTTCCTTGATCCTTGCTCTTGTGTACATACTGACTACCACCATAAATAGTTTGATTATCAAACGGGTCTATATTAAACCCTGCATCCCAGTTGAAACGCAATTTTTCTCCTTTTGGATGTCTTGGTTTTATATTTTGTTGGATGCCAGTTTTACTATCGTAACGTATAAATTCCCCTCCTTGACTCATCGCATAGCCATATCTACTATCTTTTGGATCTGGAATAACGTCAAATCCATCTCCAAAGCCAATACTCTTAAAATCTTTGTTTCTCAAAGAACCAATGACCATAAACTTATATGCAGGACCTTTCCAGCTACCATTGTCTTGCATCCCACCATATACATTGTAAGGCACTTCATTGTCTACATTGATATGATAAAACTGTCCTACAGCAATGTTTTGATGAAAACGCCAGCTATTCCCTCCGTCATTGCTCGTATACAAGCCACCATCGTTTCCATCTATTATATGTTTTGGATTTGAAGGGTTGATCCAAAAAGCATGATGATCGCTATGTACGCCTCCAAGTGGGGACATGATAGGCTTAAAGCTTTTTCCACCATCTTCAGATTTGGAAACTGTGGTAGCGATATGAAAAACGCGATTCTCATTGGTAGGATCCACACGAACATCTGCATAATAAAATGGTCTATCTCCTACGCCTTTATTGGTCGTTTTCACAAATCGATTTCCCCCATCGTTGGAACGATACATGGCATTTTCTGCTTTGGTTTCTATATTGGCATATATCACATTTGGGTTGCTTTTGGCAAAAGCAATTCCGATACGCCCAAGAGTTTCGTTGGGCAAGCCATTTGACGCATCCAATTTTCGCCAATTGTCACCACCATCTATAGTCATATAAATGGCAGAACCAACACCACCGGATTCCATAAACCAAGGCTTGCGATAATATTCCCACATAGCAACCAAAATTTTGTTGGGATTGGACGGATCCAAAACCATATCGGCTACCCCCGTTTTATCATTTACATAGAGTATCTTTTTCCAGCTCTTGCCACCATCTATCGTTTTATACACCCCTCTATGATGGCTACTTCCCCAAGCAGATCCAATAGCTCCAACCCAAACAATGTCCGGATTGTTGGGATGCACAATCACCCGATGAATGTTTTTTGTCTCTTCCAGTCCCAAATGCTGCCAAGTTTTACCAGCATCTATAGATTTGTACATTCCAAAACCATAGGATTGGCTGTTTCGAGGATTACCCTCTCCAGTACCCATATACAGTATATTGGGGTTGGATTGAAAAATTTTTATATCCCCAATAGAAGCTGTTTTTTGATTTTCGAAAATGGGCTGAAAACTTACCCCGCCATTTGCAGATTTCCATAAGCTTCCTGCAGAAGAACCTGCATAAATAATACTATTGTCGGATTCCACAACATCTACAGTTGTGATTCTACCACTCATACCAGCTGGCCCGATACTACGAAAACGCATATCCCCCAAAAGAGAAGTGTCTAGTCTTTGGGCAAAGGCTGTGCAGACTATTAGCAATGCGCATAATTGCAAAAAAGATCTCATAATTTGTTAGTTATAGTTTAGTATCGCTAACATAATTAATACTAAAACATCCGACTTGTCAAAATCGGTCAACTAATCAAAAACGATATGAAAATTGTTGTGGTATTCAGAAGGATTATAGCCAAATTTCTTTTTAAATGCTTTACTAAACTGGGACAGGTCTTCATATCCCAATTCGCTTGATATTTGTGAAATTGGTTTTTGAGTGAACATCATATAAAACCTAGCATGATACAAACGTTGTTCCCGCATCCATTTGGCAGGTGCCTTGCCCATGCGATTTCTAAAGCTGCGATAAAAACTAGAAGTACTCTGTCCCAAATCTAAAGCCATTTGTGGAATGGTAGTGCGCCTATTTTTCTGTGTTTCCAAATAGGATAATAATCTGTCATCCACATCTCGAAAAATAGATTGAAACTGTAGAGTCGGTATTTGTAACAAGAAATTCTTGATGAGAAATTGCATGCTTCCCCAGTTCTCTAAAGACATATGGCATTTTTGGTTGAATTGCAACTGAATTCCTTCCACTATTTTTTCTACCCCTTCTTTGGGAACCAAAAAGTCGATCTGATGCTTACCAATGGGTGTAGATCTTTTTTGTAAAATCTCCAATACCAAAACATCTGGAATCAAAAAGCTAATCACTTCAAAATTTCCCTCTTTGTCCATACGTCTCTCACTGATATAATTGGCATATTTTGGAAGTAATAGGATATCACCCTCATGGAATTCTATATTGCCGTCAATTTCCGATTTTAAAACCAACCCTCCTCTGATTAGCACCACAACTCTATGCATTTTTAGGTAGGTCGAATGCACTTCCTTTTTGTTGGTCAAATGATGCATGGCAATAGGCGTTTTGCCTGCTTTCAAAATCTTTACAAAGTGGAAGTCATCGGATTGGTTTATTCTCATGATAGCAAACCATATAATACTTGATTAATAAATATACTACTTTTTACCTAAAATATGCAAGTTTCTTAATGCTATACACCATAGTTTCAAACTGAATAAGCTAGAATATGTGCGGAAATAGAAGTTAACCATCATAACAAAAATAGAGGGTTTCACATACAAAAGATACAATCTTACAACCTTTGTAGGTGTTTTCTCATTATATTTTTATTTTTTTATACTTTGATAAACCCAATTCTTAACCTAATAAACCCAATAAGATGGAAAATTCTAGTAATCACTTAAAGAAAAAAATGTACACTATGTTATTTGATTCACCTCTCAAAAAAACGTATCATATAGTACTTCCTGTATTACTTTTTAGTTTCTTTTTTGCGCAAGCACAAACTGGTCCAGGTGGTGTCACCAGCAACCTAGGTCTTTGGCTTCGAGCAGATATGAATACAGGTACCTTTGTGGAAGACGCCACTGTTACCACATGGTCCGATATGTCCGTAAATAATCGCAATGCAATTGCGGATAACGATCCGGCATTTAAAGATAATATCATCGGATTTATGCCAGCCATAGAATATGATATAGATGACTCTCACCGCCTCAATAATGTGGATATAAATGTAAGAAATTCTACTATGTTTGGCGTTGGTTTTAGCACAAATGGTCGTGCTTTCTTTTGGCATTCGGATCAGAACGAAAAGGATGTGATACTGGGAATAAATTTTCATAATTTTGTTTATGTTGATGGACAAAGTTTTAAATCTCCAGGCCCCAGAAATAACAAAGATCACCCCATCATGTTTAGAGCGCAATACAGTAATGCCGAAAAATATGATGTTAATTTTCTCAGTGGCGACAATAAGAAGTATACCATCAACAATGCCAATGATGAAAATAGTGCCGTAGAGTTGCATTATTGGACATTGGGTAATTGGCATTCCGGTGGAGGACTTAGAAATTGGGACTTTATCTCAGAAACAATTGTATTAGAAACAGCAAGCCCCTCTGCAACTGATATACAAAGAATAGAATCCTATTTAGCCTTTAAATACGGCTTCACTTTAGAACATTCGAAGAATAAAGATCTAATTGCCTCAGACAATACTACCAAAATATGGAATGCGAGTACAGCTACTGGATATAACAGATTGGTTTTTGGAATTGGTCGTGATGATAATTCGGGTTTGCACAAAAAAATTGGTAAAGGTCTTGGTGTTTCTTCAGATGTTATTGTTTCTACCAATTCGGATTTCACCAGTAGTAATAGAAATACAAGTAGACCTGATATCAATACAGACAAAACGTTTTTTGTATTGGCTGCCAATTCTATCAGTTTTAAGAGCCTTAAAGCAAAAAAAATAAACGTTTCAGGAAGCTTTTATCCGTCTAAAGCTAAATTCAACATCCAAAAATCTGCAGGATTTAATCAAAATATCAATTTGAAATTTTCCGATTTCAATTCGGACTGGAAACTATTTCACAGTACAAGCGAGGATTTTTCATCTAATATTACAGATTTGGGTTTCCTAAACGCCGATGGCGAGATATTAAATTTAAACATAGATAATGGTTTTATCGTTTTGGCCAAAGAAATCAACAACACCATTACAACTGCACCTGGAGGACTGATTGATAATCTTGGAATTTGGTTAAAAGCCGATGTTGGAACAAGTACTACCACCGATGGTGCAACGGTAACCACTTGGAAGGACCAATCTATTTTTAGTCAAACACTTAGTGCTTCCTCTACTCCTTCCTTTATGGAGAGCCAGATCAATTTTAATCCTACTGTATTCTACGAACTCGCAGACAGACATATCGATAATGAGCCAAATCTAGAACTTCCAGGAACCATTCATTTTTCCGTTGCCATTCCAAAAGGAAGTCACGATCATAGTTTATGGACCACTTCCATAGAATCGGACAATCCAACTTATTTGACCAACTCATTGATTGCCACTTGGGATGACCACACTGGCAGTTTACAAACTTCTACGGTGCCTTGGGCCGAAAACGAAGTAGCCTTGATTTCTAACAATTTTGACAATGTGCCTAATTACCCCCTCAATTTCCGTAAAAATGGTGCTGCAGAATTCACATTTAGTGAAAGCAAATTGACGGATTTGAGTAAAGTAAAAAAATACCATATTCTTGGTAACTGGTCTTCGGGCAACTTTGCTTTTGGACATGTGGCAGAAACTATTATTATGGATAACGAATCGTTTAGTAATTCTGATTATTCGAAAGTTAGTAGCTATTTGGCCATCAAATACGGAATTACCCTAGACCAAAGTGGCACCAATACTGGTTTCGAATATCTCGCTTCAAATGATGCCGTTATTTGGAGTCCGGATACCGCAGATATTTTTGAACATGCCATATTCGGTATCGGAAGAGACAATGATTCTGGTTTGGATCAGAAAGTCTCTCGTTCCGTCAATGACAGTATACTTACCATAGCAACTACCAAGGATTTTGAAAAATCGAATCAGGACAATGCCAGACAAAGTTTGAACAATCTACAATTTTTGGTATTGGGGAATAACAATGGAGCGTATGAATTCGATGCGATTGGCACTTCCAACACTACCAATACCGACTCTAGGCTAAAGAGAGTATGGAAAGCCCAAAACACGGGTGGTGTAGGTAATATTCATTTAGAGTTTACCCAATTGACAGATGGTGAAAAATACTATTTGCTCGAAGATATAGATACCAATTTCACCTCCGGTGCTACGGAACTTACGAGTGGGGTAGCCTTTAATGGCAAGGTGCAGTTTGAAGCCACGCTTAGTGACAACAAGACCTATACGATTGCAAAAAAAATCTATCAAGAAGACGACGAGCCTATCGGAACAGCCATGGGAACACCGTTGTCCAACAATTTCATGAAAATCCATGGGGACTTTGAAATTCTATCCAATCATGTACTCAACACCAAAGAAAATCCTAGCAACAATACCTCCCACTCCCCAAATTCTGATTTTAATGATCGGAATGTAAATAACGATGAAGTTGCCATGGGGTATATTGATACCGATTCGGATGGAACGACTTTTAGTTCTAGTAGCGCTACTTTGGCACTTCCCAATTGTTCTAGAATTGCTTATGCAGGATTGTATTGGGGCGGAACTTATCCCTTCAAAAAAGGACATGCAACCGATCCAGAAGGCATTCCCGCTGATAATAGCAGAGATGAAAGCTATAAACAGGTAAAATTCAAAATTCCCGGTGGAGACTATGTCGATATCGGTCCAAATAGTGATGCCAAATTCGAATACAGAAACATCTATGATGGAGGAGAAGCAGATCTGTTGCATCGTCCATATCTAAACTATGCCAATGTCACTCATTTGATAAAACCATTAGACTCTAATCTCAATGGGGAATACACTGTTGCAAATGTGGTAGGTTCGTTGGACAAAAAAATTGATGGTAGCGCTGCAGGATGGACTCTGGTACTTATATACGAAAATGCCGCAGAAAGTTTAAAATATGTATCTACCAAAGACGGTTTTGTAGAAATATCTGGACGTAGTGGCGCCAAGTTTAACTTTAGCGACTTTAAGACCTTGGGAGCGGGCTCCAATGTGAATATCAAAATGGGGATAGCTGCTATGGAAGGAGATGCAAAAACTACAGGCCCACAAGTTCGCGTGAGAGCCAATTCCTCAGACAATTGGCATATCGTTTCTACCGCCCTCAATCCGCAAGATAATTTTTTTAATAGCACCATCAGCATCAATGATAGCAACATCATTACAAGAAATCCAAAAAACAGCAACAGTTTTGGTTGGGATATGGATGTTTTCAATATTCCAAACCCAAGCAACAATGTCATTCCTAATAACCACAGCAACTTAGATGTAAATGTCATACGTACCGATGACGGAAGCGATGTTTCCTATTTATACCTGCAGGTAATTAGTACAGAAATTAGCAGTGCGGTGATGCAATTTGAAAAAACGGTGGAAGACCTCGCTGGCAACAACAAACAGGACGAAGAAATAAATATGGGAGATGATTTTAACTATGTCCTAACCCTAAAGAACAGTGGGAATGTAAATGCTCAAAACGTGGTAATCAGCACTCCCATACCCAAAAACACTAGTTTTGTGTCTTCAGATGTAACCAATGCCACAGGAACAACGGTAACAGAAAACAACAACACCCTCCAAGTCAGTGTTCCAAACAATTTGGTGAGTGCCAATTCTAACGAAATCCGTATCAAACTACGCATGCGATTATCCGACAATTGCATCGACTATACTGCTGCCTGTGATCATGAAATAGAGACCCAGTCTATGTTGTCCTATACCGATGGAAATGGCAATACCATAACCAACCAACCAAACAAGATATTGGATCCAGTTTGTAATATCCCAGAAGACAAAAAAATACGATTTCAAATTGGTAATTTGAGTGATTGTACCTTTGAAAAAGACATCCAACTTTGTGGTGCGGAGGTTACTATCACCGCTGGTAGTGGATTTGAAAGTTATAGTTGGGTTAAGGACACCAACGACAACAAGCAGGTTGATGCCTCTGATTTAACCATAAATGATGGGGATCCGGACAACAATCCGGCTACTATCAAAGTAAAGGAAACCGGCATATATATTGCCACAAAAACTGCTGATGGTGGTTGTGTAGATCAGGTGGAAATCATAAAAGTATCGCTGTTTGGAGTTACTAAAACCAATCCGATAATCGCATTTTTAACCGAAATCAATGAGGATGATGACCTCACCAATGACGTGCAATGGGATGAAGTACAATGTCCCAATGATGGGGAACTTCTGCCTCAAATTTCTCTATGTGGCTCCAATGATAGCCAAGAAATAAATCTCAACATCAACGATGCCCAATCTTTAGTTTGGGAAAAACTGGACGATACCAATTGTGGAAATACCCCAGCAAACTGCGCCAATAAAGACCCAAATTGCGGGTGGACACAACAAGCTACTGGAAACAATTTTACCGTTTCTAGTGCTGGGAACTATCGTTTGGTTTTAAATTATCAAAATGGTTGTTTCAGCAGGTTTTACTTCAATGCTTTTCAAAACAATTTGAACGTGAGTTTTTCAAAAACCGATAAAAGCTGCAACAATAACGGTAGTATACAGATCAACAACTCTGAAAACAATTATGCATTTCGGTTGCTCAATATCACTAACAATACTGTAGCAGTGCCTTTTAGTGCAAACAATGGCAGCAATTTTGCTATTGCCAATGCTGGCACTTATCGTGTGGAATTTACCCAAATAGATTCCAATACCAATGCACCATTGGAAGGTGGCTGTATTTTTAGCACACCAGATATAGGTATATTGGATCAACAATTGGACATCAGTCTTTCTGGTGTTACTGGTAACTGCGTGCAAAGTTCCAGTATCACTGTGGAAAGCAATTTGGGTAACAACAATTACACCTATAAACTTCATCGAGATGATGGAAGTGGCAATGCTGGAGAGCTCATCGATAGTCAGTCCGCAGTTACAGAGCCGAATTTTACTTTTTCTGATATAGGCTCTGGGGATTTTGTAGTGGTAGCGACTACCAATTCTGGTTGTTCCGATTCCAATACGATTTCAATAGCATCCGATGGTAACCCCAGTGTAAACGCAGCTTTGAACGATCATATTAGTTGTATCGATGGTTCTGTAACCCTCACTGCTAGCGGTGGCAATCCCAATCCCTCGTATTTGTTTGCGATTTGGTCCAAAGATGGAACCGATTTGTTTTCGGAAGTTTCCGATATACCAGCCAACCAAATCCAAACTGATGCTACTTTTACGTTTGCCGATGGGGAAGATGGGGTATATGAATTTGTGGTTATCGACAGCAACAATTGTTCTAGCGTATCTAATGCCGTTACTGTAAATGATGTTGGTTCACCAGAAATAGATGATCCCACACTTTCCAATGAATTGGATTGTAACAACACCTCCACCAATATGACTATTGAGGTCACTGGTGGTACTGCACCATTTCAATTTAGTATAGACAATGGTGTTACCACTCAAGCCAATGCAACCTTCAACAATCTCAGCGAAGGCACCTATTCTGTAAAAGTTGTGGATGCCAATGACTGTGAAGCTACGAAAACAATAACCCTAACACAGGCACCTCCAATAGTGTTTAGTGCGGGGATAACCGATGATGGTACTTGTAGTGGTAGCAATCAGGTTACAGCAGAGGTAATTGGGATACAAGGTGGAAAAACGCCTTATACAATTAGTTATGACAACGGCGTCACTTTCTTAGCAGATACCCCTGCCAATAGAGAAATTCAATTAGACCCAGGTAACTATACATTTATCGCTAGAGATGACAATGGTTGCACTCAAAGTGTGGATGTAATTGTGCCACAAGCCAGACCAACACCAGGATTTGACAATACTATAGTGTATAATTGTGAAGGTAAAGGTACACTAACCATGAAACCAGACCAAAATATTTACGATTACACCTATGCCATAGATGGGACCGACAATAACCCAAAATCTAATCCAGTATTTGAGGATTTGGCACCAGGAACTTATGAAATAACAACCTCTTTCAAAGTTAAAAGCAATCTGGCTGCTCCAATCATTTTTGAGGATAATTTTGGCAATGGTAATGGAGTAACGAATCCTAATGTTCCAAATTACTGCTGGGAGTCCCAGAACAATTCCGTAAACGACTGCGACAATGGTGGCAATAGTATCGTAAACGACGGAGAATATGTCGTTGGTTCTGAACTCACAAATCCATGGCCTGGTTGGTGGGATTTTTCAGACAACACCAACAATGGGGCAGATTCCAGATTTTTGTTTATAGCGGTCGAACCATCTGGAGACGGCTTAACCCTTTACAAAAAAGAATTGAACAATCTTGTACCCAATCAGGAACTAGAAGCGAGTTTTGCCTTACTCAATGCGATGGCTACTAGTTCCAATATTGGCTTCGATCCCAATGTGCGCTTTGAATTGCGAATTCCAGGAACGACTACCGTCGTAGACAGCTTTACCTCTGGTGCTGTTCCTAGAAATGAAGAATGGAACCTCTTTAATTTCACCCTAAACCCAGGAACAAATTCCAGTTTGGAATTGGTACTGGTGTCTGTTCAAACTTCTGGTTTTGGAAACGACATTGCTATAGATGATATCGTTATTCGTCAGGCTCCAAATAGCTGTGCTCAGAACGTAAACACCACCATAACTATAGAATCAGGTAAAGAATTTGCCGCAGAAATCGAACATTTCGAGAATATAAGTTGTAATGGACTATCCGATGGGAGTGTTCGTATACGTACCAGCAACGCAACCGCAAGTGAAGGCGTGCAATGGTCTATAGATAATGGCAACAACTGGACCACCACTACAGACAACCCTTTTACAATAGATACCCTATCCGAAGGCACAAACAATATACAGATTCGTAAAAATGACGAACCCAATTGTAGTTTAAGTCTTTCACAAGATATCAGCGAACCCGATCCAGTATCGATAACAGCCAGTATTGGGCGTGTAGTTACTTGCTTGCTTCCACAAGGAAGAGTTGCCTTCTCGGCTACGGGAGGCATTGCACCTTATACTTTTTCCCTAGAAAATGATAGTGGTGCAGTCCTAGAAAACTTTGCCAGCAATACAGATGGCTTTTATGATAATCTTGCTCCTGGCACATACGTAGTTGCGGTAAAGGACGCCAATGAATGTACCGTAGTAAAATCTGGGGAAATAACCCTAAATCCAGTTCCAGTGATCACCCATACTGCTACGCCTACTCCTTGTTATGCCGGTGATAGCAATGGAACCATTGCGGTGAGCTCATCTGATGCTATCGCCCCATTGCAATTTAGCATCGACGGAGGTATTTGGATAGATGGAGAAAACAATGATTCCCATACATTTGGCAATTTAAATGCTGGCACCTATAGCATCAAAATAAAAGATGCCGCTGGCTGTGAGAGTACAGCAACCAATGTCGTGATTCAAGAACAATTGGTGGCCACTGCGGCAACAACCCATGTAAGCATCTGTGCTCCTGGTAGCATTAGCATCACCGCTAGCGGCGGAAGCGGATCCTTACAATACGCCATAGTAGAAGCCAATACGGACCCTACTGGCTCCTTTGGTACTACTTCCACCCTTAGCATCAACCAAGCTACAGCAATTTCCAACACCAAATGGGATGCTTATATACGCGACAACTCTAACGCTGCGCCATTTTGTCAAGTATTGTTGGAAGATATCACGGTAAATCCTGCTATACAATGGGATATAGAAAACGAGATTACCAACCCTAGTTGTAATGGTGGTAAAGGCTCTATTATGGTAGAATTACAAAACAATGGTACCAAGCTGACCGATACAGAAGTACTGCAAGCAGGTCCATTTCGATATGAAGTTTTGTTGGAGGGTACCAATACGGTAATAAAATCAGAAAGCAACTTATCGTTGTCAGAGAACATTTTTGCCAATCTCTCCCCAAACACCTACGATGTAAGGGTTACAGACACCAACAATTGTCAACAGATTAAAACAGTGGAGATCGTTAATCCTCCGGAACTAAGTGCCGATATGGTAACCCTATTCCCTACCCCTGATCCAAACAATCCTAGTGATTGTGATTTGGCAGATAGGGTACAATTCACCAATTATCCAGAAGCAAATGATATCGATGGGGATTTACAATTTAGTATCAATAATGGACAAAATTGGTTCAACAACGACACTTTCACTGGAAAAACTTCTGGAGATGAAATACAACCTGCAATGCGTATAGTAGATGATGCCGGTAATGTAACCAAAATTATTTGTTTCAACATATTAGACCCATATATACTCAACTTCCCATTAGATGATTTGGGGATAACTGTTAGTGCTGTGGTTTCAGATTGTACCAAGCTGACAGTAGATGTGCTTGGTACTAAAGGAAATCCTCCTTACCAATATACCTATACAGACAATCCTGCAGACTGGGAAGAAAACAGTGCCATTTGGACGGCTGTAACACCATCTGGCACCACCCATACTTTTGAAAATCAAGACTCTGACACCCCACAACAAGCTGGTCTTCCAATATTAATACCTGGAAGAACCTATGCCTTTTATGTACGTGATAGTCATGGATGTATTCGCCAAAGTAGCAAAAATGTAAACAATTTGGTAAACAACCCCATAGAATTTGATTTGGACATCAAAAACTCTTGTTATTTCCGAGCGCCAGATACTGCCAATGGCGAAATTGAATTCTCTTTA
Source organism: Flavobacteriaceae bacterium (assembly GCA_025800395.1). Lineage (GTDB taxonomy): Bacteria > Bacteroidota > Bacteroidia > Flavobacteriales > Flavobacteriaceae > JAOXRU01. The sequence goes on from JAOXRU010000119.1 coordinate 131,886, forward strand.
AATCCTGCTGCTACGACTACAATGTCTGGAGGAGATACATTTTCTTGGGAATTGCGGGAACTAGGCACCAATACACTTATCGATTCGGGAACAGATAACAGTATTCCAAATAGTATTACTGTAGACGAACTCGGTCCAGAAGGGAATATAAACCCAGCCCTAAATACCGATCCCAAAAAATACTATTTGGTAGCGCGTATAGATGATAGCTCTGGTGATTTAAAATGCTGGAGTGGCACCGAAAACACCAAGGTAAACACCTTTGCTGCATTATCGGGTACCGTTACCGAATCTCGTGCCATAGGGTGTGTGCAACCAGGACTCATAGATGCCACGGATATTGCTGGGGGGAATGGAACATACAAATTCACCGTAACAAGACCTAGTATTGTAGGCGAAGCTGGACATCCCACTACCATCACCATAGCCAATGAAGTAAGCCAAGAGATTATCGAAATTCCGGTGGGATCTCCAGCAGGAAATTATACGGTTGTTGTAATGGACGAAGATGCTTGTAGTGTGAACTTGACGGTGGCCATGTCTACCTTGCCAAATCCAAGCATAGACGATATCGAAATCGATAATTGCAGCAATAGCATTCAGGTTAAAGTAACAGCAAGTCCAAATCCATCGGTATTGCGTTATGCCATGGTATCGGCTGGAAATCCAGCGCCTACCTCCTTTGAAACCAATGGTGGTATATTTGAGAATGTGGCTGCAGGAAATTATGATATTTATGTAATTAACAACAGTGGATGTATCGCAAAAGAAACCAGCGTTAGGGTACACCCGCCTTTGCTTGCTAGTGCTGTACTGAGCAAACCTATCGATTGTTCTGCCTCTCCTTCAGCTACCATCGATATCGAGATCACCCAAGGATCTGGTGATTATGATTATCAGGTAATTAAAACAGTAGGAAGTGCAGAGGCCGCTGTAAACAAACAATCTGTTCCGAGTAACTCCTTTAGTCATACAGCGCCTACTGCTGGTACTTATCAAATAACCATCTTTGTAGACGCTACCAGCGATACCAAAGCTTGTACTAGAGTTTTTGACATAGTCGTGCCCGAACAAAAGACGCCACAATTTGATTTACAACCTACTACCGTTAGTTGTAATGGAGGAGACAATGGTAAAATTTCCATAGTAGAAACCGATAATGGTATTAGTCCATTAACCTACCAATTATTAGATTCCTCTAATAATCCGGTGGCAGCAGGAGATTTTAGTTTTAGCAATAACACCAAAACGTTCTCCGATTTATCCGCAGGGACCTACATTGTGCGCGCTACAGGAACAAACGAATGTACAAGAGACATTTCTATAGATATAGAGGAACCAGATGCAATCAGCATACCAGCTTTGGATGTGGTGCAATTTGGATGTACTTCCAGCAACGACAAAAATAATGCGAGCATAGCCATCGACGTCAGCCAATTAACTGGTGGTTCTGGTAATTATCCAAGGTTTGTATTTAAAGACCCTAGCAATGTAGTAGTTCAAGATGGCACTAATCCCAAATTGGTTATCGATCAAAATGCAGGTGGCACTTATACTATAGAAGTCCATGATAGCAATGGCTGCTTGGAAAGTACTACCCAGAACATAAACACCTTTGACGTATTAGAGTCTGTTAATATTACCGTAGACCAATTGCGCGACTGCACCAATACTGGGGAAAGTATCACCCTAGTTGCCAACGGATCAGAAAGTAATAGCACGGATCCCTCGCATAATTATTCGTTTAAACTTACGAGCAACAACACGACCAATACCACTGGAGTATTTAGTAATCTGGATGTAGGTACCTATCAATTTGAAATCACCAATACCGATACTGGTTGTAAGTTACTAAAAACGCATACTGTTCCAGATCTCGATAATTTTAACATAGAGGTAAAAGTGGACACCCCAGTAATATGCTTTGGTTCTGATGCGAGCGTACATATAGAAGTCAGCAATTATACAGGAGCTTTTAGCTTTGATATTAAGAGCAATGGTTCGAGTGTCCAAACTGGTACGGGTACCAATGGCACCACCAATGCTATCAGTTTACCAGCAGGGTCTTATGTTCTAGATTTTGAGCAAACAGCACATCCTTTGTGCTCCAGAACTTTAAATTTCACCATCCCCGGACCACTAGCTGCTTTGGATGCGACTGTTACAGAAAGAGGTAATGCGAGTTGCAACAACAATCAAGGTCAGTTAGAGGTGAAACCAAGCGGTGGAAAAGCACCATATTCTATTTCATTAGACACCGAAACAGCGCAAAATGTCACCAGTTTTGTATTTGAAAATTTGAGCGATGGGGTACATAATGTATCCGTAACAGACGCCCTGGGTTGTACTGCGACCTTTAGTGGAAGTGTTACAAGAATAGAGCCATTGGTTGCCAATGCAACAGCTGCTGCCAATCCTCTAGAGTGTCTTGGAGACAACAATGGTAGTATTACAGCAAACATTAGCTCTGGTGGTACTGGAGAGATTAATTTCACGCTATTGAGATTGGACGAAAATGGTACTGTTTTGCAAACAGGTATCCCTCAAGACAATGCCACTTTTAATGATTTGAACCAAGGAAATTATGCCATATTGATAAAGGATGATGCCAATTGTGAGTTTACCACAAACACCATAAATTTGGAAGATCCAACACCATTGGTTCCTATATTGGTACTCAAAAATCCATTGGAATGTGTACAAAAAGCCGAGATAGAATTGCGTGTGAGTGGTGGTACACCTGGAGGATACCAATGGAGCGAAACCAAAAATGGTACCTACCAAGCCTTTAGCAACAACACTTCACACACATTCAGCAACCTAGAGGCTGGGACATACCAATTCTGGGTGAAAGACATCAACAATTGTATCCCCGTAAAGACCAATGCCATCACAGAATCTCCTATACAGGATATTGCTATATTGGTAGATGAAAGCAAGGCCATAGTGTATTGCAATGGAGATGATAATGCGCAAATTGTTGTAACAGCTACTGGGGGTGTTGGTAATTACCAATACCAATTATTTGACGATAATGGATTTACTAGTCAGGCAGCGCCACCCAATACCACAGGTATTTTTAATAATCTGGGAGCTGGAACGTATTTTGTGCGGGTAGAAAGTGGTGATTGTAGTGCTAACTTCACTGGTTCTATAGAAATAGAAGAGCCCACAGCAATTACATTTTTAGGTTCAAAAACCAATATAAGTTGTAATGGTGCAGATGATGGAACCATTACTGTAGAGGCAACAGGAGGAGCTGGAAACTATCAATTTGCCATTAGTCCAAACTTAAATCAGTTCAAAAACGAAAACACCTTTACCAACTTAGCTGCTGGAAATTATACCGTTGTAGCTCAGGATGGAAATGGCTGTTTTGAAAAACTGACCTTTGAATTAACCCAGCCAGAAGCTCTGGTAGTAAATGAGCAAATCCGTCATGAAATCTGTAAAGATGCCAATGATGGAAGTATACAATTGGAGCTAAGTGGCGCCCAACCACCTTATAGGACGGCCATCAATTCTACTTCAGATTCTGATTTTGTTGAAGGTAGAACCAAATTTGAAAATTTGGCTCCGGGCAATTATAAGATTTATATCAGAGATGCTGGAAACTGCGATGTGACCTTAGACTACGAAATAAAAGCAGGTAAGAACATTCTTGCAGAGGTAAACACCATTTACACATGTAGTGGCAATACGCCAGCCAATCATCTAGAAATCAAACTAGAAGATGAAAGTGTCGCAGCAGATGTTATGTATTCTCTTGATTCTAAAGAAATCAGTAATTATGTCTTAAAACCAAATTATAAAAATTTGAGTCCAGGGCAACATGTATTATCTATTCTTCACAGCAATGGCTGTGAAAACGAAATTAGTTTCGAAGTACAAGAATACCTGCCAGTTAGCGTGCAGTTAGAAAATAAAGAAGTAAACGTGATCACCGTAAATGCAAGTGGTGGTAATCAGAATTACACCTATTATCTAAACGGAGAAAAAGAAAGTCGTCAAAATACTTTTGCCATATTCAAATCTGGCACATATGAAGTAACTGTTGTAGATGGTAGAGGTTGTACCAATACTGCTTCCATAACTGTAGAGTTTTTGGATATAGAATTGCCAAGTTTCTTTACACCAAACAATGATGGTAAAAATGACAGATGGAAACCCGGATATATCAACAATTATCCAAATGCATCTATCATCGTATATGACCGTTATGGTCGGGAATTGTACAAGATTTCTAGAGATACAGAAGGTTGGGACGGAAATTATTCCAATACTAGCCTACCTGCTGGAGATTATTGGTTTATCATCAGGCTCAATCATGAAGAGGATGATCGAGAGTTTATAGGACATTTTACCTTGATAAGGTAGGTTTTAGTGGTTATATTTTTAGAGGCTGTCCAAAAAGGCAGCCTCTTTTTTTTATAGAAAAAAGATTCCCTATAACTCATTTTCTGTACAAGCTTTGACCTATAAAAATTATGATTGTGGCTTGAGCTTTAAAATTTGTTTTGTAGAATGAATGTCTTCTTGATTGAGTTTCATTTTCACATACTCTCCATTCAAGTACTTTTGGGATTGATCTTTATAATAAGGACTAAAAATATTTCCAGAATTTCCAGTGGGTAAAATTGCAAAACTATTCTCAACATCAGAGAAATCTACTACCCTCCTAGTACTTGGACCACTTTTTACTTTATAATAGCCAGTGCTATCCAAATTGTACGAATGGTTATTAATTACCTCATCTCCGCCATTTGTTTTAAAAGGTCCAACATTGAAGTATTTTCGCAATGCAGCAACTTGCCCCATCGGATGTTCGTGCGCTACACTTGACACTCTATCCCAACGCCAGTTTTTATAATCTTCTCCCAATTGATTTTTTATAAATGCTACAGCGTTTTTAAATGCTTGCGTAACGATCTGATTTTTTGATTCTATTGCCTCAGTTGTATTATTGTCCCAAAAAAGCGATTGGTCCTTGGCTGCCTGTACCGCTACCATCTTATTCTGTAAATGTGTTTTTAAATACAATTCAAAAGCTTCTTTACCCATCTCGTCTGCAAAAGTATCATGTGTAAAGTAATAAATAAATCTACTATAAATTGTTGGTCCTACGGCTTCTTTAATAAAATTCCCATCCCAGTTTTTCACCATGTTTAAAGCAGATTTTTCCAGTGCATCCAATTCTCCTATTTTAATATGTGGCAGTAGATTGGCAAAAATTTCAGGAGCCACGTCTGACTTTACGTCCATTAACATGGTTTGCATATCCTTTCTGGAGAATTTTGATTTTCCCTCTAAAATATTTACTATTCTATCTGCCCTATCTTCTGGTAAATAATAACCGGGATAATATTTTCCTGCTATAGAATCTGGTTGGTTATTGGCAGAATACACATAATTCCAATCTGGGTTTATTGCCTTTGGATTTAAAGAAAAATCTATATATTCTTTTATCTCATCCTTCCCACTTGCACCATCTAAAAACACTTTGGTATTTACACTATCTCTATAGGTATACAGTTGGCCAGAAGCAAACCAAGCGATATTGTCTTTAGCATCTCCATACATCATATTTAAACCTGGTGCATGTAACATGGATGCGGCATTTTTAAAATCGTGTAAACTCTTGCTATGCGAAATATTATAAGCAAGATCCATTAATTTATTGGGCAATTTGGTATAAATCCATTGCATGGCAATTGGTCTTTCGTCTTTCAAATGCGAAAATGCATCGTTTACAATTGGCCCATGGAGGGTAAACCTCAAATCGAAATGAACCGATTCCCCATCCTTTACTTTTATTTCCTTTTTTACAATTTCAAAATCTTTATACCCGTTTGGTGTAAGGTATTGGTTTGGATTATTCGGATTTAATTGTTCTATATAAAAATCTAAATCGTCATTTTCGAACATCGTTAATCCGTAAGCATAATCTCTATTATGCCCTAAGAGAGGAAAAGGCGTTAGTCCTAAATTAAAATTATACATTTCATAGGCAGGGGTTTTGATATGCGACTGATACCATACAGATGGCTGCGAATAACCGATGTGCGGATCATTGGCAAACAACACCTTTCCTGTAGTGCTTTTTTGTGGACCAACCACCCAACTATTGCTTCCAATAAATGAAGGCACGGGCAATTTATCAAAAATCTGATGCACAGATTTGGCAATGGCACTCCCTTTTATTCCTTTAGACTGACTTTTGATATATTGCGGTCCTTCTGCAATTGGAATATCCAATTCTTTTAAATAATCGGCTCCAAGTTTTTCTTTTAACTCTGTTAATAAAGCATCTGTTTTGTGTGCATGTGCAAAGCTAAAAGCCATATACCCATAAACATTATAGATATCCTCCATGGTATAGGGCGTTTTTTCCAATCCTACCATATAGAATTCAATTGGTTTTGGCCCTGTTTTTATAAAATGATTAATTCCGTCTAAATAAGCTTGGGCTAAAACATTGGCTTTAGAATTCAAATTAACTTTAGATAAGGTTGTTTTTGTGGCTTCCACTATGCCTAAGGAAGCAAAGAAACGATCGGTTTCTATCAAATCCTTGCCAAACAATTCAGATAACCTTCCTGGAGCCAAGCGTCGAAGCAGTTCCATTTGCCATAGTCTATCTTGGGCATGCACATAGCCCAAAGCCCTATAAGCGTCTTTCTCATCGGTTGCCTCTATATGCGGAATACCAGCATCATCAAAATAAACTGTAACCTCCTTATCTAAACCCAGCAATACTTCTTCGCCCTTATAAGTGGGGTGCAAGCTCTTACTAAATATCCATATTCCTAATACCAAAATAAGCGTGAGCGCCAAAATAGCTCCCAGTATTCTTTTAAACCATTTCCACATCGTAGTCCTAAATTTTGTGATTCATTTTTGTTATGCAGGGATAATATAAGGGGATTAAATTAATTTGCCAATCAAGTGCGCAAAAAAGCAGGATTATCTGCCTTTTTGTATATATAATACTACAATATCTCATACCTAATAACACATTATTAAAATAGGAATTCATAAATTTATAGTTAGCACTTGCGGACTGCCTTTTTTTTTCTATTTTCAGCAAAAATTAATCTATATGCAACTTGCCATTTTCAACAGTGATCCAATGGTTTTTGGAGTACTGGTTCTTCTATTAGGAATTATTTTTTATACCGCCTCTTTACCTAATTTCAAGAAATTTTACACCTATGTACCGGTGGTTCTCATGTGTTATCTAGCACCTGCTATACTAAGTAGTTTAGGAGTTATTCCTCATGAAACAGAAACTATAAGCTTTTTTGGAAAAAAAATAATGTTGCCTGCGGCATTAGTACTATTAACTTTAAGTATTGATTTAAAAGCCATTGCTAATTTAGGTCCCAAGGCACTAATCATGTTTTTTACTGGAACAATAGGAATTATCCTTGGTGGGCCTATTGCTATGTTAATAGTAGGAGCTATTTCTCCTGAGAGTGTTGGAGGTGTTGGAGCAGATGCAATTTGGCGAGGTCTTACTACCCTAGCGGGTAGTTGGATTGGTGGTGGTGCCAACCAAATAGCTATGCTAGAAATTTTTGAATACAACCCAAAAGGATATACTAACATGCTATTAATAGACATTATAGTAGGAAATGTATGGATGGCATTAGTACTTCTTGGCGTTGGTAAAGCAACTAAAATAGACAAATGGTTAAAAGCAGACACCAGCGCTATAGATGCTTTAAAAGAAAGGGTTTCCAGCTTTCAAGAAGCCTCCGCACGTATCCCTTCTTTAAAAGATTTAGTAATTATGGTTGCATTAACCTTTTTTGCGGTAGCTATGGGGCACGAATTTGGTGGTTATGTGGCCGAATATCTAGCAAAGAATGTTCATTTTATTGCAGATAAAACCAGTTTCTTCTCCTTTTTAGGCGGAAAATTCTTTTGGTTAATTGTTGTAGCCACCATTTTCGGAATTGTGTTAAGTTTTACCAAGGCCAAAAACTATGAAGGTGCCGGTGCAAGTAAAATAGGAAGTTTGTTTATTTATATACTGGTTGCTGTTATTGGAATGAGCATGGATTTAAGCAGATTCTTCGAAAAACCTGGACTATTAGCCGTTGGTGCAATTTGGATTTTGATTCATGCTATTTTACTTATCGCAGTAGCTAAAATAATTAAAGCACCATTTTTCTTTTTGGCTGTTGGTAGTCAGGCTAATGTGGGGGGCGCAGCCTCTGCACCTATTGTGGCTTCGGAGTTTCATAATTCTCTAGCCTCTGTTGGTGTTCTCTTAGGCGTACTTGGCTATGTTGTAGGTACAGGAGGTGCAATTGTTTGTGCCTATCTACTAGAAATGGCATCGAAAGTAGGTATGTAAGCTGAAAAAAAATATATTTGCATCGGTAGAATTTTTGAGCTAACTAAAACAAAAAACCAGATGAACCTAATTAAAGTATTTTTAACTATATCCGTAGTTGGATTACTTTTTACCTCTTGTAATGAAGCAGGTGTAAAAGAGAATGAAATGAAGGTGGAAGGCCATATTAAAGGTCTTAAGAAAGGTACCCTCTATTTGCAAAGAGCAAAAGATACCCTTGTAGAGACCATCGACTCGGTTGTATTTAAAGGAGATGCAAAATTTGCTTTTCAAATACCTTTAGAAAGCCCTGAGGTATTTTACCTAAAATTGAATAAACCAAATAGCGACCCAGAACGCAATCGAATTTTATTTTTTGGAGAACCTGGAATAATTAAAATTCAATCTACTTGGGATCAGTTCGATTTTAAATCTAAAATAAGTGGATCGGACACCCACGAATTATTACAAGAATACCGAGGAATGATGCGCAAATTCAATAACAAGAATTTAGATTTTATAAAAGCATCTTTCTTGGCGAAGAAAAACGGAGATTCTTTGGAAGTAGACAGCATTCAAAAATTAATCAACAAAAACAAATTGCGCCAGTATTTGTTTTCTTTGAATTACGCCCTTACACATAAGGATTCTTATATCTCCCCATATATAGCTTTATCCGAAGTATATGATGCAAACGTAAAATACTTGGACACTATCAATAATGCCCTAACGGAGAATGTTGCCAATAGCAAATACGGCAAACAATTGGATGCTTATATACAGAAAATCAAGCAAAAAGAAGGGGAATAAAAAACTTTAGCAAAAACCTGCTACAATATTAAAAACTTTGTAATATATTTGCAGCCGGTTTTACGGGGTGTAGCGTAGCCCGGTTATCGCGCCTGCTTTGGGAGCAGGAGGTCGCAGGTTCGAATCCTGCCACCCCGACAACAGAATCCAAATATTTCGATAGAAATGTTTGGATTTTTTTATGTCCAAAAATAACCAAACGATAGTTTGAGGTATTTTTGGAGATAAAAAAAGACAAGAAAGTGAGGAACGAGCTTTTTGGATGCTATTGTCTAAACCTCACTCAGGATCACGTGAGTAATCCTTGTGTTTCGCAAAATAAAAAAGCATGTAGCCAAAGGCTTCCTCAACGATATCGCGTCCCACTAGGGCGGGAAGGTCGCAGGTTCGAATCCTGCCAGCCCGACTTTTTAAAAATCAATTAGTAATAAAAACGTGAATAATGTTTAAGCCTCCCATAAGCAAAGTTGATGAGTATGAATTGGGGTTATATTTATTGATGGTTTTTTGTGGAAGAAACAATAAGCGGCAAGACCAGCGATCAAATTCACCAAAAAGCTTATTACAGATCGGTGTCTAGTGTGCTCCACCTTACAAATCATCTTTCTATTTTGTTAAAAACGCTTTGCAACGGTCTTAAAATTCTAATCTAAACATAAAATTGGGGGTTATGGTAAGGGAGTAGCGATTAATAGTCTTTAAAATAGGTTGGTTTAAACCAGTTGTTGGACTAGTCTGCTCCGTTACCATAAAATCTGTATTTAAAATGCTCTTTCTATCGTATGCATTTAATAAAGACATACCAAGTTTGGCTCTTGGGGCATTTTGTTTTTTGGATAACTTAAAATCGTATTGCATAGAAATATCCAACCTGTGATAATCTGGTAAGGTTTTAGAATTAAAATCTCCATACGCTATGGTAATTTCTTGAGGTGATGTTTCGTTAAAACCTATTGCCGGTGTAAAGGGGGTTCCGGACCTATATTTCCAACCCAACGAAAATTGTAGGTTTTTCCATTTGTAAAAATGCGACCATGTTAAAGAATTTCTAATATCGTTATTGCCTCTAAACTTCTTGCCATCTATAATTTCATCAAACCGAAAATAATTGCTCGAAAGTGTATATCCCAACCAAGTGGTATAGGAACCTATCTTCTTTTTTATTAAAACATCTAAGCCAAGTATCGTGCTACTTCCATCTATAAAATTATTGATAGATGAATCAAATCCGTTTGTAACCGAGGTAATTCCATCTATTTGTTTTGCATAGAAGTCAATATCTAATTTCCAACCTTTATAGGTGTACAGCATTCCTAGATTAAACTGCTTGCTTTTAAGAAGAGGCGTGCCATCGGTTTCCGCCAATGCCCATATTTTGTTTTCTAGACCCAGCTCCTGTGTGGTAAACTCTTGTATTTGAGCAATGCTCTGATTCTTTAATTCAAATCCGCCACGCAAGGCGAAACGGCTATTAATTTGGTAATCTAAATTAATCCGGGGTTCTAAAAAAATAGAAGTTAAGAGGTGATAATAGCTTGTACGCAACCCCAAATTAATAGACAACCCTTGCTTACGGTATTCTAATTGATTAAATAGGGTATGTGTGTGGGCTCTTGTATTGCCAGAAATATCTGGTAGTAATCCACCACCAATGTTAGAATTACCCAAACTATAGGATACCCTATTAGAAAAAAACTGATAGCCATTTGAAAACCTCAGCTGCTTACCCATGGTATAATTTGTATGAAAAAAAAATCCTATTTCATTTATGTCGTTCTGTTTTTCTGTGATTACAAAACTTCTCAGAAAAGGGTCTTCATCTGAATATCTAAATTTATATTGGGAATAGTACCCTAAAATTTTAGATGAAAACGAATTATTCCAAGTTTTTTCCCAAGTTGCAGAAAGCCCAAAGTTTTTAATAGACAGCTTTTCGCTAAAATTAAGAGTGGAGCCAAAATTATCATAAGAATAATTATAATCTAGCGTATTATTGTTGGCAATGCCCGATACAAAAATTTTGTCTTTGTCTGAAAGCTCGAATATCGATTTTATGGAAAAATCCGAAAAGTGAAAATTTCCACTTTGTTCAAAAACCTCTTGTTCAAAATTACCATTGTTATCTGCTAAACCGGTATTCTGAAAGACCTTGTTGGAAAAGTTCTTAAACATAGGTGAGTTAAAAGCATCTACAAAAGACCTTCTGCCAGAGAGGATTACCCCTGCTTTTTTAGATAAAGGTACTTTTAGGTTTACATCTGCATGTAACGTATTAAGTCCAAATTGCCCGCTAAACTTATCGGGTATAGCACTATCTGAAACCATATCTACAACCCCCGATACCCTATCGCCATATTGGGCACTACTGGCACTTCTCGATACTTTTACCTTATCTACAACATAGGGGTTAAATGCCGATATCATGCCAAAGAAATGACTAGAGTTGTACATTTTAATACCATCCCAAAGGATAAGATTTTGGTCGGGTGTACCACCACGAACAAAAAGACCCGAAGCAGTCTCTTGTGGACTTTCAATACCAGGTAATAGCTGTATGTTCTGCAAAATGTCTGGTTCTGAAAGACCAGATAGAATTTCTAAACTTGCAGGATATATTTTAATAATGCCGTTATCACCCCCATACATACCTGCACCCAGATAATCTTGTACGACAACTTCGTCTAATTGTACCTCTTTTGCCTTTAATGTGTAGGTAATGCATTGTTTTTCCAAAAGACTGTTTAAGGGCATTATATATGTTTCGTAACCCAAAAAACTTATAGCTATGCGATCGTCTTTCTTCATATTTTCTAACTGAAAATACCCGTCTTTATCTGAAGTGGTTCCCTCTAAACTTTTTAGGCTAACAATATTTGCACCTTCTATGGCTTCTCCGTCTTTTTTCTTGCTTAAGTAACCGCAAATTTTTCTGTCCGTTAATTGTTCTTTTATAAAGTAATTATGTGTATCTATTTTTTCAAACGTGAGCCAATATATTGCTTCAATCTGTTCAATTGCTTCTTCAAAAGCCACCTTGTGTAAGCTTTTGGGAACTTCTAGACCTTTTAATATTTCGGGGTTATACGAAACCTTTATATTGTTTCGGGACTCCAAATCGCTTATTAGCTCGGTTAGGAGAATTGTGTTTTCCTCGGTAACGGCACTATTGTTTACCTGCGCTTTTATTTGTTTTGAAAAAAACAGCAGAGTGGTTACTATAATTAGTGCCTTGTGCATAGTCGCCGTATATTTTAATGCGTTATTGTAGTATTTTGGCAGATGCAATTATAAACAGATATATTTCTCTTTTACAATAAAACAGACTTTTTATTAATAATTATACCATTTCTAGTTTAAAATCAGCTTAATAAATAGCCTTTTTTCCTTTTTAGGGCATTTCAAAATAGAAATGGTATTATTTATAAATACGCACTTCTTTGGTGTGCTCTATTTTAAATTTGATATGATGTGGCCCAAATACCGAAAGTAAAGCCTTTTCTAGATTATCGTGGGTAAACCTTCCTGTAAAACGTAAAGGCGCAATAGCAACATCTTTACTGTTTATACTAATTTCGTATTGATTTTCCAAGGCTGAAATAACTTGCTGCATGGGAGCATTTTCGAAAATGGTTTCTCCATAAATCCAAGATGGTGTTTTTTCTTTGGTGGTAAACCGTTCTGTGCCTTTACCAATAGTACGTAGACCCTCGCCAAGATTTAAAATTACCTCTTCTTTGGCAATAGTTACTTTAACACTGCCTTTATAACAAATTACTTCAAATGATTTATTCCTCGAGTTTGTTGTAAACTCGGTACCCAAAACTGTTACCAAACCGTTTTTAGTTTTTACCGTAAAGGTACTCCCCTTCTTTACTTTAAAAAATGCAGAACCATTAAGGGATATTGCCCTTTCTGTATTCCAATTATCTTTATGGTAATCTAGTTCGGAATTTGCATTTAAAATTACATTGGATCCATCGGGTAGCGCAATTGCCAATTGCTCGCCAAAATCTGTATTGTATTTAGACGTATTTGCATTAAAATAGAAAACACTACCAATTAAAAGCACAACAGATGCGGCAACGGCATACGCCCAAAGGGGAATAACTTTGGTGGCTTTCTGTTGTTTTAGCTTTGCTTGCTTTACCTTGTTGAATAAGGCATTGCCGTTATAGGCAGGAACTACAATATTATCTGTGCCATCTAAAATAGCTTTAAATATGTGGTATTCTTTATCTTTTAAGAATGCTTCCTGATCCTTTTTTGGTAAAGACTGGTCTGCCCATTTTGCTAAAAACCCATCTTCTTCGTACCGTTTGCCCATATCTATTAAATTTTAATACCAATTTTTTTTCGAAGCTCAAGAAGTGCCAAATGCATACGATGTTCTACAGCTTTTTGACTAACCCCCACGATTTCGGCTATTTCCTTATAGGTTTTCTTATCCTTTCTACTTAGTAAAAACACCTCTCTTTGTCTTACGGGTAACGCTCCTATACATCGTGTTAATTTCTCCATAAACTCTTTCTCTTCCATAATAAATTCTGGACTGTAACCAAACATTTGCGTTTTAGCTTGCTTTGCATAACTAAGTACAATTTTCTCATGTTTTGCTTGGTTGAAAAAAATGTTCTGAGCAATTTTCATAACAAACGATTTTGCTTTACCAAAAACAACTTTTTTACAATGTTCCCATAGCTTTACAAATGCATCCTGTGTAATATCTTCTGCTTGTTGCATATCTCCACACTTATAGAAAATAAAATTCCTAATGGTTTGGGAATGTTCATCAAAAACGTCTCTAAAAACTTTTTCTTCACATACCGAAGATAATTGCTGTGCTTCTTTTTCTATGGCCATAGTGCAAAAATAGAAAAGTTTTAAATACATAATAATTCCATTTACCATTTGAAATTACAGCAATAAACAGCCTTTTTTCCTTTCTAACTAGCAGCAATTTTAACAGCTTTTAATTACAACAAGTGGTTTTAAATTTACCCTAATTTTTATTTGAAATATTTATAAAAATCAGATTAAAAAAACCTAAACGTTAAAAAAATGTTAAAAAATAAGGGTGCGTAGCTAGCCGTTTGTTGTGAGTTAAAATAAAAAACATGAAACTTATAACAAAATCAACTTTAGCTTATATATCGTTATTTACAATAGCTATATTGATAGGTTGTGAAACTAATGATGAAGAAATAACAGCACCAGGACCAACAACGCCTACCACTGCTACAATCCCAAAAGAACTTGCGGTGGAGTCTACCCAAACCTTTAGCGAAATGCTATCTGGAGATGCAGAAGCCAGAAGATTGGGGCTACGGTTTAGGTTTTCAGATTTTGAGCCCACGGGCGTTTATGTAGCGCCAAATACTAGTTTTACACTAACTGTTGAAGTATTGCAGGGCACCAATATTCCAGAATTAATGGTAGGCACCTACTCTAGGGCTGACCAATGGGATAAAGAACCAAAATTCTATGTGCTGGAAAAAGGTAAGAATACTATAAACATTGGCGATGAAGCAGGTATGGTTTATATACGATACGCAACTTCTAAAAATCCTACAGGAAAAACCAAGATTACATTTTTAAAGGGTTGGGAGCATACGCCAGTTTTTAAGTTAAATAAAACCACTTCTGCCAATTGGAAAAAAATGCTGGAAACCTTCAATAAGGTGCCGTCGGTTACCATGATTGGTAATAAATCTATAGTGGTTGTTTCAAGGGAAGAAGCCCTTAAATATCAAGATGAAAACATTAACGAATTGTTGACTTCCCTAGACAATGTTATTAAACTACAACAAGATTTTAGTGGAATGGATGGGGCAACAGCTGTACATCGACCTATGTCTCATAAACTTTTGTTTTCGGAATATACGGGCAACAATCAGTATATGTTCGCAACCAATTACAGAACGGGTTATAGCAAAGATGGGGTGCGATTTATTTTAAACCATAAAGATTTTACCCAAAATGGGTGGGGTCCTTGGCATGAAATTGGTCACATGCACCAAATGAATGCCTGGACATGGCCTGCCGTTTTGGAAACCACAGTGAACTTGTACAGCTTGGCCACAGAAAAGGCCATGGGCATTTCCCCCTCTAGAATGAAGCGCGATAATATCTGGGAAGCTGTACAGGTCTATTTATTAAAGAGTGAGAAGGATAAAGATTTTAATTCAGATGCAGCAAATGTTTGGGTACGTCTAGGAATGTTTTACCAGTTGCAATTAGCCTATGGAGATGGGTTTTACAAAAAATTGCACAAGAACATTAGGGTAGAAGCGCCACAAGTACAAAGCAACGATGATAGAATGCGGGTATTTATGCTACATGCCTGCAAAGCCGCCAATAAAGATTTAACAACATTCTTTAAAGCCTGGGGCTATAAGTTTAATGGTGTTCACCAAGCATATAACCAAATTGCCGCATTAGGGTTAGATGCGCCAAATATAGATTTAACCCAGTTACAAGATTAAATAAATTAAAATTTTAGTATACATAAAAATTATAAGATGATGAAAAATATATGCAAACCAACAAAATTTATCGTATTGTTTATAAGTGTTTTGGCAACTATAAGTTGTAGTAAAGATCACGATGACACATTACTTCCTGTTACTTTAAATGGAACAAAGTGGACACTAAAAGGATTCGTTTTAGTAGACAAAATAACCAATGCCCTAGCTGGTACTACCCTTAACCTAGAGTTTAAAGCAAACGGAAAAATAGAGGGAAAAGCAGGTTGTAATGACTATACTGGAACGTATACCGTATCGGGAAGTAATATTACTATAACGGCAGATGCCATTACTTTTATTAATTGCGAACAAAATATCAACACCCAAGAGGCTAGCTTTATGAGTAAATTAAAAAAATCTAAAACCTTCAAAGTAGATGGTGCAAAGTTGAGTTTAAATGAAACCGATACTAAAAACGCATTGCTATTTAACGTGAGTTAGTAAATTTACTTCTGGTAAGTAGTAATTCTAAAACAATACACAATGAAACAAATAGTTCAATATGTTGCAATTACATTTTTGTTGTTTACCACATTAATGTCTTGCTCTAAAGATGAAGAAGTAATACCCGCCGTTGCAGTAGAACAAGAAGTTATCAACTATTTTAAGGAAATAGCTTTGGGATTTGAGTTCTCAGGGGTGAATATTACAGAAGTTACTAGGAAATGGACTAAGGAAATGAAAATTTATGTAGATGGCGAAAAGCCCGATGCCCTTGTGCAAGAACTCCATACGATAATCGAAGAAATAAATATGTTGGCTACTGACGGATTTAAAATGAGTATCACTACAGATAAACTGGCATCTAACTATCATTTGTTTTTAGGAAAATCTGCGGACTATCTACAAGAATATCCTGGTGATGCCAATTTAGTGGCTTCCAATTTCGGGATTTTTATGCTAACCTGGAACGATGACAATAGCTTTTACGATGGACGTATGTTTGTAGACACCGAACGCGCCGAGGTTGCGGCACAAAAACACCTCTTGAGAGAAGAACTTACGCAGTCTTTGGGGTTGGCAAAAGATTCCGATAAATATCAAGAAAGCATATTTCAATCGGCTTGGACCACCACCCAAAATTATGCCGAAATAGACAAGAAACTCATAAGGCTGTTGTACCATCCTAAAATGGCATTGGGGTTGAACGCCAACCAGGTAGAAACTCTTCTAAAAACCATTGTGCTAGAGTAAGAAATTACTTAATTTTGCACTTTTAACCCTATTTACAGATGAAAAATATTTTTAAAAAAACATATAAATTACTGGTACTGTTAGTACTGGTAATGGCTTCCTGCAATAAAGAGGATACGCCTACAACAACTCCCCCTGTAGTATTATTGCCCAGTATAGCCGATGGTACGGTAAAGCAACAAGACCCTAATTTTATAAATGCGCTTTATGCTATTGGTCAGTTCGAGGGCGACCTCACCTGTACCGGGGTATATATAAAAACCTCGGAAAATGCCAATGCACCTGCCTATATTTTAACCAATGGGCATTGTGTAAACAACCAATGGGACGACAACAAAATTATAGTAAATCAAGACTATACAAATGCCAAAATTACCTTTAAGGTAATGGAAGATGTTCCGGCAAGCCAACAGGTTTCGTTTTCCACCAAAAAAATAGCCTACGGCACCATGAAAGGGCGCGATATTGCCATTGTAGAATTAAACGCTACCAATGCCGATTTAAAGGCAGCGGGCATAGAGCCCATTAATATAGCAGATGCAGCCCCTGCAGAGGGCACGGAAATTAGAACCTACGGATTTCCTCTAAAATTTGATAAAAAGGTACTGAGGCAGACTAGCTGTGTGCAACAACAAAAGAAAGATGTTGCAGAATTTATCTGGCTTTGGTTTGATGCCTATACCAACCAATGTACCAATATTTATAGTGGCTCATCGGGTTCGCCGGTAATCGCAGATTTTAACCAAGGGGTTTGGGGCTTGGTAAATACCACTACCACAGGAGCCACAACCGCTTGCGAGCTTGGCAGCCCCTGCGAATGGACCAACACTGGTATAACCCTAAAGAACAGCACCAATTATGTAATGGATATTACCGATTTAAAAGCCTGTTTTGGCAAGGATGGATTTTTTAATACCGCTTTGGCTTACACCGTATTAGAAAAGCCAGATACCAATGACGCCAACATGCTAAAGCGAAACTATTCGCTTAACGATGTTGCCAACCACAAACTAGAAATAAAGACAACCCATACTGGAAATGCCAAGTATTTACTTAGTAGTATTCAAGACTTTAACAAAGACCAAACTGAAGGATATACTTCTTTTACAGGGCAAAATTTAACTATTGATTTTCCTAAGAAAGAAGGCCTTTATGTCGTAGCCCTAAACTATAACAACAATTTTGACCAGCGCGATTTTTTAACCTTTGTAATAGACGGCTCGGCACCCGATAAAGACCTTATAAAAATTATTGTAAACCAAACAGATAACGAACTATTATTCGAACCAGAGTTTAAATACCCAGAGTTAGTTGGTTTTGAATATAAATTTGATGTGGCCTCTAAATGCGATTGCAACGATACCTCTGGCTACGAAACATATATGCGTATTCCTATATTTGTGAATAAAAAAGACTATCCGTTCCCTTTAAAAATATGCATTATAGGAGAAGATTTGGCGGGGAACAAAAGTTTGCCAAAAGAGTTTCTCATAAATTAACGTGGGTTGGATATGCCTTAAACATAATGGCTATAGAGGCTCTTAGGCTAGGCGTGGCTTTGAAAGGCTATTCCTCGCTTTAGCAGTTACCCCATTTCTAGTGTAAAAAAACCTCTTTTTCTTTTCAGTAATTTTAAACAATAACTAGCATAAAGAACAAAATGGGTAGGTTCTGAAATTAATTCTTGAAGTGTGGGAATAGAAAAATTGCTGTTAAATTCTTTAAAAAGCAACTAATGCAATAAAATTATTTCTATTATTGTATAAGATAAAAAGTTGTGCAATTTCCAAAAGTCCATATCGCAAGTATTTTTCTGATAGTATTTATCGGAATAGAACTTGTGGGACTTCATGCCTTTTCCCATGAATGGGACGAGATGCACGAAGATTGCGAGATTTGTGAATACCTTATTACCAAAAACGATGCACCCGAAATCTCGGGTTATACACCACAAATTGAGTTCCCGTTTTTTTTCCAAAAACAAGATGCGCATATGTCTCACTATGTGCAACCAAACAAGGACACAAAGGGCTATATTCACATTTTTTCTAGACCTCCACCAGCTATAAACTAATCCTTTTTTTTACTAAAATAACATTTCCAAACGCTATTAGGTATTTGGAAAATTCTTTCGTTATCTAATACCATTTGAAATAACTGGTATAAAATATAATTAAACCAACTATTTAATCGAATACCATTTCTATTTTAAAACACCCATAAAAGAAAAACAAGACTATTTATCTTAGGTTGTTTTAACCTAGAAATGGTGTAAATACTATCCACACGAATATGATTATTACAGAAAACCTAACCAAAAAATTCGACGACTTCGTAGCCGTTGATGAATTAACTTTACATGTAAAATCTGGAGAGATCTTATGTCTTTTAGGTGCAAATGGTGCGGGAAAATCCACCACCATAAATATGCTTTTAAACTTTATACATCCTACTTCTGGAACTGCTAAAATTGGTGATTATGATGTGACTAAAAACCCCATAAAAAGCAAAGAATTACTCACCTACATCCCAGAAAATCTTATGCTGTACCCAACACTTACCGCAGTAGAAAACCTCGACTATTTTACCAAGTTGTCTGGAAAGCGTTTTGATACTGCAAGCCTAAAAGGGTTTCTATCGGAAGCTGGCTTACAACAAGAAGCACACGACCAACGCGTAAAAACATTTTCGAAAGGTATGCGACAAAAAGTAGGCATTGCTTTGGCGATAGCAAAAAACTCTAAAGTACTCCTTTTAGACGAACCCACCTCTGGATTAGACCCAAAATCGAGCAACGAGTTTATGGATCTTCTTAGCCAAATGAAAAACAATGGTGTTGCCATACTTATGGCTACTCACGATTTGTTTCGTGCCAAAGAAGTAAGCACACATATTGGTATCATGCGATCTGGTGTATTGCAGAAATATTCCGATACCAAGGAGTTATCTTTAAAAGAATTGGAGACCATTTATCTCCACATCATGAACTTTAAAAATGTAGGCTAAAATGAAACATATTATTCTTAAAGAGCTTAAGGAACTGCTTCGTGATGGCAGATTTAAAATAGCCTTAGGGATTACCATAATTCTGCTGCTATTGGCTGCGGTAACAGGGGTAAATCAATACAAAAAAAACAGTGAACAATATCGCGTTTCTAAAGACAAAGAAAGAACTATTTGGGAAACCCAAAGCGAAAAAAATCCGCACTCGGCAGCGCATTATGGCACCTATGCCTTTAAACCGCAATTTGCCCTTTCGCTTTTAGATTATGGCGTTACCAAATATACTGGAAACTCTATTTTCTTAGAAGCGCACAACAGAAACGAGGCCTCTTTTAGCGAAGCAAGCGACCAAACTAGCTTGGCAAGATTTGGCACCCTGTCTATACATTTTGTATTAATCTATTTGTTTCCGCTATTAATTATTCTAATAGGATATAACAGCTACACTAAAGAATTGGAACACCAAACGTTTACCCTGCTAAAGAGTCAGGGAGTCCCTCCTATTCGATTGGCTCTTGGTAAATGGATGGCTGCATTTTTACCTATATTTATACTCACTCTTGTTGTGTTTATGGTTTTAGGTTTGGTTTTATCCAGTATCGATAATCTAGATTATTTTAGCTGGGCAAACCTATTGGTGCTATTTGTTTCTTATACCGTTTATTATCTTATTATTGCAACCATAACTATTTGCATTTCGATTTGGAGTACCTCTTCGGGCATTTCTTTGGTAAGCAATCTTATTGTATGGATTATATTTAGCTTTATTAGCCCTAAACTTGCAACAAACTTTGCCAATGCTGCGCATCCTTATCCTTCTAAAACGGCTTTTGACGCACAAATTACCGCAGACAAAAAAAATGGTTTAGATGGCCATAATCCTTGGAACGAAGCCGCAAAAAAATTGGAACAAGAAACCTTAAAAGAGTATGGCGTAGATAGCCTTAGCCAATTGCCATTTAACTATGCTGGTTACCGCATGCAAAAAGGAGAAGAACACGAAGCTGCTATATATGCAAAACATTATGAAGCACTTTATCAGATTGCAAAAAATCAGAACAAAAGCTATCAGATGTTATCCTTTATCTCCCCTTTTATTCCTTTGCGATTCTTGTCGATGGATATTACCAATACTAGCGACAACCTGCATTGGAAGTTTACACAAGCAGCGGAGCTCTATCGAATAGACAAACAACGATTTCTCAATTACGACATTAAAGACAATGCCAAACTAGGAGATCGTTCTTATAAAATGGGAAGCGACAAATTTAAACAACTACCAAAATTTGAATTTAGCCCTCCTAGTCTGTCGCAAATATTAACAGAAAACAAAATGAATCTAGGCTACCTAGCTCTATGGTTGGTATTGCCTATTGTATTTTTAATTTATTCTTCAAAAAAAATATAAGCTATGTTTAAATACAATTTTAATTACGAATTAAAACTGCTCATTCGTAGCAATTGGTTACTTATTTTGTTTTTGGGTATCGGCTTGTTGTTTGCCTTTGGCACCTATAACGGCAACAAAAATGTTTCTAAAAGATTAGACGATATTGCCTCGGTTAAAGGCGAATTGCAAAAACAAGATAGTATAATGCTTGCTACTTTGGACAAAATAGAAGCGGGAGAAAAACTAGATTTGCCTTATTGGAAACTTCCTTCCGAACCTATGGCTATAGGCTATAGCCACCCAAGAGTAGCCATAATGTCTCCAGAAAAAATGGCTTTTGTGGCAACGGGGCAAAGCGATATGTACACCCATTTTAAAAGCCCTAAAGTATATGGAAGCAATTTCGCTTTAGATTATTCCGAAATGGTAAATCCAGTTCAACTTCTATTTGGCAACTTCGATCTGGCTTTTGCTATTATCTATATTCTACCGCTGTTGGTTATTGCTTTTACTTACAATGTGCTATCTAAAGAAAAAGAATTAGGCACATTGCGTCTTCTTGGTGCTCAGCCTATTTCTATTGTAAAATGGTTGGTGCAAAAAATGGGCATTAGATACTTGTTGTTTACAACAATTAGTTGTCTTATGCTTATTGTCAGCATTGGGTTTTTGGAACAAAATGCCTTTGGAGATATTGGTAACCTAATTGGTTTATTGTTTATTTTGGCTGCCTATATTCTGTTTTGGTTTGTACTTGCTGTAGTGGTAAATATAAAAATTAACAATTCCTCTAAAAATGCCTTTGCACTTATTGGCATTTGGTTGTTAATAGTACTTATACTGCCTGCGGCTGTAAACCAGATTGGCAACTCCCTTTATCCTACACCTTCTCGTTTAAACATGATAAACGAAATTCGTTTGTTGAAAAACGAAAACGAAAAAAAGCAGAACGAAATTATGGACGATTACTTGCGTACGCATCCAGAATTGGCGGCAACTAGTAATCGTGAAAAATTTGGTTTTTGGCACATGTACATGGCCTCGGAAAAAGTAGTGGAAGAAAAAACCAAACCAATATTGGCAACTTATGAAAACCAACTAAAAAAGCAACAAAATCTTATAAGTGCCTTTCAATATTTATCTCCTGCAATTATCATGCAACAAACCCTAAACAATATTGCGGGAACTTCTGAAAAACATTATAACGATTACAAAAAGCAAGTATTTGAGTTTTCGTTAGCATGGAAAGATTATTTGGTGCCAATGCTTTTTAAGGAAAAGAAATTTACAAAAACAAACTATACCGAATTACCTAAATTTGAATACAAAAACAACACACCTTCCGTGGTTTGGATGAACATCATTGTAATTGCGCTTATTAGTTTAGTTATACTCTTTATTGGTTTAATAAGAAATTCTTCAAAAAGACCAGAAAATATCTTGCAATAAAAACATTTTAATATTTTGATATAAAAAAACCAAGGACAGCATCCTTGGTTTTTTTATCATTTCTGGTTGTTCACCAATACACTTTTATATTATTTTAGCATTCTTCTATTTTCTTTTGCAGATATTCTTTTTAGATTTTTTAAATTTGTAAAAACACTTTATGTTAATAATTGGAATAACTGGTGGAACTGGTTGTGGAAAGACGACCGTAGTAGATCATATTGTAAGTGAACTTCCTGAAAATGAAGTCGGAATCATTTCACAAGATTCTTATTATAAAGATACCTCTCACCTCAGTTATGAAGAGCGAACCAAAATCAATTTTGACCATCCAAGGGCCATTGATTTTGAATTGCTACTAGAACATTTGATGCAACTAAGAAAAGGAGAACCTATTCACCAACCGGTTTACTCATTTGTAAAGCACAATAGAACAGGCGATACGATTTTGACGCATCCTAGAAAAGTAATGATCGTGGAAGGTATTTTGATGATGACACAAAAGGAAATTCGCGATTTATTTGATATAAAAATATATGTTCATGCAGATTCTGATGAGCGCCTTATACGAAGGTTAAAACGAGATATCGTAGAGCGCGGAAGAGATGTAGAGGAGGTTTTGACAAGATACCAAACCACCTTAAAACCCATGCATCAGCAATTTATTGAACCAACCAAAGAATATGCGGATCTGATTATCCCAAACAATCGATACAACAACGTAGCTATCGATATTGTGCGAAGTATTATCAACGAACGTATTCAATAAATGAACTGGAAAAAGATCAAACACAAATGGTGGTTTAAATATGTAGGCAACATCTATTTTTTGGTAAGTCTAATTTTTGTGGTTTGGATTAGCTTTTTTGACAACAATTCGCTTTTGGTACATTATGAACGGAAAAAAGAATTGGAGAAACTAGAAAACAATAAAGCGCAACTCCAAATCAAAATAAAAAAAGATAGGGCGGAGCGAAAAAAGCTCCAAGATAGAGAGGAATTAGAGCGCTTTGCCAGAGAAAAATTCTATCTCAAAAAGGAAAAGGAAGAAATTTATCTGATTGAATATCAGGATAGTTTAAAGCAACAAGAAAATGAGTGATTCTTTATTTAACAGTTTTGATGCCGTTTCGGCCAAAGCTTGGAAACAAAAAATTCAGGCAGATCTAAGAGGCAAAGATTATAACGACACCCTTGTATGGCAATCTCCAGAAGGGATACATGTAAAACCATTTTATCATAGAGACCAACTAGAAGACATCATCGCTCTAGATACCCCTACCGATAGATGGGAAATTGGACAATGTATAGATCTCACAGATGCAGACCAAGCCAATAAAACGGCACTAGACAGACTGCAACGTGGCGCAGAAACCCTGATTTTTAGTTTGCATATCAAAGAAATCAACCTGACCAAGGCGCTCCAAGGAATTCCAAAAAACACCAAGATGATTTTTCATCTAAACCTGTTGGAGCCAGCGGTAGTTGCACCATATTTAGAATCCTTAGAAAACTATAGTAAAACTACCGTGGTGGTAGACACCGTTGGGCACTTAGCCCAAAGTGGCAATTGGTATCAAAACATGGAGGAAGATCAAAACGCGCTCTCCAAACTATTGCAAGCCAATAAACAAGTTCGACTCGGCATAAATGCTACCATATACCAAAATGCGGGTGCAGACATGGTACAGCAATTGGCCTATACTATGGCACATGCTGTAGAGTATATGTCTTTACTTGAATCACAAAACATAAACACAGATCGCATACATGTACAAATGGCAATTGGAGGTAACTATTTTTTTGAAATTGCCAAGCTAAAAGCAACTCGTTATTTGTGGGAACACCTGATAGAGCTTTTTCCCTCCAAACCAAAATTGCATATAACTGCCACTCCTAGTAAAAGAAACAAAACCTTATACGACTATAATGTAAATATGCTGCGTACGACTACCGAATGTATGAGTGCCATCCTCGGAGGTGCAGACCTCATTCACAACAGTGCCTATGATGCCATCTATCACAAAGAAAATGAGTTTGGAGACCGAATTGCAAGAAACCAATTGCTCATTCTAAAAAAAGAAGCTTATTTGGACAAGGTGCACAATCCTACCGAAGGAGCATATTATGTAGAATCTCTGACCAAACAATTATCCGAAAAAGCTTTGGATTTGCTGAAGGAAATTGAAAAAGGTGGCGGCTTTTTAAGCCAATTAAAAAAAGGGAAAATTCAAGAAAAAATTCAAGAAAAGGAAAAAGAATCCAGACAAAAAATAGAAAACCAAGAAGATATCTTGGTAGGCACCAATCGTTTTGAAAACGAAAAAGATCAAATGAAAAACGATTTGGAAATTGCACCCTTTCTCGAAAAAAAAGCAAGAAAGACCCTAATAGTTCCTATCATACCCAAGCGCCTAGCCGAACAAATCGAACGAAAAAGACTGGAAGATGAGTAGAAAAGATATCGACAAATTGCAACTAAAAAACACCAAAAGAAACTACAAACCCCAACAGGGAGAATTTGTAACAGGTGAAAATATCTCAATAAAAAGTGTGTACGAGGAGTCGGACACACAAAAATTGGCGCATTTGGATTTTGTAGCTGGCTTGGCTCCCAATCTCCGCGGACCATATAGCACCATGTATTGTATGCGTCCTTGGACCATTAGACAGTACGCAGGTTTCTCTACCGCAGAAGAGAGCAATGCTTTCTATAGAAGAAACTTGGCTGCCGGACAAAAAGGACTTTCCGTTGCATTTGACCTTGCTACACACCGTGGCTATGATTCTGATCATGATCGCGTAGTTGGTGATGTTGGAAAAGCAGGGGTAGCTATAGATTCTGTAGAGGATATGAAAATTCTTTTCGATCAAATTCCCTTAGACAAAATGTCGGTTTCTATGACCATGAATGGAGCCGTGTTGCCCATTATGGCATTTTACATAGTAGCAGCAGAAGAACAGGGCGTAAAACCAGAGCAATTAGCAGGGACCATTCAAAACGATATCCTAAAGGAGTTTATGGTGCGCAACACCTATATCTACCCTCCTACGCCATCGATGAAAATCATAGCGGATATTTTTGAATATACCAGTAAATTCATGCCAAAGTTCAACTCCATTAGTATTTCTGGCTATCATATGCAAGAAGCGGGTGCTACAGCTGATATTGAACTGGCATACACCCTAGCCGATGGTTTGGAATATATTAGAACTGGACTAAAGGCAGGCATGGATATTGATAGCTTTGCCCCGAGGCTATCTTTTTTCTGGGCCATCGGGATGAACCATTTTATGGAAATTGCCAAAATGCGTGCTGGAAGAATGCTTTGGGCCAAAATTGTACAACAATTCAACCCAAAAAACCCAAAGTCGCTTTCTCTTCGAACCCATTGCCAGACTAGCGGTTGGAGTTTAACAGAACAAGATCCGTTTAATAATGTAGCCAGAACGTGCATAGAAGCCGCTGCTGCTGCATTTGGAGGCACCCAAAGTTTGCACACCAACGCCTTGGATGAAGCTATTGCATTACCAACAGATTTCTCCGCACGTATTGCCAGAAACACCCAAATCTATTTACAACAAGAAACAAAAATCACCAAAACAGTAGACCCTTGGGCTGGTAGTTTTTATGTGGAAAAACTCACCAACGATTTGGCAGAAAAAGCTTGGAAACTTATAGAAGAAGTAGAAGAACTCGGCGGTATGACAAAGGCCATCGAAACTGGTGTTCCCAAAATGCGTATCGAGGAAGCCGCTGCAAAAAAACAAGCTAGAATAGATAGTGGGCAAGACCTAATTATTGGAGTAAACAAATACGCACTAGCAGAAGAAGACGAGCTACAAATATTAGAGGTAGACAACCAAGTGGTTCGAAAACAGCAAATAGAACAATTAGAAGCTATTAAAAAGTCTAGAGATCAACAAGCAGTTACCGCCGCATTAAACAAACTTACCGAAGCTGCCAAAACAGGAAAAGATAATTTATTAGCCTTAGCTGTTGATGCTGCAAGAAAAAGAGCTACCTTAGGAGAAATTAGTGATGCATTAGAAGATGTATTTGGAAGATACAAAGCAAAAATTCAATCCTTTAATGGCGTGTACGCAAAAGAAATCAAAGAAGACAAGAGCTTTAAAAAAGCTATAAATCTGGCAGATACCTTTGCAAAAGCAGATGGAAGACGCCCAAGAATAATGATTGCTAAAATGGGACAAGACGGTCATGACCGAGGTGCCAAAGTGGTAGCCACAGGTTATGCCGATGTTGGATTTGACGTGGACATAGGTCCCTTGTTTCAAACACCAGAAGAAGCCGCAAAACAAGCTGTAGAAAATGATGTACACATCTTAGGCGTTTCTTCATTAGCAGCAGGACACAAAACCTTGGTACCACAAGTAATTGCCGAACTAAAGAAACACGATAGAGAAGATATTATGGTAATTGTAGGTGGGGTTATCCCAAAACAAGATTACGACTATCTATACGAAGCTGGTGCCGTAGCCGTTTTTG
This sequence comes from Flavobacteriaceae bacterium, assembly GCA_025800395.1. Taxonomy (GTDB): domain Bacteria; phylum Bacteroidota; class Bacteroidia; order Flavobacteriales; family Flavobacteriaceae; genus JAOXRU01. The sequence goes on from JAOXRU010000119.1 coordinate 159,107, forward strand.
GCCCCGGAACTAAAATATCCGATGCTGCTATCGAAATATTGGAGATTTTACTAGAGAATTAAACGCTACAAAAGTGTTAATTTTTCTTAATAATATAACTCACATAGTTTATAATCTAAAATTAGTAGTATATTTAATCTTAATTGACTGTATATAATAATACTATTAAAAACTGATTATGAAAAAAAACGTATGGGCGCTGTTCCTTTTTGGTGCCATAAGTATTTATGCCCAAAACAAGCCCGAAAAATCCATTGATAACCAACTGACTAACAAAGTCATTCCCACTGATCCCAATACCAAAATAGGAAAATTAGAAAATGGTTTAACCTATTATGTACGAAACAACGGCAAACCAGAAGACAAACTGGAGTTGCGTTTGGTTATCAATGTGGGATCCATATTAGAAGATGAAGACCAAAAAGGTCTGGCACACTTTATGGAACATATGAATTTTAATGGCACCAAAAATTTTAAGAAAAATGATTTGGTAGATTACCTTCAAAGCATAGGAGTAGAATTTGGCGCCGACCTCAATGCCTACACAGGTTTTGACCAGACAGTATATATTTTACCCATTCCAAGCGACGATCCTGAAAAACTCGAAAAGGGCTTTTTAATTCTTCAAGATTGGGCACATGGCGCGCTGCTTACTGCCAAAGATATAGACGAAGAACGCGGTGTAGTCTTGGAAGAATACCGTACCCGATTGGGAGCAGACACCCGTATGCTGTCCAAATACCTTCCCATAGTGGCAAACAATTCAAAATACGCCTCTCGCCTACCTATAGGCACCAAAGAGAGTATTGAAAATTTTTCGTACCAAAGCCTTAGGCGCTTCTTTAAAGATTGGTATCGACCAGATTTGATGGCCGTTGTAGCTGTAGGAGACTTGGATGCCAAACAAATTGAAGAGAAAATAAAAAAACATTTTGGCAATATCCCAAAAGCAAAAAACCCACGAAAAAGGGAGGTTTTTACGATTCCAAACCACCAAGAAACATACGTGGCTATAGAAACGGATAAAGAAGCTGCATTTACACAAGTTCAAATCGCATACAAAGACCGAGGCGAGCGAAAAGTAATGGAAACCCAAAACGATTATCGCAATTCGCTCATCAAGAGCCTTTTCACCCAAATGATCAACAATCGTTTAAACGAATTGCGCAATAGTCCAAATCCTCCTTTTGTATTTGGTTATTCCTACCATGGCACCACTTTATCCAAAGAAAAAATGGCTTACCAATCCTTTGCCAATACTTCCGAATCTGGACAATTAAAAGCCTTGGAAGCTTTCCTTACCGAAAACGAAAGAGTAAAACGATACGGATTTCAAAAATCTGAAATGGAGCGCGCCAAAAAAAGCCTGATTGCAAATGTCGAAAAAGCCTATAAAGATAGAGACAAAATGGAGTCCTCTCGCTTGGTGCAACGGTATATCAATCATTATCTCAACAAAACTCCTATTCCTGGAGAAAGCTGGAGATACAAACATATGCAACAAATACTTCCTGGCATTGATCTGCAAGAAGTAAATGCACTTATTCAAAAGTTTTTACACGACGACAACCGCACCATCGTGCTTACTGGACCAGAAAAAGAAAGTGTAAAAAAAGTCAACAAACAAGAAGTACTCGATTTGCTACAAAAAGTCAAAAAAGCAAAAATAGATCCTTATGACGATGGTTCCACACGTAGTTCCCTTATGCCCACCTTACCAAAAAAAGGCACCATTACCAAACGAGAACACAACAAAGAATTGGACTTCTTTCGCTTAACCCTCAGCAATGGCGCACAAGTGGTCTACAAGAAAACAGATTTTAAAAATGACGAAATCTTATTGGAAGCCTATAGTTATGGTGGCAGAAGTCTATATAGCACCTCCGAAATCAAAAAAATAGGTTCTGCCAACGGAGCCCTATTTGAAGCTGGAGTAGATGGCATGAATAAAACAGAACTCCAAAAAGTACTTTCTGGAAAAATCGTAAATCTAAGTCCATTCATAGGGAACCTTTCGGAAGGTTTTAGAGGTAGTACAACCCCCAAAGATCTGGAAAGTACGATGCAATTGATGTATCTGTATTTTAGCAAACTCAACAAGGATGATAAGGCCTTTACTTCCTTCATCGCCAAACAAAAAGCTTTTTTGGCAAATATAAAATCTAATCCAAGTTTCTTTTTCTCTATCGAATTTGGGAATTACCGCAATGAAGGCAACCCAAGATATATGCCATTTCCAACGGCAGAGAGTTTAGACGCCTCGGATTATGATCTCGCCTATAAAAAAGCAAAAGAACGCTTTGCAAATGCCGGTGATTTTAACTTTTACTTTGTCGGAAACATAGAAACTTCCAGCTTCGAAAATCTGGTAGAAACCTATATCGCTTCTTTGGAAGGCACTCCCAATAGAGAGCAGTTTAAGGATCATGGATTTCGTCCAAAAACAGGGCCTGATAGCTTTATGGTAAAAAAGGGTACCGAACCCAAAAGTCGCGTACAACTATTGTATAGCGGACTAACCGCCTATTCGGCAAAAGAAAACCTCCATTTGAACCTATTGGCAGATATCTTATCTATCAAACTCATAGAACAATTGCGAGAAAAAGAAGGTGGCGTATATGGTGCGGGAGCCAGAGGAAGCATATCCCAATACCCGACTGGACAATTTAGCTTTAGTATTGGCTTTCCTTGTGGTCCAGACAATGTAGACAAACTCATAGAAGCATCCTTGGCAGAAGTGGATAAACTTATACAAGAAGGTCCCACACAAAAAGATCTCGATAAAGTAAAAGAAAGCAAACTTCTCAAGCATAAAGAAGCACTAAAAAAGAATACTTTTTGGAACCAAAGCTTGAAAAACCTAGATTATTTCCAAAGAGATATCGGGAACATCACCTCCTATGAAGATCAAATTCAAAACATTACTGCGTCCGACATACACAAAACAGCAAAAGAATTTCTGAGCAAACCATATATCAAAGCGATATTAATGCCAGAAGACTAAACTCCTAATGTTTGAAGGCTACCCCAAAAAAAGACCTCCTTTTGGACCTCCTTTTTTTGGGGTATTCTTCTTAAAATACTCTAAATAGATTTTAAATAGTCGCAAATAATTGTATTTTTACTTCCATATAATTAAAATCAATCATGGGCAAAATTATTGCGATTGCAAACCAAAAAGGTGGCGTTGGTAAAACCACCACAAGTGTAAATCTAGCTGCATCTTTGGGGGTATTAGAGAAAAAAGTACTACTTATAGATGCAGACCCTCAGGCAAATGCAACTTCTGGACTTGGTATTGATGTAGATGGTATCGAAGAAGGTACATACCAATTGCTAGAACACACCTTGGGCCATGAAGATGTCATCATAGAAACCGATTCTCCCAATGTAGATCTTATACCTGCACATATCGATTTGGTTGCCATCGAAATCGAATTGGTAGACAAAGAGAATAGGGAATATATGATGCGTAAGGCAATTTCTGATTTGAAAAACACCTATGATTATATCCTTATCGACTGTGCTCCTTCGTTGGGCTTGCTGACTCTAAATGCGTTGACAGCTGCAGATTCGGTAATCATCCCTATACAATGTGAATATTTTGCACTAGAAGGATTGGGCAAATTGTTGAACACCATCAAAAGTGTACAAAAAATCCACAACAAAGATTTGGATATCGAAGGTCTTTTGCTCACTATGTACGATGCCCGTTTGAGATTATCCAACCAAGTAGTAGAAGAAGTTACCAAACATTTTAGCGATATGGTATTCAAAACTATTATTCAAAGAAATGTAAGATTGAGCGAAGCACCAAGTTTTGGAGAAAGTATCATAAATTACGATGCTTCTAGTAAAGGTGCCGCAAATTATATTAATTTAGCGCACGAAATCATAAAGAAGAACTAGAACACTTATGGCTAAAAAAGCTGCAAAGAAAAAAGCATTGGGTAGAGGACTTTCTGCCTTGCTTAAAGATCCGGAAAATGATATTAACAACGTAAACGACGATGGAGCAGATAAAATCGTTGGAAATATCATCGAGCTAGAATTGGAAGTGATAGAGGTCAACCCTTTTCAACCGCGGACCAATTTTAATGAGGAAACTTTGCAAGAGCTAGCCGATTCTATAAGAGAATTGGGTGTGATACAACCCATTACCGTTCGAAAAACAGAATTCAATAAGTACCAGTTGGTTTCTGGAGAACGCAGATATCGCGCTTCCAAATTACTCGGACTAAATACCATTCCAGCCTATATTCGTATTGCAAACGATCAGGATTCTCTGGCAATGGCTTTGGTAGAAAACATCCAACGCCAAGATTTAGACCCTATAGAAGTAGCTCTCTCCTACCAAAGACTCATAGACGAAATACAACTTACCCAAGAACAACTCAGTAAAAGAGTGGGTAAAAAACGTTCGACCATCACCAACTATTTGAGATTGCTCAAACTAGATCCGATCATCCAAACTGGTATGCGAGATGGCTTCGTATCTATGGGACACGGAAGAGCGCTTATCAATTTAGAAGATAATCAAGAGCAGATTGCTATCTATAAAAAAGTTATTCAAAACAACCTTTCGGTTCGCGAAACAGAAGCTTTGGTCAAAAAAACCAAAGAAGATAGTGGAAAAAACAAAAGTGGTTCTACCAAAAAAACATCTAGTCCAACTTATATCAAAGAAGGTATTGCATCTTTCAACAAACACTTTAGCACCAAAGTAGACATCAAAGTATCTTCCAACGGCAAAGGAAAGATTGTCATCCCTTTTAGCTCCAAAGAAGATTTTAACCGTTTAAAAAAAATAATTTCTGGTGAATAAAACCAGCATACTATATCTATTCATCTTATGCTTTTCTGCGCATTTGTATGGACAAAAAGCCGAGAAGAACACTACCACAGAACCAGCAGAGTTTGTTGTAAGCGACTCCTTGTACTTGGGTCCTGTAGAAGTGGATCCAGTTTCTCCAGTTAAGGCTGCCTTTTATTCTGCTGTTTTACCTGGTCTTGGGCAAGTTTACAACAAAAAATACTGGAAAGTACCAATTGTATATGGCCTTATAGGTGGCGGCATCTATTTTTACAAAAGAAACGACGACTTATACGACCGATATCGGACGGCTTTTAAAAGAAGAAAGGCTGGCTTTGAAGATGACGAATTTTGGGGAGTAGATAGTGCCGGAAACCCACTGAGCACCCCAAGATTGTCTGACCAAGGTCTACAAGATGGGCAAGAACGATTTCAACGAAGCAGAGATCTTTCTCTACTTCTCACTGTTGTTTTCTATGCACTCAACATACTAGATGCCAATGTAGATGCCCATTTGAGACAGTACAATGTAAATGATAAATTGAGCCTGCGAGTACAGCCATACGCGCAACCCATGGATGCCGTCACCAATAATCCCAATTTTGGCCTACACCTTAGCCTTGGTTTTCGATAACCGCCTTAGCCCGCGCATAGAGTCATAGTCTATAAGTACCCAAACTGAATATTCACAGTACCTTTAGAAATATATGGAATAATTGCAAGCCGCTAACTATTCCATATCATTTTGCTTTTTTGTAAATAAAAAATACTATCCGTATAGTTGCCCCTAAATTATGAGGGTAGAACGTAGAATTTGTGTATTTTTAGTCCCAAATATAGAATTCGATGAAAATAGCACTTTTGGGATATGGACGGATGGGCAAAATGATAGAACAGATCGCCCTAAAAAGAGGACACCAAATCGCAGCAAAAATAGACGATTCCAATAAGGAAATAGATTTTACAAATATAGATGCAGCTATCGATTTCAGTATACCAGACGCTGCTTTTAACAATATTACAAACTGTTTTAAGAATGGTATCCCAGTGGTATCGGGAACCACAGGGTGGCTCCACCAATACGAAGAGGCAATAGATATTTGCCAAGCACACCAAGGAGCTTTTATTTATGCTTCTAATTTTAGCCTAGGAGTAAACCTCTTTTTTGAACTCAACAACTATTTGGCCAAACTCATGAAAAATCAAGATAATTACCAAGTTGAAATAGAGGAAATACATCATACCAAAAAATTGGATGCGCCCAGTGGAACGGCTATTAGTTTGGCAGAAGGAATTTTGGAACACCATGCCAACAAAAACTGGAAACTAGGAGAAGGTGACGAACAAAATATTCCAATACATGCGGTTCGAGAAGGAGATGTGCCAGGTACACATACCATTTCCTATGATAGCGAAGTAGATCATATACATATACAACATAAGGCAAACAATAGAGAAGGATTTGCCTTAGGCGCTGTAATAGCCGCCGAATGGTTATTTGGCAAAACCGGAGTGTTTAGCATGAGAGATGTGTTAAACATTAGTTAATCTTGTAACACCAAAACCTTTAGACAGACCTACACTTAAATAAAATAAAATCACAAACAAATGAATAGTACTTCTTGGTTAGTTTTTATCCTACTCGTTCAGATCATACATTTTTTAGGCACCTGGAAACTTTATGTGAAAGCAGGTCGAAAAGCATGGGAAGCAGCAATACCAGTATACAATGGCATTGTTTTGATGCAAATCATCAATAGACCAAAATGGTGGGTGCTACTACTGTTTATCCCCATCATCAATCTTTTGATGTTCCCTATTGTTTGGGTAGAAACAATTAGAAGTTTTGGTAGAAACAATATGAAAGAAACTTGGTTGACTATTCTTTCTCTTGGATTCTATATTTACTATATCAACTACGCTACAGAACTCAACTATATCGAAGATAGAGATCTCAAACCCAGAACCAATCTGGGAGAATGGACAAGTTCTATCCTATTTGCAATAGTTGCAGCCACCTTGGTGCATACCTATGTCATGCAACCTTATGTTATCCCTACCCCATCTTTGGAAAAAACACTATTGGTTGGCGATTTTCTATTGGTGAGTAAGTTCCATTACGGAGCACGTGCTCCTATGACCACCGTAGCAGCACCCATGGTACATGATACTATTCCTGTTCTAAAAAGCCCCTCTTATATTAAAAAACCGCAACTACCCTACTTCAGATTGCCAAAAATACAAGATATAAAACGCAATGATATTGTAGTTTTTAGCTGGCCTGCAGATACCGTGCGCTTCTTTAGAGACCAATCCAATATTCGAGTAGACAAACCTATAGATAAGCGCTCCAATTATGTAAAACGTTGTGTAGGAATACCAGGGGACTCCCTTAGCATTATAGACGGAGACATCTATATAAACGGAAAGCTAAGCAAAATGCCATTCCGCTCCAAAATCCAAGAACCTTATAAAATCTATAACCAAAAAGGAGTATCGAGCAAATTGCTATTGGAATATGGTGTAAGTGAATTTATAAGAACCTATAAGGCGACGAATATCAATCAAACACAATATGAAGCACTAAAACCATATTTGATAGATGCCAGAGCAAGCGACAAAGGCACTTTCTTGTACAGTAAATCCGAAGGAATTCCGCCTGGAATACTTAGACCTAATGACTATGTCGAAATCAAAGAAAGGGAAAGACATGTATCTTTGAGCCCTCAAATGAGAGAAGCCATAGAAAAAAGTGGGCAAATAGATTCTATAGTCAAACACACCGTCGACAAATCTATTACTCCCATAAGTATATTTCCACACAGCAAAGACTATCCATTTAATCAAGACCAATATGGATCTATTTATATACCCCAAGCAGGCAAAACGGTTGCCCTCAATACCAAAGTACTTCCTTTGTATAAAAGAATCATAGAAGAGTACGAATACAACCATCTGGAAGTAAATGGCTTAGAAATAAAAATAAATGGGCGAGTTGTCAGCAGTTATACCTTCAAGCAAGACTACTATTGGATGATGGGAGACAATCGTACCAATTCTGAAGACAGTCGCTATTGGGGTTATGTACCAGCTGATCATATAGTTGGAAAACCTGTATTTATATGGATGAGTTGGGATAGCAATGCCAAAGGGCTGTTAAATAAAATTCGCACCGAACGTGTATTCACTACAGTCCATGGCAATGACGAACCACAATCCTATTTCAAATATTTCTTGTTGTTCTTAGCAGCCTATTTTGTATTTGATCATTTCCGCAAGAAAAAGAAAGCTAAGGCATAAATGACAGCCAAAGAAGTACTGTTTCATCTGGGATACTTCCCTACTGTAGCGCAATTGGCCGCTCTCTATCAAAAACGTTTGACAATAGAGACACACGACCATTATGTAAAACAGACCTATAGAAACAGAATGTACATTGCCGGACCCAATGGCAAACAATTGTTAAGCATCCCTATTGTACATCCGGCTAAAGGGGTCAAGCCGCCAACTACGGCCATACAAATAGATTACAAAGACAATTGGCAAACCAATCATTGGAGAAGCCTAACTGCTGCCTATAGCAATTCTCCTTTTTTTGAATATTACCGAGACGAGTTGGAGCAAATTTATCAAGAAAAAATAGTGAATTTACACAACTTCAATCTGCGTACCTATCAAATTCTTTTTGACTGCCTAGACATTCCTTTTCAGCCAAATTTCTCCGAAACCTACCAAAAAGAAACGGATGCTTTGGACTTGCGTCCAATGGTAAATGCCAGAAAGGAAAGCATGCAAACACCAGCATATCATCAGGTATTTGAAGAAAAATATGGTTTTCTACACAATTTATCCGCTGTAGACCTGTTGTGCAATGAAGGTCCTAATACTACAGCATATCTAAAAAAAATATACTAATATGCGAGATTTGGTACACTATGGCATACATTTTATACTACCTATTGTTTTCGCATATTATTACTATAGACAACATTTTTGGAAGTCGGCTGCTATTCTTATAGGTGCTATTTGCATCGACCTAGACCACCTATTGGCCAACCCTATTTTTGACCCAAACAGATGCAGTATCGGATTTCACCCCCTTCATTCTGATAGCGCAATAGCGATATACATCCTACTTTGCCTTCCAAAAAGAACTAGAATATTTGGCATTGGCTTAATCATACATATATTGGCAGATGCTGTAGATTGCTGGTGGCTTACCACTCTAAGGTAGCCATGATCGGGTAATGATCTGATAAATGCACTTCTTGCATGGTGCGAAATTCTGTAACCTTCATGGAAGATTCGGCAAGTATGACATCGATACGAAATGGAAAGTACGCAAATTCATGGGTTGCTCCAAAGCCAACCCCTCTACTTACAAAACTATCCTGCATGCCTTCCATCAGTTTTTTATATACATAGGAAGAGGAACCATTATTGAGATCTGCGCAAATAATGCGCTTGTAATCGTGTTTCTCAAAATCCTGCAAACAAGCCTGAAGTTGCCCCTCTTGTTTGATAAAAGAGCTCGTTATTCTTCCATAAAGACGTTCGCTACTCTCCTTACCCAAATTTTCTTTATTTATGCGTAAATGCAAGGATTCCAAATGAATATTATACACCCGTATCGTATCTTGTTTATACAAAATATCGGCATATATGGTATTGTTTCCTGTATTTTCAAAATTTAGAGATCCCCGAGAAAGAAAAGGATACTTGGAAAAAATGACCTGGCCTACCTTGTTTTTATTCGATCTATAAATAGTGTGTTTGTATGGGTATTGTTTCTCAAAAGCTATTTGCTTGGCAGCATAAAATTCCTGCATACAAACGACATCTGGATCTTGTTCTTTGATCAGTGATACGATTTGATCGCCAACGTTTTTGTCCTTTATCCAATCATAAGCATTAAACAAGCGAACATTAAAGCTCATCACACTAAATCCAGTTTTGTTCGATACCCCTTCTTGCTTCTCTAGGCGCACAAAAGTCTGTATGTACCCAAGCCCCAATAGCAATACCAATGCAGACAAAATAAAGCGCTGGTTCTTACGCAGCATCCACCACAACATGAAACCAAAATTGACGATAAGCAACAAAGGCAGTGTAAGCCCAAAAACAGACATAAAAGGCAAATTAGAAGGTCTCACAAAGGGCGATAAATACCCTAGCACCAACAATAATGCCGCTATTATATTGATGCCGTACCATAGGCCCGATCGAATCCCTAACTTTTTTTTACCCATCTTAATCCCTTCCAGATTGAAACAAAAAATCTTTTTCTTCTTTACTCAAACTATCGTATCCAGACTTGCTTATTTTGTCTAAAATCCTATCAATTTTTTGCTGTTTTTCAGTAGGCTCGGGCTTGCGCCTTGCTTGTCTTGGTGGCGTCGCTTTTTCTTTGTATACCTTTCGAAACGGTTTTTGCTTTTTTGTTTTAAACAGATCCCCAATAGCTTCTATTGCACGACCAAAAGGCTTGCCAATATCTACGCCACTTTGAAGCCGGCTAGCATAAAGATATCCCAAAAAAGCACCACCCAAATGTGCTATACGACCTCCGGCATTGTTGGCCGGTATAAGCACCAAATCGAGTATTACAAAAAACAAGCCCAACTGCCATAGCTTCACACGAAACATAAATACCATGATTTCGGTATTTGCCAAATAGGTGGCCACAAATATAGTTATAGCCATAACAGCAGCAGAAGCACCTACCAAAGCAGCATCCTTTTGCATAAACACAGGAAAAATATTGTAGGCCAATACAAAAAATAGTCCCCCACATATAGCTCCTAATAAATAGACATTTAAAAACCGTTTACTATCCAATACATTTAAAAATATCCTCCCCATATAATACAAAAGAAGCATATTGAAAAAAATATGAAATATCCCATCATGCAAAAAAGCATAACTTAATACCGTCCATGGTCTAAATACAAAACTCTGTAGACTCTCTGGTAAATAAAACCAATCCAAAAACCAACTAATGTCTATTTTAAATAAAAAGGTAATTAGATTAAAAACGATGAAAATCACCGCATTGATTACAATGAGCTTTTCCGCTACATTGAGCATCTCATATTGATATCTTAACTTTCTACTATTCACTAGTTCCAGCGTCTATTATTAAAACTATTTTTTTTCCAGTACCATGCCATGATAAATCCAAACAAGGCGCCTCCCAAATGCGCAAAATGCGCTGTTCCCGTATTCTGATGGGTAAGTCCAGAATAGGCATCCAAAACAATCAAAGCAATAACCATATATTTGGCCTTGATCGGTATGGGTGGAAACATCAAGAAAATCATAGAATTGGGATATAAAAAAGCATATGCAATCATGATTCCATATACCGCTCCTGAAGCTCCTACTACACTCACTTGAAATGCTCTTGTCATCATACCAACGGCTTCAATATCGGTAACATTCGACCATCTTTCGTCCTGTAAAGCGCCACCCCCTTTTAATAACTGTAGGATTTCTCCTTTACGAAAACCGGCATCTATCAATACCTCCATTCCAGCATTGAAGTAAAAATAATTGACCAACAAATGTATTAAACCAGCTCCAATACCAGCAGAAAAATAGAAAAATAAAAACTTCTGTTTCCCCCATTCTTGCTCCAAAGCAGTACCGAAAAAGAACAACGCAAGCATATTCATAAACAAATGCCCTATACTACCATGCATAAAAAAGTGACTGATCAGCTGCCATATCTGAAAGCTAGGATGCTCCGGAAACCACAATGCCAGTAACGGATATAAAATATTCTGATTCAATGCTGTAGCCAAAAAGAAAATAGCATTGACAATAATCAGGTGTTTTACTGCATCGGTAATTCTTATCATTTACATAAATTTTTTGTCAAGGTCTGCAATAGGCGTGGTGATATAGATAGGCTTTTGAAACGGAGACACCATAGGGTCTTTGCAAGCAAACAAATCGTTTATCAAAGCTTCTTGTGCCTCCAATTGCAATACGCTACCACTGCGTACAGCCAAAGATTTACATAATGCCTTGGCCAACAAATCGCTTTGTGAAAAAGCATCTTCCGATCCAAAATCATTTACTTCTTGTACAATTTGCTCCAAAACCAATTGCACCTCACTTTCATTTACCATGATAGGCACTCCTCGAACCGATACCATATCTCCTTCTACACGATCGAACATAAAACCAACCTGCTCCAAACTATCGCGAATATCTTGCAATATCGCGATATCGGGACTTGAAAAAGACATATTGAGCGGAAATAGCAGCTGTTGACTCGCTCCTTTCTCCACGGTGATATTCTTTAAAAACCGCTCGTAAAGTACTCTCTGATGGGCACGATACTGATCGATGATCACTAAACCCGATTTTATCGGAGTAACTATGTATTTGCGCTTCAATTGAAAACTAGGTGTCGCTTCTTGCTGCATCTGATTTTCAAACAAATCGACATTCTCTACATCCGATTCTATCTGTATATTTCCAAAATCACTTTCTATTTTTCGAACCGTTTCTGGTATACCAGCATACAGCCCTTCCCAGCTTGCACCAGAAGTAGCCTTGGTGTACATCGTATTATTTTTGACCGCCGAAGATCGAGAAACTTCTTCTGCAAAAGGATTATAATTGTGATCGACCTCTACTTTGGGTATATGCACCTCCTTATCCTTAAAATGATAAGGGGTATCAAGATTGGGGTCTGTATCAAAATCTAAAACAGGAGCTACCTGAAACTGGCCCAAACTATGCTTTATACTGGAGCGCAATATCGCATACAAAGCATGTTCGTCATCAAACTTTACCTCGGTTTTGGTAGGGTGTATATTGATATCTATCGTATTGGGATCTACCTCCAAGTATAAATAATATCCTGGATGGTGTTGATCTGGTACAAGACCTTCAAATGCTGCCATTACAGAATGATGCAAATACGGACTCCTTATATATCGGTTGTTCACAAAAAAATACTGTTCTCCCCTGCTCTTTTTAGCAAAATCGGGCTTGCAAACAAAACCATGAAGCTTCACTACTTCGGTATCTTCTTCTACTGGAACCAATTTGGTATTGGTTTTGCCACCAAAAACATTGACGATGCGCTGTCGCAAATTACTTGCTGGTAAATTAAACAATTCTGTACCATTATTGATCAGATGAAAAGCAATGTCTGGATGGGCTAATACGATGCGGTGAAATTCGTCTAGTATATGACGAAGCTCTACCTTATCCGATTTTAAAAATTTGCGCCTAGCAGGTATATTAAAAAACAAATTTTTGACCGATACAGAAGTCCCATTGGGCACTACGGTTATATCCTGACTTTTAACTGTACTTCCTTCTATGGCAATCTTTACACCTACATCGTTTTGGGCTTCTTTGGTATACAGTTCTACATGCGCAATAGCCGCTATAGAAGCCAATGCCTCTCCTCTAAAACCCTTGGTATGCAATGCAAACAAATCTTCCGCAGAACTAATCTTTGAAGTAGCATGTCGCTCAAAACAAAATCTGGCGTCTGTATCGCTCATTCCCTTGCCATTATCTATGACTTGTACTAAGGTTTTACCTGCATTTTTGACCACAAGCGTGATGATAGAGGCCTTTGCATCTATTGCATTTTCTAATAGTTCTTTTACTACAGAAGCCGGTCGTTGTACCACCTCACCTGCTGCGATCTGATTCGCAACATGATCGGGTAAAAGTTTTATAATATCTGCCATTTATTTTATAAACTGAAAATCGATAAATCAAAATCGATGATATACAAAAAAATGAAAACCAACACTGCTATTATTATCAATAATCGACGAAGCACCGCCTTGTCCTGCCCAGCTCTTAGGTCTTCATATGCGCGAGTAGCTTTACCTTTTAGCCCTCCCTGAGAACCTATTGTAGTCCTATAGGAATCAAATTTACCTTTAAATTCATACATATTACCCTTGCCTTTATCATCATAATGACGAGGTTGGTAATCGAACTTTTTGTTTTTTCGCTTAATTAACACCATAATTTACAATCAAAGTTAATTAAAATCAAAAACAATACCGAATAATGAATTCCGAAATTTATGCTAATTTTTCAACAAATAACAACCTTACATGCGCTTGATGGCCGCCATTTGTATGGCCGCTATAGCAGCTTCTGTACCCTTGTTGCCATGTTTTCCACCAGATCTATCTATAGACTGCTGCATATTGTTGTCGGTAAGTACACAAAAAATTATTGGCAAGTTATATTTTACATTCAAATCCTTGATCCCTTGCGTAGCAGCTGAACAAACAAAATCAAAATGCTTGGTTTCTCCCTGAATGACACTTCCGATGGCGATAACTACATCCAAATCCCCCCTTTCGACCATTTTTTTACAGCCGTATACCAACTCAAAACTACCAGGAACATTCAAACGATATATATTTTTGACAACCGCGCCACAGTCCAATAAAGCTGTAAGCGCTCCCTGATATAGGCCTTCGGTTATCTCTTCATTCCATTCCGAAACAACAATTCCAAACCGAAAATCTTTCGCATTTGGAATTGTTGCTTTATCGTAATTGGATAAATTTTTGTTTGCTGTTGCCATATTATTTTCCCGCGCTTACTTTTCCAAGAAACACATCTACGCTATTGGCTTCTGAAGATGAAGCAAACTCATCTTTGATACGCTGGAAATATTCTTGTGCCTTGTCGTTTTGACCCAAATCCATGGCAGCCATTCCTGCTTTCAGCAAAAACTTAGGCACATTAAATCCGTTGTCGTTATACTTAGCTGCTTTTTCATAATATTCCAAAGCTTGTTCTTTCTGATTCAATTGAGAGAATGCATCTCCCATTCCTCCCAATGCTAGTGCACCGAGAATCTCATCATCCGTAGAGAATTTCTCTAAGTACTGTATGGCTTCCTCGTATTTGTTCAAATTCAAATATACCATACCAGCACTATAACTTGCGATATTGGCAGCATCGGTTCCATTGTATTCCTGCATGATGTCCAACAAGCCATATTTCCCTTCCGAACCATTCAACGCCAAATTCAACAAAGAATCTTTCTCTGTAAGACCTTGTGCTTGGGTAATATATTGTTGGGCATAAAACAACTCATTTGCCGCTTCTTTTTCTTTTGGACTAGATACAAAATTGCTATAAGCCAAATAGCCCAAGACTCCAATTACAACTACTCCAATTACAATCAAAATAAGATTTTGATTCTTGGCAACCCACTCTTCAGTCTTAGAAGCTCCCTCATCCAAACTAGAAAATACTTCTGCAGTTGTACTTTCCATCTCCTGTAGATGCTGCTCCTCTTCCTTATTCTTAGGTTTGTATCCACGCTTTTTGTATGTAGCCATAAGTAATATTATTTAAGTGGAGCAAAAATATAATTTTTATTGACAATCAAAAACGTATTTTTTTGTATTTTTTAAATAATTTGTAGTTTATTTGATCTCCAATTCCATTTTTACCCTTACGACTTAGGATATGTACCTAAAAAACTTATCTCTTATCAATTTTAAAAATTACGAAAGTGTCCAATTCGAATTCGACAGCAAAATCAATTGTTTTGTCGGGAACAATGGTATTGGAAAAACTAATGCCCTAGATGCCATTTACCAATTGGCCTTTGGCAAAAGCTATTTCAATCCTATCAGTAGCCAATTAATAAGGCATGGGGAAGATTTTTTTGTTGTCGATGGTACCCTACTCAAAAATCAACAGTCCGATCGTTTAGTTTGTAGTTTTAAGAAAGGCCAAAAGAAGATCATTAAAAAAAATGCAAAAGCATACGAAAAAATTGCTGAGCATATTGGGTATATGCCACTGGTAATCATTTCCCCCGCAGATCAAAATCTCATATTGGAAGGTAGTGAAACCAGAAGAAAATTTGTAGATGGGGTAATTGCCCAATCGGACAAAAACTATCTCAACACCCTATTGCGATATCAAAAAACTGTTTCTCAAAGAAATGCCCTACTAAAGTATTTCGCCCTCAATCACACTTTTGAGCCAGATACTTTAGATATCTACGACCAACAATTGCAAGAATTGGGAAAAGTAATCTATGACAAAAGAGTAGATTTTTTAAATTCGTTTGTTCCTATCCTAAAAGATAGCTACCAAATGATTTCAAGCGGTGATGAACAAATAGACCTTAGGTACCAAAGCAAAATGACCGAAAAAGACCTCATGTCTCTACTCGAAGATAATCTACAAAAAGATCGTGCCTTACAATATACCAGTGTAGGTCCACACAAAGACGACTTGCAGTTGCTCATCAACCAGCATCCGATCAAAAAATTTGGAAGCCAAGGACAACAAAAATCCTATCTAATTGCACTGAAAATTGCACAATTCCATTTCCTCAAAAACACGACCAAAACTACCCCTATTTTGTTATTAGATGATATTTTTGATAAATTAGATGAAGAAAGAGTGGCAAAACTCATCGATTTGGTGCACCAAGATCGATTTGGTCAAATTTTTATAAGCGACACCCACCAAGAACGCACAGAAAACCTAGTAAAAAAAACACACAAATCCTACAAAATAATTTCCCTATGAGAGCTCTATTTTTATGTATACTCGCACTTTTTGTTTTTTCGTGCAAAAAAAACAAAGCAATAGAAATCAATCATTTAAATGGTCGATGGGAGATTGTAGAGGTGTTTAAAAACGAAGATAAATTAAAATCCTACAGCCCAAATAATCATTTGGACTATTTTCAAACCGATAAGGGGCAAGGCTATCGAATGAAAGTTCAATTACAATTGGACGGAACCTATAAATCCTCGGGGGATCAAAAAACATTTCTAATTGAAAACAAAGAAAGCAAAACCTTTTTAACATACAACAACGCACTATCTGTGTGGAAAGAAGAAATCATCGAACTCACTGCTTCCAAATTGGTAGTACGAAATGAAGAAAATTTGATATATCACTATAAAAAAAGACCCTAATCTCATGGCTAAAAGAAATCAGGAAACCCATTCCCTCAGCGAGGCTTTAAAAGCATTTATAGATGACAATCATTTGCAAAAAGGTATCGATAATGCCGCAATAGCAGATGTTTGGAAATCGGAGATGGGCAATGGGGTAGCTCATTATACCAAAGACATTAAGCTTAGAAACCAAACATTATACGTTTATCTTGATTCTTCCGTCTTGCGAGAGGAACTCCAATATGGCAAATTAAAAATAATAGAAATGATGAACGCTCATTTTAAAAGAGAAGTTGTTAAAGAATTAAAACTACTTTAGGTTTTTCGACATATCCATTTATTGCCTTAAAAATAGCGTGGACAACCACAATTATTTCTATTGGTATAAAGCTCAAACCTCAGAAAAGCTTCGAAAGAGCCATCATTAAATCGGGCTTTACCCAAGTCTGTAATTTCTCTATCATAAGCCAAACCAATCATAAACTGGTCGTTTATCTGAAACCCTACTAAAGCACTTAAAGCAGCGTCCCAACGATACGCAGCTCCAAGATATATTTTCTCATTGATTATAAAATTGGCAGAAAAATCTACTTGTAATGGTGCACCACGAACTGCTTTTAATAAAGTTGCTGGTTTTAATTTCAACTTATCGTTAATATCAAATACATAACCACCGATAATATAAAAATTCATTCGTTCTGTAGCCAATTTGCTTGCACTAGACTCACTATTATCGAAATGTTTTGTCTCTAAAATATTAGGCAAAGAAAGTCCGACATAACCTTTATTGGTAAAATAATACAGTCCAACTCCAAAATTAGGTGAGAATTTATTGTCTATATCCACACGTCCAGCTGGTACGGGCTCTCTTTCGTAACCCGACAATTTGTTAACATCTACATTCAAAATATGCCCACTTGCTTTTAAACCAAAAGAAAAATATTGCTCTCGCCCTAAACTAATTTCATACGAAGCAGCCAAATCGAAGGAAGTTTCTTTTATAGTACCTGCACCAATATCATCGTTAATAATAGAAAAACCAAGACCAAATGCTTTCTTTATTGGTGTTTGAATGTTTACGGTCTGTGTTTTAGGAGCCCCCTCTAAACCCACCCATTGAGAGCGATGTAATACCATTGCACTAAATACCCCTGAAGTACCAGCATAAGCAGGGTTTACCGAAAGGGTATTATACATATACTGTGTAAATTGCGCATCTTGTTGCGCCTGAATTTTTGTGAAAAACCCTAAAAACAAAATACTCATGCACAACCAATTAGAATGTGACATTATCTTGCTCCCTTTTGTTCTATCCATCGATATAATAATTGTAATAACGGTTATGATTTTATTTCTTTAAATTTTCATTTAGAATATATGATCTCGATATGCTCTATTTTATCTATATCGCATATGCCTTATTTTGAATGTAGCTCCAACAATAGCTTCAAATCTGCGCTTTATTATTGACTCTTTCCCCGTTAAAAGAATCTTGGCGATTTAAAGGATTTGTGCCTTGTAAACATTTCGTATCTCAAGAAAACTTCGAAAGATCCGTCATTGAATCGGGCATTTCCTAATTCTGTGATTTCTCTATCGTAGGCAAGTCCTACCAAAAATTGGTGATTAAGTTGAAAACCTAATAAGGCACTTACAGCAGCATCCCATCGGTATGCAGCACCTAAAATAAACTTTTCGTTAAACAAAAAATTTGCAGAAAAATCGACTTGTAGTGGTGCTCCTTTTACCGCCTTTAGCAAAGCTGCTGGCTTTAATTTAATATCCGGGGTTAATTCAAATACATGCCCCGCAATTAGGTAAAAATTCATTCGCTCGATAGCCAATTTGCTCGCACTGCTTTCGTTGTTATCAAAGTGCTCGGTTTCTAAGATGTTTGGCAAAGAAAAACCAAAATAAGTCTTTTCTGAGTGATAATAGAAACCAACACCAAAGTTGGGAGATAGCTTATTATCGATATTTACCCTTCCATCCGGATTTGGCTCTTTGTCATATCCTGCCAATTGAGTAGCATTTACATTCAGCAAATGCCCTCCTGCTTTCAATCCAAAAGATAGCTTTCCTTTATCGGAAACTCTGATTGTATAGGAGCCGGCCAAATCAAAAGAAGTCTCTTGAACGGTACCATCTCCAATATTGTCATTTACTATGGAAAAACCTAAACCTAAAGCATCTGTTGCAGGACCTTGTATATTGACCGTTTGTGTTTTTGGTGCACCATCCAGACCAACCCATTGAGAGCGATGAAGCACCATGGCTCCAAACACTCCTCTGGTTCCTGCATAAGCAGGGTTCACACTTAACGTATTGTACATATATTGTGTGAACTGCGCATCTTGTTGTGCATGAATCTTAAAGACAAAGACCACAAACAAAATCCCTGCTGCTATTATTCTTGACTTCATAATCCTCCTTGTTTAGTTTTATCTTATTCGTTTATATATAAATACTTAGATAACTCTTTAGTCTCTCCGTCTTTTACATATCTGATAATATAATAGTAGACACCTACAGGCAATCTATCTTCTTTCTTGAGGGTTGATCTACCATTTGAAAGCCCCGAAAAAGCATTATTCTTGTTATGATACGCTTTTGTTTTAAATACTAATACTCCCCAACGGTTGTATATTTCCACTGTATTATCAGGGAAGTACTCTATGCCTTTTATTTCAAAATAATCATTGATATTATCTCCGTTTGGTGAAATAATTTGATTCTCTA
Organism: Flavobacteriaceae bacterium; assembly: GCA_025800395.1. Taxonomy (GTDB): domain Bacteria; phylum Bacteroidota; class Bacteroidia; order Flavobacteriales; family Flavobacteriaceae; genus JAOXRU01. The sequence continues at coordinate 178,592 of JAOXRU010000119.1, forward strand.
CTGTTAGCTCACAAACCACACCAGGAGGAGGTGTGCCACCTATAGAATCACATGGATCGGTTGGATCGGTACCATCACGAACTTCATCACCGTCATTAATCCCATCCCCATCCGTATCCGGATTATATGGATCGGTAACAACAGGATCTTCATCATTATCATATACAACACTGGTTTCTTCATCATTGGTTAAACCATCATTATCACAGTCACTAGTTCCTAATGGCGTTCCTCCTATAGAATCACAATCATCTAAAGGATCAGTACCATCATTCACTTCATCTCCATCATTTATACCATCTTTATCCGTATCCGGATCACTTGGGTCTGTGCCTAGGGTATCCTCTTCCTCATTGGTTAAACCATCATTGTCACAATCTTCCGTAGGGAAAGTCAAACAAGGATTTACCAATATAGTAACTGTAGCGGTTCTACATACAGCTGGAGTATCGTCGTCGCAAATGGTGTATGTAAAGCTATCTGTACCAGTAAATCCAGTATTTGGTATATAAGTAAAGGTTCCATTAGAATTATGAATCACAGTTCCGTTAGAAGGATTCGTATTTGAGGTCATGGCTGCATTGTCAAACATACTGTCGTTGTCGTGTATGCTAATTGCTACCTGTTGACCTTCTGGTGTGCTTACCGAATCATCTATTGCTATAGGATCTGCAATATCGTTATTTGTAGCATCATCTGTAGTATTGCCATCGGTATCATCCCCATTGTCAGAGGTATCTGTAACATCATCAGTTCCAGTTGGACTATTTGCCAAAGCAACCGCAGTATTGCTAAACTCTCCAGCCATGGCATCTGCCTCGGTAATGGTATGTGAAACTTTATAAGTTAACATTGCTCCAACAGCCAAAGTACTCGCATCTTGTGTATTTGGATCCAATACTGGTACAAGTGTTGCTCCACTACCAGAGGCAAACTGATCCGTCAATCGAATATTGGTAAGACTTACCGTACCTGTGTTTTCCACTGTAATCGTATACACAATTTGATCTCCAACACCATTTTCGCCATCTCCGTTATCTATAATTTGTGACATTTTCGTCACTTCAATAGAAGCATTTCCATTTAATGCTGTTACTGTTGGATCATCTGCCGCTGGAGTATCTGGATCATCAGAATCATCACTTACATCATCTGGACCTCCATTTGGACTGTCTCCTGTGGCTGTGGCCGTATTGCTGTATGATCCATTGTCGATTTCCACTTGTGTTAATGCATGGGTAGCTGTTACCGTAGCGGTAGCTCCTGGTGCTAAAATCGCTATGGTCTCATCTCCTGGTGCTATAGTCGCATTTGGATCCGTAACTACGATATCACTCAAGGTTACGTTTCCAGTGTTTTCTACTATAATCGTATAGGTAATCACATCACCAGCATTGAGTACTCCATCTGCGCCTGTATTTAATACATCGCTCTTGGTTACAACCATTGAAGCAACTGGTGCTAAGTCCGTAACGGTTGGATCATCTGCCGCTGGCGTATCTGGATCATCAGAATCATCACTTACATCATCTGGACCTCCATTTGGACTGTCTCCTGTGGCTGTGGCCGTATTGCTGTAAGATCCATTGTCGATTTCTACTTGCGTTAATGCATGGGTAGCTGTTACCGTAGCGGTAGCTCCTGGTGCTAAGGTTAGTCCCGTGTTGGCAGTGGTAAAGGTTACTCCTGCATCGGCTACATCGATATTGTCGATAGTGACGTTTCCTGTGTTTTCTACTATAATGGTATAGGTAATGATATCTCCTGCATTAAGTACTCCATCTGCACCTAAGGCTAGAGCGTCGCTCTTGGTTACTTCCATACTACAGTTACTTATAGTTAGCGTAACCGCAGATCTTGTTTCACTAGAACAATTAGTGGTACTGTTCACCGCTTCCGCATAAAAAGTAGTAATCCCAACTGCATTAATACTAGGATCTGCAACTACATTTCCACCTGTAGGAGCGTCATACCAAACTAAATCTTCTCCAGCACCAACTGTAGCTGAAGCCGTTAAACTAACTCCTGTTGTGAAACACACATTTTGGTTTCCTCCACTTACAGGAATATTTGGTAACGCATGGTTAGTCAGTACTACATCGTCTGTGCTTGCAGTACAGTTCCCATTGCTGATACTCCAGCGCAAGGTAGCTGTGTCTCCTGCCGCTACGGTAACTGATGTATTGTTGGAATTGGCATTAGCTATTGTAGCTGTTCCGCTTACTAGCGTCCAAACTCCTGTGCCTACCGTTGGTGCATTCCCTGCCATGGTAAAGCTAGTCGTGTTACATTGTTCTATATCTGAACCAGCATTTGCTGTGGTTGGTAACGCATGGTTGGTAAGGACTACATCGTCTGTGCTCGCTGTACAGTTCCCATTGCTGATACTCCAGCGCAAGGTAGCTGTGTCTCCTGCCGCTACGGTAACTGATGTATTGTTGGAATTGGCATTAGCTATTGTAGCT
>JAOXRU010000120.1 GCA_025800395.1 Flavobacteriaceae bacterium
ACTGACACCTTTATTTGCAGATTTTAGACCGCCATTGGTCAAATATATATCGTGTTTTCCCGTACCGGCTAGATTGATTAAATTACCCGTTTGGGTTATATCTGTTTTATTAGCTACCGCAAAAACCTGATAATTACCAACATCTAAATCCGAAAAATCAAATTTGTCATCCGTTGCATCAAAAGATAGGGTTGGATTAAAATTAATGGCCGAACTGTGGCTTCCTGCTCTAAAAATTGGTCGGGAATTTACAGTAGTCTGTGTTGGCGCTGTGGCAGCAGCATTACCAAGGGCCTGATTGGTCCAAGTTTCTACATTGGTATCTGCAACTGCAGCTGTAATCTCATCGGCCTTCAGCCATACTTCCAAACCCTGTGAAATGGCTCCTGGTGCAAATATTTCTCTTGCTAAGGTAAGAATGGCTCCGTCTGTTAAAGTAAGCCCTGCAATAATTCCCTGAGCATTTAAAGCACCCAAATCCGTTACAGTACCAACAGTAAAGTCTGGATTATCCGAGCTATAAACATGCCAAGTTTGGTCGAAACCTTCAAACTGCAAAGCAACACTTTGGTTAAAATTTGTAGCTTGTACTTGCCACTCTCTATCGATACGCTCGTTACCCATAGCAGCCGTAATTTCTACCGGATTATAATTTGTAGAAGTAGATGCTCCGTTGCTACCCATTACCAAAAATTGCAAATTATTGGTGTGTGTAGTTGTACGAGCCGCATCATTATTTGCTGCGGTAAAGTTTGCATCTAATGCAATTGATACAATACTTCCACTAGACTGTGATTTGGAAACACGTTGGTCCAAACCTGATCCGGTGTCTTTACCAATCCCAAAAATTTCTGCATCATAAGAACTCGCATGCAAAGCGGATGTGTCCCAAATTAAAGTGGTTCCATCGGAAGCTATATAATGGGTAGCTGTGGTCTGATCTAAGGTAATACCGTATTTAATAGCCAAATAAGATTGAATCCTTTTTTGATGTGTTCCATCCAAATCGTTGGCTTGATCGTAAATGATGAACTCACTTATTTGTCCACCAAAGACTTCCCCTAAAGTAGATGCTTGATCCATAGTACTGGAAACAATTGTACTCGTGCGAATTACTTTACCATCTATCGCTACAAAATTTTCGAGACCTCCTCCAGCATTAGCCAAA
>JAOXRU010000435.1 GCA_025800395.1 Flavobacteriaceae bacterium
AATTTATAGTGCAAACGACAAAGAAGGTAAAAAGATTTACAAATGGGACGGAAACCCGTTCTTAGATCTTTTTATTGCAGATATGGGAGATAGAAATGGGCATTTAAGTGCACCTAAAAAGCTGTCTGATAATATTAACACCGAATATCACGAAGCAGATATTACCTTTACCAAGGATTTAAAAACAATGTATTTCACTAGAAATAATCACAAAAAGAAGGAACGTCGTGGTAACGATGGTATTAACCATCTAATGCTACTAAAATCTACTCTTAAAAACGGAGAATGGACCAAACCCAAAATACTTCCTTTTGTTACCGATGAATATTCTTTTGGTCATCCGGCCTTAAGCGACGATGACAAAAAACTATATTTCGTGTCTAATATGCCGGGCAGCTTAGGAGAAACCGATTTGTTCGTGGTAGACATAAACGAAGATGGTTCTTATTCTGCACCCAAAAATTTAGGGGAAACCGTAAACACCGCTAAAAAAGAAATGTTTCCTTATGTTATAGGCGATAAAATGTACTTTGCATCTGACGGTCTTTTAGGGTTAGGTGGTTTAGATTTATTTGTAACTACACTAACCGCAGATGGTTATTCGGAGCCAAAAAATCTTGCCCGCCCTTTTAATAGTAATATGGACGATTTTGCCCTTATTTTAAAACCAGCAGACAGCACAGGATACTTCTCCTCGAACCGTGTTGGAGGAAGAGGAAACGACGATATTTACTTCTTTAGAAACAAAACCAAACAAGAGTTAGAAGAAGACGATACTCCTATTGCGGTTATAGACAGTACCACTACACCTTCTTATGCAGTAAAACCAACTGTAATTAATAAAGATAGCCTAGAAGTAATTAACTTAAATAGAATTTTATTCCCTTTCGACAAAGCTACAATTACTGCACAAGCAAAAGGCGAATTGGCAAAAGTATTAGATTTTATGCGCACCTACCCAGACGCTATTATTAAAATAAAATCACATACCGATTCTAGAGGTCCTGCAAGTTACAACCAGAGTTTATCGCAGCGTAGAGCCGAAAGCACCAAACGATACTTAATACAAAACGGATTAAGTGCTGCGCGCATAGAAAGTGCTATTGGCTTCGGAGAAGCCGACTTAGTAAACGAATGTGCCGACGGTGTTAAATGTTCTAGAGAAAAACACCACCAAAACCGTCGTTCGGAGTTTGTGGTAGTGAAAAAATATAAAGAATAGTAGTATACTGTATACTATCCTATGTAAAAATGGTTGCCAGATGGCAGCCATTTTTAATTTTATACCAATAATTTCAAATAGTATTATTATACCAATTCTAGTTTAAAATGCCCTAAAAAG
>JAOXRU010000442.1 GCA_025800395.1 Flavobacteriaceae bacterium
CAAATTGCTGGTACTTGGAAACTATGCCCAATTGGAGGTGGTAGACTATTGCAGGGCAATTATTCGGGGCTTTATGTTTTAGAACAACACAATGGCCACTGGAGGGTAAAACATAAAATAGAAGGATTCGACAATTCTAGCAAGTCTTTTGAGATTTATAAGAACAATACAATTTTTGTAAATCATGAGTACAAAGGAGTTTTTATTCTAGAAGTAGATTCCGATTTTAAAAAATTAATACACCTAAGGCAGTCTAAAAATGTAGAGAAGGGGTTGCATTCTGGTTTGGTTTTATACAACAACAATATAGTATATGCAAACAGAAAAGGGGTGTATAGGTATGTGGAGGAGAAAGAAGATTTTGTAAGAGAAGATCAGTTAAGTGCCTTTTACGATAGTAAGAACTATACTTCAGGTAAACTTATAAATACCCATAACAGCAAAACATTGTGGAGCTTTTCTAAAAAACACCTTGCTTTTACCGAGTCTAATAACCTAATAGAAGGTTTGCGAATTAAAACGGTGCCCATACCGGAAAAAATTAGAAAAGGAGCCGCTGGTTACGAGAATATTGTGCATCTAAATGCTAATAGTTATCTTATTGGTAGAAATAATGGGTATCTATTGTTCAACAAGCAAAAGTGGAAACAAGAGGAGAATATCGACTTCGAGATTCGTATAGATCGTG
>JAOXRU010000125.1 GCA_025800395.1 Flavobacteriaceae bacterium
TAAGGCTTTCTATAGATTCATTTTGTCTTTCCTTATGCGTCGTTGTGATCTTTTCGAGCTATAAATAGCCCTTCAAAGCCACGCCTAGCCTAAGAAAATCAAAATAAACTGTGTGCGTAAGTTATATCGAACTCACGTTAATAAAAAAAACGCCCCGCTTGGAGAGCGGGGCGCTGTCTTTAAGTTACGGTGCTAGAAGCAATATAACCTAACCAACAAAAACCTAAAACTAAAATTTTAATCGAAGCCCAGTATGCACACCCAAAGAGTAAGGACGAAAATCGCCATAGGTCTCCGAATAGGTGTTCCATTGGTATTTAAAACTAGGCTCCACATTTATCCACAATTTTTTAGATAAACTATATTGTATACCCAATCCAATATTGGTGCTGAAATTGAAGGAGTTTAAACTGTTGGCTTTTCCAAACTCCGTCAGTAGATTGTTGGATTGTAGGTAGATATTATTGTCGGTTAAAAATAACGAACTAAATCCCCCATGTAATTGCAAACCAAATTTTTTATCAACAATTTTATACGCAACCTCTAGAGGAATTTCTATATAAGCGATTTGTTGCAACATTTCCCCGGCAAATATTGGAGACTTTGCTGCATTTAGATCTCCTTTTGTTGCCTTGCTTTGGGTTACCCTGTTGGCAGTGGGGCTTCCGTCATTAAAAATGACGATATCATCAGAACTCTCCAGACGTTCTACAAAAGTATTGTTGGATATGGCCTTGCTATTTCCTGTTGCGGTGGTAAACCGGATGTTGTCGGTGGTAAAGGACAAATTCACATTGTGCAACCCACTGCGTATGGCCCATTTGTTGTTGAGATCGTAGGCTATTTGCAAGCCGTAGCTTATTTGTATTTGTCCGCTTTTGCTGTTGTTTACAAATTCTTCGCTTATGGGAGATCCTTTTCCAAAACTGTTGTAATATACTGGTGCTACATTGGGCATCACCGACCATTTAGAGCCACTTCGAACGGTTTCTTCTGCAGTCTCTTCTGTTTGCAGGGCCTGGGCTATGGCATCCAGACTTGGCAAAGTATTGTCCTCGGCTCGATTTTTATCGGCGGTTTTTTCTATAGCCCGATCTATATTTATGGGGAGATCGGATTTACCAGGTTGTTGTTTTTTTGTCTCCTCCCTTGTTTCTGTAGCAGCTGCCAAGGCTATGGCTGTAGCTTCTGTAGAAAGCGAGTTGTTGGCAGGAGTAGCAATGTTCTTTATCGCCTTGGGATGGCGCTCTTGTGCAATGGTGGCTTGTATGGGGAGGGGTGTTGTCTCTGCGATTTGGGTTTTTTTCGGAGAAGAAATAGGAGGTTCAAATGCCTTAGTGTCTTCTGTGTGCTGACTATTGGTGTCGCTTATTTCTATGGGAATTGCGATCTCATCTGTAGACTTCTTGGGTAAAAATAGACCGAGCATCAATGCCAAACCTGCGGCTATACCACCCAAGCGCCACCATATGGGCGCCAGACGACGCGGTTTTTTTTCATCGAGCCGGGAAGCAATCTGCTCCCAGTTATTGGGATGGGGTTCTGGATCAAAATCCTTGAACTTTTCCTGAAATAGGCGGTCTATATGTTTAAATTCTTTCTCCACTGCAAGGAGTTTGTTCTTTATTATGAATACTAGTTTCTATCTCTACTTTCAATATGTTTCTCGCTCTGGAGACATTCGACTTAGAAGTGCCTTCCGATATGTCTAGCATATTGGCGATTTCCTTATGCGAATATCCATCCAATACATAGAGGTTGAAACACAGCCTATATTTGTCGGGCAAGGCTTGTATAAGGCCTAGCAAGCGATCTAGGCCAATCTGTGCCTCGTTTTCCAGTTCTATTTGTACCTCCTCCGATAGATGATCGGGTATCAGCTCCATGATGGGCTTGTTTCGGTATTTTTGTAAAACCGTATGGATGGTAATTCGCTTCATCCAACCCTCAAAAGCTCCCTTGTACTTATACTGCTCTATCTTCTCAAAAATAGTCAAAAAGCTGTCTTGCAGATTGTCCTGGGCTTCTGCTTCGTTGCGAGAGTATTTCAAACATATGCCATACAACTTGCTGCTGTATACATTATAAACAATCGCTTGCGCTTTTCTATCTCTCTTTTTACATAGTGCTATGAGTTGTTCTAAACTCAAAATAGTATAGGGTTCTCTTTATGGGTTTTCTATATTCTTCTGTATTGGTACTACCTTTTCTATATAGATATCTTCTCCATTATCATCTTTTCCACTCCAAAATTTAAAGGTATAGTCTTTGTCAAAACGAACCAAAAAACGAAAACGTTCTGTGGTCATTTCTATTTGTTCGGTACAAGATTGTCCATATACCGCTCCTATAGCAGCAATGTACCGCTCGGTTAGTTCTGGGTCGTTTACTTGAAATCCATTAAAATAGGTACAACCATTTGGCAACATACATTTCACCTCTATATCGTAGATTTTCCCCACTTCAAAACTCTCCGGCAAGGACACAGATTCTATCTGTAAGGCTTTAAGGTGAAAATTGGTGTCTTCATCCTTCAAACAACCCAACAATCCAAAACTCAACAACAGCGTCAGACAATACCATAGACTTCTTTTCCACATAATCGAAACATCATTTTTCTATAGATGCATCTTTTTAAAAAAGGTTGCGTGTGAAACTGTTTTTTTGCTCGTTTTTCTCTTTTCTATTGCTTTTCCTATACCCTTTTGGGTAGCAACTATTCCTTTAGTGCGGCTATGGCTTCTTTGATTTTTTCTTCTAATTCATCCAACAAATCTGGGTTGTCTGCAAGTATACCCTTCACGGCATCCCTTCCTTGTCCGAGCTTGGTGTCGCCGTAGCTAAACCACGACCCGCTTTTTTTGATGATTTCGTAGTCCACCCCCAAATCGAGAATCTCGCCTACTTTAGAAATACCCATTCCGTACATGATATCAAATTCTGCCATACGAAATGGAGGTGCCACTTTGTTTTTTACCACTTTTACTCGGGTTTTGTTACCGGCTACCTCACCATTGTTGTCTTTTATCTGGGTCGAACGGCGAATGTCTATACGTACCGAAGCGTAGAACTTCAACGCATTACCCCCAGTAGTAGTTTCTGGGTTTCCAAACATTACCCCGATTTTTTCTCGCAATTGGTTGATAAATATCACCGTACAATGGGTTTTGCTGATGCTCGCAGTTAATTTTCGCAATGCCTGTGACATCAGGCGTGCATGCAAGCCCATTTTAGAATCTCCCATTTCACCTTCTATCTCACTCTTGGGTGTAAGTGCTGCTACCGAATCCACGATAACGATATCAATCGCACCAGAGCGAATCAGATTGTCGGCAATTTCTAGCGCCTGCTCCCCATGATCGGGTTGGGAGATGATCAAATTATCGATGTCTATGCCCAATTTTTCGGCATAAAAACGGTCAAAAGCATGTTCCGCATCTATAAAAGCCGCTATACCACCAGCCTTTTGTGCCTCGGCTATAGCATGCAAAGTAAGCGTGGTTTTACCAGAAGATTCTGGGCCAAAAATCTCTATAACCCTTCCTCTGGGGTATCCGCCAACTCCCAAGGCCAAATCCAGCCCAAAAGAGCCCGAAGATATCACCTCTACATCCTCTACAGCAGATTCCCCCATCTTCATTACGGTACCCTTGCCATAGGTCTTATCTAATTTATCTAAGGTTAGTTTTAGGGCTTTTAATTTTGCGTCTTTTTCTGCACTCATTTGTTCTGTAAATATATCTGGATTCGACATGGTTTGAATTTCCTCAATCTTTTTGCTAAAATAGCAATAAACTACCAATACTACCAAAATCCCTTTGTTGCCAGCAGGCATTCTAGGACTACAATTCCCGCCCAAGCCGTATCCCTGCAAGCAATCTCTATAAATATATTTTTTTTGGGCGTACCCCTCCTTCGCTAAAGCTACGGAGGGTCGGGCTCTACCCTATAGTTTTTGCAAGTATGCCAAGCTTTACTAGGCCTGCGGGGGCTTCTTGCAGTCGCCTCCTCACCCAAGTGCAGCTAGGCATCTTTGCAAAAAGCTGCCGGTCCTATCCCTTACGCAATATTCGTACAGAAAGAGGACCAGCACACCAACAAGAGGATAAATAAATTTGTACTTTTGCAAAAACTTTGGAAATGAACATACTTATACTCGGTGGTGGAGGTAGAGAACATGCCTTTGCTTGGAAACTAAAACAGAGCCCCAAAACTTCAAATTTGTTTATCGCACCCGGCAATGCAGGTACCGCGGCACTGGGAGAAAATATCGCCCTATCGGTTACCGACTTCGATGCCATCAAAAAGCTGGTAGTAGAAAAAAACATTCAAATGGTTGTAGTCGGACCAGAAGATCCCTTGGTGGCTGGAGTTTATGATTTCTTCAAAGTAGATACCGATTTGAAGCATGTCGCCATTATCGGACCTTCCAAAGCAGCTGCACAACTAGAAGGAAGCAAGGAATTTGCCAAAGAGTTTATGGCAAAATACCGCATACCGACTGCGGCTTATCAGAGTTTTACTGCTCAAAGCCTAGAAGAAGGTAAGCGTTTTCTAGAAAGCCTACAGCCTCCCTATGTACTCAAAGCCGATGGCTTGGCTGCCGGAAAAGGCGTGCTTATATTGGAGGATTTGGAAACTGCTAAGACCGAGCTTACTGCCATGTTGCAGGATGCAAAGTTTGGACAAGCTAGCGCCAAAGTGGTGATCGAAGAATTTTTGGACGGCATAGAGCTGAGTTGCTTTGTACTTACCGATGGTAAAAATTACAAAATATTGCCTACGGCAAAAGATTATAAGCGAATAGGCCAAGGAGATACTGGCCTCAACACTGGAGGTATGGGAGCCATTTCCCCTGTGCCTTTTGCCGATGATACCCTCATGCAAAAAATTGAAGAACGTATCGTAAAACCAACCATAGAAGGTATTCAAAAAGAGGGCTTGGTATACAAAGGTTTTGTATTTATCGGCCTCATAAAGGTGGGAGACGATCCTTTCGTAATCGAATACAATGTACGTATGGGAGACCCAGAAACCGAAGTAGTCTTGCCACGCTTGGCTTCGGATTTGCTCCCTCTGTTACAGGCTACCGACCAAGAAACCCTAGATACTGCTACTGTAGACATCGATCCTCGCACTGCAAGCACGGTGATGAGTGTCTCTGGTGGCTATCCGGAAGCTTATGCAAAAGGAAAAGAAATTACCGGTCTAGAGCAAGTAAAGGACGCGATTGTTTTTCATGCTGGCACCAAGTTGGAAGGAGATAAAGTACTCACCGCTGGAGGTAGAGTTATCGCTATTACAGCCTATGGAGAAGACTTTGAAGCTGCCTTGCAAAAATCCTTTGCTGGTACCGAACAATTTCAGTTCGAAGGAAGGTATTATCGCTCCGATATCGGATTTGACTTATAGTCGATTGTCTTTGGGTGGTGTAATTCCATACGCAATAGATTTTCTAATGCCAAATTCGGGATATATTGAAATAGAAAGGAAAAAAGAGCTATTTATTGGGGTGATTTTGAACTAGAAATGGTATTAGTCCAATCTAGCACAAGGAGCTGTTTTGGATGTGCACCAATGGTGCTGTAGCTGTGCACATGATTTTGTGGTGTATAGAAGGCAATAGAAAGGGAATCCAAGGCATCTCTTTAACCATGGAACTGCAAACGCCATCTTTTGAGTGGTTTAGCTTGTTTATTTTTGTTTATCCTTTTTGATCTATAATGGAAGTCTGCGCAAGGGATGGAGGCATTGTTGGAGCTCCTTTTTGCAAGGATGCGACAGCAATACTTGCAAAAAGAGCGACTGCCGAGAGCCCGCAGGCCAGAACGGTAGTTCTGGAATGTGCGCCCAAAAAAATAGAACCATAAAAAAAAGCTGCCCCGAGTAGAACAGCTTCCGATATTTTTCTTTAAAAAACGACTTATAGATAAGAGTGCGAAGTGCTGCTTTTATCTTCTTCTCCGTTTTTGTTGAATTTGTTTAATTGCATAATCCAATACACTGTGGCAACCATAGTGATAAGGATAAAAATCCAGCTAATGCTATTGGCGGCCCACCAATTGTCTAGTTCTAAGACGCGCAACATGTCTAACGGAAGAAACAGAAAGTCAACAAATAAAGATTGAATGGCTTCAAAAAATGCTTTCATGGGTATGTTTTTTTGTTATTTTTATTTGGTTGTCGAAAACCGCAGTATACACCTTTTCGCACAAAAGATTGGTGCTATCCTAGCGGATTCCTTGCAAAGAATATTATCTTTACCTTACAAAAATATAAAAAACCCTAATGATATCAAGCTTTTTTAAGAAAACTAAGCCCATAAATTTTGTTATTATCCTTTTGGGGTGGAGTATTTCCTTTTGGGGATTGCTGTTTTGGAATCAAAAAATGCATTTTTCGGACATGCCCATCCTGCAATGGGTATATTCTTTTTTTGGGGTTGCAGCTAGCATTTTTCTGCTAGACAAACTCATTACACAATTCAAAATCACCTTGCAGCATCATTATGCTATATTTTTGTTTTGGCTATTGGTAAATTGGTTGCCAGAGCTTTTTCACAAGCCACATATCATATGGGCCAATCTGTTTGTGCTTATGGGGTTGCGATATGCTTTTTTGTTGAAAAATTTGAAATATCTCAAAATCTATATTTTCAATGCGAGTATTTTTATCGCTATTGCTAGTTTGTTTCATCATTGGAGTTTGTTGTATCTTGTATTGGTATATGTTTCGGTATGGTTTTATTGCCCAACGAGTTTCAAGCATTGGATTATCCCCTTGGTGGGTGTGGCCACAGTAGGTGTATTGGCGTACCAGTTTCTAATCTTTTTTGGAGATCTTGGTTTTTTTCAAAATCATTTTCAATACCGTTGGGTTTGGGACTGGTCTATAGTGCAAAACAAGGCCTTTATTGCTTTACATGTATTGTTGGCTATTTCTGGAATTTGGTTTATGATACGATCCGAAAAATTGGGTTCGGAGCGTCAAATCATAATTTGGATCTTTTTTTACCAAATATTGCTTAGCGCCATATCTACACTCAACAATTATGAGATAGAAAATTTGTATTACGGACTGGTTCCCCTAAGTATATTGCTAAGTCTTGCTATGGAAGCCATGACCAAAGCATGGATGCGCGAATTGAGTCTGTGGCTGGTGCTTTTTACCCCCTTGTTGCTAATGTTGTAGTTTGGATCCAAAGGCCAAGTCGCCTGCATCTCCTAGGCCAGGTACGATATAGCCTTTTTCGTTTAGGGTTTGGTCTATGGCAGCGATCCATAGATGGCTATTTTTGGGTAATTGTTGTTGCAAATGGTTCACTCCTGCCTCCGCCCCGATTACACTCACAAAATGGGTCTGAGAAGGGGTGCCTAGTTGCAAGAGCGCCTTGTAGCAAGCCACCATAGATTGTCCTGTGGCCAACATGGGATCGGAGAGGATGAGGGTTTTGCCCTCCAAAGAGCTAGAAGCCATATATTCCACCGCAATATCAAATTTGGTTTCGCTTTGGTGTTTGCGATATGCGGAAATAAAACTCAAATCTGCATGGTCGAAATAGCGTTGTATGCCTTGTTGTAAGGGCAAGCCAGCGCGCAGTATGGTGCAAAGTACGATATCGGTTTGAGGCAAAGACATATCACAACTGTTCAATGGGGTTTGTACTTGGCTCGTGGTATAAGCCAAAGACTTGCTGAGCTCATAAGCCAATATTTCCCCTATACGCTCTAGATTGTTTCGAAAGCGCATGCGATCGTTTTGTATAGAGACAGAACGTATCTCATAGATAAACCGATTTAAAATAGAATGTTCTTTGCCGATATGGTGAATTTGCATACTTGTATTGCTGCTATGGTTGGATGACCAAATTACGGCAACTATTCTCTTTCCCAAAAAATTTAAACGTTTTTTCGAACAAAGTTGTGGTTCCAAGGGGCGCATCACAAAATATTTGCTTTTAGGAATCGTAAACTATCGATATCGCCTATGTTGCGATTAGATATTCTAATTAGAAAACTGACAATTATCAGTAATTCTTTGTAATTTTGTAACATATTTAGATCTAGTCTGTTTAATTTTAAGTATATTTAAGGAGATTAGAATGCTAGAATTTATAGGAAAAAATGATAAAAGTATCGGATAAAGCAAAACAAAAAGTAGTTGCCTTGATGACGGAAGAGGGCTTCGATGCTGCTAGTGATTTTATACGCGTTGGTGTAAAAAGCGGTGGTTGCAGTGGATTGTCTTACGATCTGAAGTTCGATTCGGAAAAACAAGCGGACGACAAGCTTTTTGAAGATAATAACGTGAAAATAGTAGTGGACAAACGCAGTTTTTTGTATTTGGTAGGCACCACTTTAGATTATTCGGGCGGGCTCAATGGTACCGGCTTTGTGTTTAATAATCCAAACGCGCAAAGAACTTGTGGTTGTGGAGAGAGTTTTTCGTTATAAACTAAAAAATTTAAAAGGAAGAAATTAGATCGTATAGAGAAGGTGGATTTGGTGGTAAAGACTGTCTTTTTTCCATTTTTCAAATTTCGAAAACATCTAATTTTTATAATTGCTATAATTATGGCTTATACTGAAGATGAATTAAAAAAAGAGTTAGAAACCAAAGAATACGAATATGGTTTCTATACCGATATAGAATCAGACACGCTTCCTGCGGGTTTGAATGAAGATATTGTACGTGCCATTTCTAAGAAGAAGGAAGAACCAGATTGGATGACCGAATGGCGATTGGATGCTTTTCGAATTTGGCAAGAAATGGAAGAACCAGACTGGGCCAACGTACAGTATGAAAAACCCGATTTTCAGGCAATTTCCTATTATTCGGCCCCAAACAACAAGCCGAAGTACGAGAGTTTGGATGAAGTAGATCCGGAATTACTCAATACTTTTGAGCGGTTGGGAATCTCTCTAGATGAGCAGAAAAAACTAGCTGGTGTGGCGGTAGATGTAGTGATGGATTCGGTGTCTGTTGCAACTACTTTCAAAAAGACCTTGGCAGAAAAAGGCATTATCTTCTGCTCGATGTCGGAGGCCATACAAGAGCATCCAGAATTGGTCAAAAAATATTTGGGCACAGTAGTACCTAAGACAGACAATTTTTATGCTGCTTTAAATTCGGCAGTTTTCTCCGACGGCTCATTTTGTTATATTCCAAAAGGCGTACGTTGCCCTATGGAACTTTCGACCTATTTTCGTATCAATCAGGCCGGTACCGGGCAATTTGAAAGAACCTTGGTAGTTGCAGACAAAAATAGCTATGTAAGTTATCTCGAAGGTTGTACTGCTCCTAGCCGAGACGAAAACCAATTGCATGCAGCTGTAGTAGAACTCATTGCCTTGGAGGATGCGGAGATCAAGTATTCTACAGTGCAAAACTGGTATCCTGGAAATGCCGAAGGAAAAGGTGGGGTATTCAATTTTGTAACCAAAAGAGGCATATGCGAAGACAACGCCAAGATTTCTTGGACACAGGTAGAAACTGGTTCTGCGGTAACCTGGAAATACCCAAGTTGTATACTCAAAGGAAACAACGCTATAGGAGAATTTTACTCTATAGCGGTAACCAACAATTTTCAACAGGCAGATACGGGAACCAAAATGATACATTTGGGCAAAAACACCAAGAGTACGATTATTTCCAAGGGAATCTCTGCTGGAAAGTCGCAAAATAGCTATAGAGGATTGGTACATATAGGGCCAAGAGCGGCGAATTCTCGCAATTTTTCACAGTGTGATAGTTTGCTGATGGGCAACGAATGTGGTGCCCATACATTTCCCTATATAGAAACCAAAAACAAATCGGCACAGATCGAACACGAGGCAACTACGAGTAAGATAGGTGAAGATCAAATATTTTATTGTAACCAAAGAGGTATAGATACCGAAAAAGCCATAGCATTGATTGTAAACGGCTTTGGAAAAGAGGTGCTCAATAAACTCCCGATGGAGTTTGCCGTAGAAGCGCAAAAATTATTAGAAATAACCCTAGAAGGATCTGTAGGATAAGAACCAATAACTATGTTGAAAATAAGCAATTTACACGCAAGTGTTGCGGATAAAGAGATATTAAAAGGAATAGATTTACAAATCAAGCCAGGTGAGGTACATGCCATCATGGGGCCAAACGGTGCTGGAAAAAGCACCCTTTCTTCGGTGATTGCTGGTAACGAGGATTTTGAAGTTACACAGGGCACTATTTTGCTCGATGGAGAGGATCTGGATGGTTTGGCACCAGAAGAACGTGCACACAAAGGCGTGTTTATGTCCTTTCAGCATCCGGTTGAGATTCCTGGAGTAACCGTTACCAACTTTATCAAAACCGCTATAAACGAATCTCGTAAAGCAAGAGGTTTGGAAGATATGCCAGCCAATGAAATGTTGAAAAAGATACGCGAAAAATCGGCTTTGCTGGAGATCGATCGCAAGTTTCTTTCGCGTTCTCTCAACGAAGGATTTTCTGGAGGAGAAAAGAAGCGAAATGAAATTTTTCAAATGGCTATGTTGGAGCCCAAATTGGCTGTGCTAGACGAAACGGATTCTGGTCTCGATATCGATGCCTTGCGCATCGTTGCAAATGGGGTAAACAAGCTCAAAAGTCAAAATAATGCCGTTATAGTTATTACGCATTATCAGCGATTATTGGATCATATAGTGCCAGATTTTGTTCATGTACTATTCAATGGTAAAATTGTGAAATCTGGACCAAAAGAACTGGCTCTTAAATTAGAAAAAGAGGGGTACGACTGGATACGTGAAGAACAAAACGTCTAAAAATTATGGAGTTAAAAGAAAAACTAATTTCTTCGTTTTTGGCGTTTCAAAA
Source organism: Flavobacteriaceae bacterium (assembly GCA_025800395.1). Lineage (GTDB taxonomy): Bacteria > Bacteroidota > Bacteroidia > Flavobacteriales > Flavobacteriaceae > JAOXRU01. The sequence continues at coordinate 10,837 of JAOXRU010000125.1, forward strand.
CGAAGTAAACATCAATAGTGCTGTGCACGAAATTCGATCGGAAGCCATAAAAGTTTTCGAAGATAAAGGCTTTCCTACCAAAAATGAAGAGGCTTGGAAGTACACCTCGCTTAACAAGGTGTTACAAGAAGACTTTAGTATTTTTCCCAAGAAGGATACTGCCTTGGAGTTTAAAGATGTTAAGAAATACTTTGTTCACGATATAGATACTTATAAAATTGTATTCATCGATGGGGTATATAGTTCGTATTTTTCAGAAACCACGCATGATGGTTATGATGTGTGTCTGATGAGTGCGGCACTTACCAAGCCCAAATACAAACCGATCATAGAAAACTACTTTAATAAAATTGCTCCCAAAGAGGAGAGTTTTACAGCGCTGAATACGGCTTTTTCCAAAGAGGGCGCATTTATAAATATTCACAAAAACAAAGCCGCAAATAAGCCCATTCAAATTGTTTATTTGCATACTGGTAAAGGCGATCCGATGATGTTGCAGCCGCGCAATTTGATTATAGTGCAAGAAAATGCCCATGTGCAGATTATCGAAAGACATCAATCGCTTACCGATGATGCAGTGGTCACCAACAATGTAACTGAAATATACGCACTGAAAAGGGCTATATTGGATTACTACAAAATTCAAAACGACAACAAACAAGCTAGCCTGATAGATAACACCTATATCTCCCAGGAAAGAGAAAGTAATGTAAGTCTGCATACCTTTACAACTGGAGGTAAATTGATACGAAACAACCTCAATTTTTATCACAAAGGGGAGTATATAGAATCGACGATGAAAGGCATCACTATTTTGGATGAAAAACAGCATGTAGATCATTACACTCTGGTACATCATCAACAGCCCAATTGTGAAAGTCATCAGGATTATAAAGGTATTTATGGCGATAAAAGTACTGGTGTATTCAACGGAAAGGTGGTCGTGGATAAAATTGCGCAAAAAACTAATGCTTTCCAACAAAACAACAATGTACTCATTTCTGATAAAGCTAGTGTAAACACAAAACCGCAGTTGGAAATCTTTGCGGATGATGTAAAGTGTACCCATGGATGTACTATCGGACAACTCGATCAGGATTCCTTGTTTTACTTGCGTTCTAGAGGAATTCCAGAAAAGGAAGCTAAGGCACTATTGATGTATGCTTTTGCCAATAATGTGTTGGAAAGCGTTAAAATTCCGCAATTGAGACAGCGAGTAAACAAATTAATAGCCGAGAAATTGGGTGTAGAATTGGGGTTTAATTTGTAACTCAAGCCATCAATATATCAAGCATTTACTTATCAAAAGTTGTATTATTTTTATTTAGAAGAAATAATAATATCAAAGCTTTTTGTTGCGCTTTTTTGAGTTTTTCTGCAATATTTTATAATTTCAAACAGAAATTAACCTTTAAAACAATTAGAAAATCCCAGAAAGAGAGATAGCGTATATGGAATTGTCTCGATATATTGCGTATAGCAATCCCAAGTCTTTCTAAGATAAATCCTTTTAAACAGATGAAATATGAAAAGAAATTAGGTAAAAAAAGAGAAATTATTATCTGTATACATGGCAATTCTTCTTCACCAAGAGTATTTGACTGGATCATAGAAAACAGCGGGCTTCCTTATAGTTTTGTGAATGTAGAATTGATGGCTCATGGAAGTAGCGGTAAACAATCCTATCTCGAGGGAGAACTTGGCTTAGCAAATTGTTTGGAGAAACTCACCAATTTAGTCAATAGCTTTGATGAGGATGTAATCTTGGTTGGTCATGGTTTGGGAGGGCATTTGGCAATAGGGATTTCCCCAGAAGTTCACCGTTTGAAAGGAATGTTGTTAGCTGGGACGCCACCATTAAAAAAACCCGTGAATATAGCAGAAGCCTTTATGCCTTCCGAATTTTTGGAATGCTTTTTCAAGCCAGATTATTGCGATTTTGAGTTGTCTAAAAATTTAGGTATGCTTACCAATAGTAAACAACACCAAGAGCTGATTGTACAAGACTTTAAAAACACTTTACCAGAAGTTCGTAAAAATGTAGCGGAGAATCTGTTTCAGAATCGGTGGGCAAATGAATATGATATTGTGATGGATGGCACCACTCCTATATATTTTGTACAAGGAGACAAAGACCCTGTGATTTCAAAAGACTATTTGCAACAAATAGTACAAGAGGCCAGTGCACATTGTCAACTTTTTGTGATACCCCAAAGTGCGCATTTTGTGATGCTAGACAATCCGGATGCATATATGGACATACTGGGGAAATTGGTCCAAAAAGTTTTTGTTTGATTTGACTAAAGTTGCTGTAGAAATACAAGAATCAAGAATGTAGCAATGTATCTATTTGATAATTTGAAAATGTAGTAATTTACCAATGTAATACCATTTCTATTTTAAAATGTCCTTAAAAGAAATAGATGATTTTTTTCAGTAATTTCAAAGAATAACTTGTGTAAATCGCACATTACACAAACAAGCAGGACTTGAAATCCTTATCGGCGGCTGTAGCGGCTGCGATGCCCTAGCAGAAGATTGGGTAAAGAAAAACCAGGCGCCATACCATATCTTCCAGCCCGAATGGTATGCCTACGGAAGAGCGGCCGACCCTATACGCCACAAACAAATGGTGCGTCTCGCAGACGGATTATTGGCCTTCCCGATAGGCGTCTCTAAAGGCAATAGAGGCACCATAGCCATGGCACAAAAATGCGGATTGCCAACAAAGATGGTAGAGGCGCTTAGGTTTCCTCTTTTTTTTTTGGATGGTATGCGTTTTTATAAGCTGTTGGACTAGATGCAGGCCTACTACATTCTATACCGATAGTTGGTTGTTTTGCGAACTGTTTTTCTTAGATTCCTTTATTCCAATTCCCTATCCTTGGCGATGGATGGCTAAGATGGCTTCATATAAAGGAGCGGTTTCTTAAACAAATAGAGCCTTTAACTCTGTAGCATCATGTGGATCTAGTTTGCCAGCTAGTACTAAGCTAAGTTGTTTTCTTCGGAGTGCTGCGGCAAAACGTTCTTTTTCCAATTTGGTTTCGGGTACCAAAGGAGGAACTGCCACTGGGCTGCCAGTGTCGTCTACGGCTACAAAGGTGTAAATGGCTTCGTTTGCCTTGGATTTAGAGCCGCTTTCACGATCTTCTACCCACACATCTAAGTAAATCTCCATGGAACTTTTAAAAGCCCTAGAAACACTTGCTTCTACCGTTACTACACTGCCCAAAGGAACTGCACGATTGAACGCAACGTGATTTACCGAAGCGGTAACCACAATTCTACGAGAATGGCGTCGGGCGGCAATGCTAGCTGCGCGATCCATTCTTGCCAAAAGTTCTCCACCAAATAAATTGTTTAATGGGTTGGTTTCGCTTGGCAATACCAAGTCGGTCATAAATGTTCTTGATTCGGCAGGTGTCTTTGGTTGAAACATGATGGATTTTTATGCAAAGATACAGCGGTTCTTCATAGAGAGGAAATCCGATGATAAAAATTACCAGGTTTGCACTATAGTATTAGAGTTGCTGCGGACTTTAGCAATAGGAGAAAACACTTTTGATGAATAATGTAAAAAATGGTCTATTTGTTTGCGATAAACATCCAAGCTTCATTATTGGTGCTTCGTTTTATTTTGTGCAAATAAGTTATAGCTTCCGATTTGGAATCAAATGTACCATAAGCAATCTGATAAAGACCATAGCGGTTTTTTGGCAATTTTATTGCAGCAATATTTTTACTGTGTAAAATGCGCAATTGTTTATCGGCATTGGTTTCCTGGCGAAAGGCACCACCAATGATTTGGTACCTGCCTATGGCATGCTGTACCTTATTATCTTTCGATTTTTCCTCTATGGTTTTAGGAGATACTGTCTCCTTGGGTTTGCTGTATAGGCTTGTTGCCGAATTTGTTGGTGTTTTTTCAATTGGCTTTTTGGACTCCGCAGCAGCTTCGACGGTTTCTACTTGGTTGTTGGAGCTAGCTTCAGTGCCTAGACTATCGGCTCGGTCTGAAGTTATAAAACCAGCCTCTTGCACTTCCTTGTTGGTCTCTAGCGCTTCTTGAGCGAGACTTTGTTCTAAATGGTAATCTTTGTAGCTACGATAGCCTGTAAGCGAAATAGCCACACCCAGAAATATAGCTGCGGCATATTTGAGATATATTCTTCTTTGAATATGGGGAACGGGCTTCACAGCTATGATCGTCGGATTCTCCTCCACAAGATTGGTGTCGGTAACTGTTTGCTCCATAACCTCGGCAATTTCCATTGCTTCAGCTGGCCTGTCGACAACTTCTTCGGACTTGTTGTTTTTTTGGCGTTGGAGGTATTTGCGTTTGTCAAATACACTCGATTCTCTTTCGATTGCCGTAGACACAAAAGAAGTCATTCCAAAAGAATCCATCAAAAAGTTGACGCGAAAGTTTGGTTGAAATTGCAGGCGTCCTTCTTCATTTTTGCGAATAACACCAATGCTATCAATGCTCAATTTGCCACCCTGATGCAGTGTAGAATTCCAGCTATCTACAATCTCTTTGATTTCTTGCAAAACCTCTTCGTAAGGTTTGTCAGTTACCGAAGATATGTAGGATGCCAAAAGACCATCATTTTTATGCAATTGGGCATTAAAACTCACCTCTTTATTTGGAGGGTAAAAGGCATGTGTGCTCTCGTGTACTTGTGCCGATTTGTAATGTGTAAGAAAGGCGCCAAATTCTGGCACAATCACACATTCATATCGATACAATAAATCTTCTATATACAATTTCAAATCCATCATTACAAATATCTATATTTTATGTAACAAAAAAAAATACTGAAAAACATTTGTTGATTTGAAGGGCAAAATGAAATAGTAATTTTATATTTGTAGGCAAAATATTACACAATGACGCAAGAGGAGCTATTTGCGGTGTTGCGTTTGCAACGGGTTCCCAATTTGGGCAACGTTTCTATAAAAAAATTGATTGCTGCCTGTGGTTCGGCCCAAGCGGTTTTTGAAGAAAAGAAAAGGACTTTGTTGGCCATAAATGGGGTTGGCAAAAGCGTACTTCGAAATTTGCAATTGCCAAAAGCAGGAGTTTTGGCAGAGAAAGAGCTAAAGAACATTGCAGCTGCAGACACCAAATATTGTTATTTGTTTGCTGGCGAATATCCAAAATTGCTAAGGGAATGTGTGGATGCGCCCGTACTGTTTTTTCACAAGGGGAATATCATATGGGATCGCCCGCGTATATTGAGTATAGTTGGCACCAGAAACAGTAGCTCTTATGGACGCGATTTTTGTGAAGGTCTCATTGCAGATATTGCCCATTTGCAGCCTACTATCGTAAGTGGCTATGCCTATGGTATCGATATTTGTGCGCACAAAGCTGCGATTTATCACAATTTGCAAACCTTGGCATGTATGGGACATGGCTTGCCGTTTACGTACCCATTTCATCACAAATCGTATAATGATAAAATGATGGTTAATGGGGGGTTTGTCAGTGAGTTTTGGAGCGATGTAGAAGTAGAAAAAGAACATTTTGTAATGCGCAATCGCATTATTGCGGGTTTGAGTCATGCCACAGTTGTGATCGAATCTGGTGCATCTGGGGGTAGTTTGATAACCGCCAATTTGGCCTTTGATTATCAACGCGAACTTTTTGCTGTTCCAGGACGAACTATAGATCCGGGGAGCATTGGATGCAACCAACTGATTCGCGATATGAAAGCCGCAATCATTACCTCAGCCGAAGATCTGATTCGCTATCTCCAATGGGAAGAAAACCCCAGCTCTAAAATAGCCATACAGCCTTCTCTTTTTGTAGACTTAGAAGGGGATGAAAAAAAGGTGTTTGAGTTTTTAAAAACGCAAGAAAAAGAAGTACTAGATAGTATTGCATTGGTTTGTGAAATTCCAGTATTTAAGGTAGCTTCTATATTGCTCAATTTGGAGCTCAAGGGTTTGGTAAAACCGCTGCCCGGAAAATGGTTTGAAGCGATATATTAAATCTTTATTTCGTTTGTTTGCAAAGGAGAATGGTGTAGGCTATAGCAGTCATATGATTTTGAGGGAAATTATAGCTCAGATTTTTGTTGGATTAAAAATAAACCGATAAAACAAACCATGTGGTTTGTGGTTGCAAAAATTTTCCCTTGCTTCTTCAGAATAATTTACTTCGTAAATACAATAAAAACAATTGAATAAGTTTTTTTCTTCGTTTAAGAAAAATAGAAACAGACTTTTTGGTATGTTCAGAAAAAACTCCCTTTTTAGAATATTTTCATGACATTTGTGCTATTTTGTGCAAGAAATTGCTTTATACGGGGATTATTTTCAGTACCAGCTTTCTTTAATATAGCTTTGATTTTTTGAGGCATGCTCTCTGTTTCGCATTTCGTAATAATTGTGGTTTCTTTTCCTTGCTCTATATCCCAATAAATGAAAAATTTGCTTGGAATAAAATGAAGCAATACGAATATTGACTTGCAAAATTCTTTCTTTTTTGTTTGCCCAGGATACACCCGGTAGACCCACCAAAAAACGATCTAGTTTTTTTAGTCGAAACCAAGCCGAAAGTTGCAATAAAAATTGCGAGATAGGGCGTATAAAAAAATAGGCATCGCTGCCTTGTTTTTGATACAAGGGCATAAATATTTGGGTGTCTTTTTTTGCATATTGTTCTTCACCGTTATATCGGGCGAGATGCATGCCTTTTTTGACAGATTGAAAATTGGAAAACCCAGGTTGCATTTCAAAACGATCTTCTTGATGAATGCCTTGTCTATGATAAATTTCGTATATCCCTTTTTGGTTTGTACAAGCTTTTTGCAAATGCTTGTAATAGCGATTGCTATCTATTTGTTTTGTATGGATGCTGCCACTATATGCCAAGCATAGATATACAAAAGCTTTTTGATTTTCTATAGCACTATAGGCATCGTGCTGTCCAGCTTCATATCCAAAGGAAACATATCCAAGCTCATTGATATAGCTCAACAATGGGCCTTGTATATATTCTTCGATGCCCAATATGATGGGCAATGGAAATTGTTGGGTAAACTTTCGATTGATCAAACTATCATTAACCGTAAGAAATGGGATGGTAGGGCTAGAGGTGGTATGCAAGTCCATAAAATAAAACGGGCCTTGGTGCTTTTGTAAGATGTTTTTTAGGAGCTTGTAAAGCGCTAATTGTTCTTGTTCGTCTTTACATTTTGGCACAAAATTGTTGTTTTCTAGTTTGGAAATGCGCGCTTCCGACCATAGTCTATTGAGGTCTTGATTGTGAAATCTCTTGTTTTGGTTTAGAGCACTTAAATTTCCAGCTATGGCGTAGATACTGCCGCGTATAGAAATCTTCTTGGTATGCAAATGTTCGAAAATCTCTGCCAAAGCAAAAACACCCGAAGGTTCGTTGCCATGTATACCTGCGGTAAACACCATTGTTGGACCATTTTCTTCTCCGTGCAATTCCCCTATAATTCTAGAAACGGGGAGATGCTTGTCTAGGGCTTTACTATATGCTTTTGTCATTCAATCAGCTCAAATGTGGAGCGATGTCTTTTAAAGTTATTATTCCTACTAGAATATTGCGATCGATTATAGGTAGACAATCAATTTGATGTTTCTCTATGGTTTTGATGGCAGTTTTGATGGATTCACTTGGAGAAATGACTATAGGGTTTTTTTGCATCACAGCTTCCAAATGGATGTTGGTATGCTCTATTTCTTCTAAGTGTTTTTCCAAACTGCTTTTGTGCACGATACCAGAGAGTTTCGAATGGTCGTCTTCCACCAATATGTGGCTAATGTTTTTCCATCGCATAATCTCTAATGCAAAATTAGCTAAATCTTTGTTATTTAAGGTATATAATTGGGTAGTCATTATATGAGATACCAAATGTGCTGCGGCAAAGTTCAATTTCATGTTGTCTCCTATGCTTGGCCACAAATGCACCCCTTTGTATTTTTTTTGGTTGTGATACATGGCTTTGGTAAGCAGCAATAGCGCATCTTCTTTTTTGTGTTTTTGTACAAGTTTGCGATATTCTTTTCGCATCCATTGGGAACCAGTTTGACTGGCGAGGCGTTCTTTGATAATATGCAAATAATAATGGATGTCTTTGGGGTCTATATGCAATTTTTCTAGCCCTGTTTTTGCCATCGGTAACAAGATGTTGCGGATGAGATTTTTGGTGGCCATTTTTTTACCCATCCAATTCATGATAGACTCTTTGCCTGTGCGTGCGGCTTTGTAAAAATTGGATTTCGCTTCTATAAATTGCATCTGCTCGGTAAAGTTGTTTAAATGCTTTGGTCTGCCGTGCATCAATCCTACCCAAAAAGCAAAATTGGCCATTTGGTCTGTAACTGTGGGACCAGCTGGTATATATCGGTTTTCGATGCGTAAATGCGCTTTGCCATTGCCCACACCATAGCAGGGACGATTCCAACGATATACCGTGCCGTTGTGTAAGGCCAATGCTTTGAGTTTGGGTGCAAGGCCCGAAGCGAGCATTTCCAAACTGTTTTCTTCGATAGGGTTGGCCATTAGTATTTTGAATTGGGAGATATCTTTTTTGTAAATATCTACGATGCTTCCACTTTCCCATTCGGAGCCAAAATGAACTCTTGCTAGTTGCTCTTTTAAAGCATAAGAAGACACTCTAGTGTCTATACTTTGTTGAAAGAGTCCGATGCGGGTTTCGCTCCATAGTTCCTTGCCAAGTAGCAAGGGAGAATTTGCTGCTATAGCGAGTACTGGGCCCGAAATGGCTTGTGCCCAATTAAAGGCGTCTACAAAATCATCGGGCGCCACTTGCAGGTGCATTTGGAAACTGGTATTACAGGCTTCGAATAAGACCGAATCGTGTTTGATATATAATTCGTCTACGCCTCTAAGATACAGTTGAATGTCTTTGCCGCGAACAGATTTAATCATTTTGTTGAGGCGATGATACCTTGGGTTGGGGGTCATGTATTCGATATGCAATTCGTTTTTGCTTATGGTAGGTAGTATTCCTGCCAATATGATACGGCTTTCATGGGCACGGGCTACTTTTTCGCCTTTTTGGAGTAGGTCTTCTAGACTGGCTTGCATCTGAGAGAAACACTGGCCCTCCAATTCTAAGGGATCCAAATTGATTTCCAAATTGTAGGTTGCTAATTCGTTGGTGAAATGTGGGTCATTTATAGCTCGAAGTATGTGATTTGCCAATTTGGAAGGGCGCCAAAATTCGTTTACCAGACAAAATTCTTGCTCGGCGCCAATGCGCTTTTTGTCTGCTTCTATCTGATCATTTTTGAGGAGTATTTCTAACGCCTGGAGATCATTTAGTAAGTGTCGAATATAAGCAGTTCTTGTTTCTAAATCTACCTGTGAATGTACGCTGTGTTCCCCCATTTTAATGATGATTAGTAGCTATGCATTAGCTTGTTACTGTCTTGGTTTCTCCATTTAAATTTATAAAAAGAAGTCTAAATTCCCAAATAAACTGGATGAAGCACGATTTTTTGGTCTTGATTTTTCAGACAGCTATCAATTGTTTTTTTATTTGATTATGTCGTGCATTGAAGAGGAGAAGGCTATAGTTTTATCCATAGGGGTTTGATCCATGCAGACATATTAGCTACAATTACTGATTACTTTTTGGGTTAAACTAGCTCCGGTTTTTGCGCGAATTCGGATATTTCCTGCTTGTTTTTGGTGAGAATCGGGCTGGTATTTGGTTTGTATAATGAGTTCGTATTGATCACTACTCCATATTTCATATACACTATTGTCGGTGCGGGTATTGGGATGTACCAATTCGAAGAATACTTTTTGTTTGTTGATGATCATTACGCCTTTGTTGCCAGCAACGAAAACATATAATTGCAGTTGCAGGCTGTTTCTATCTATGGCATATTTGCAGCGACAAAATCCAATGTTTTGTGGAATTTGACTAAAACTTTCTAGTTGTATTTGCTGAAACTGCTTTAGTGCGATGGGAGCCATAGGTCCTATATATGGGTTTGCAAATGCAGAAGCAGTATGTATATATACAAAAGTTAAAATCCCACAACTTTTAAATAGCAGACGTAAAATGGTTTTTTTAGCACTCATTTTTTTCCATATAGCGTATTAGTAAATATAAAATTTTGTGAGATATAATCTGCTTAAATTTAGATCAATGACTTCATGGTTTAGATGAATGAACCGTATTTGAGGATGGTTAAAGAACATCTCTTTTTTGGATTAGAAGTTGTTGGAAGCTTTTCTTGGGATAGAGAAAAGGGGTTTTGAGGATCTATAGTTGGGCAGGAAGGAATGTGCTGTTTTTTTGTGATTATATTTTAATGGGGAATAAAAAGGAAGTCGTATTTTTGAACGAAAATTTAGAGAGATATGAGTGCATTTCATGCTATAAGTGTTACAAATATTGTGAAAAACACCGCAGAGGCGGTTACGATTAGTTTTCGAATTCCGAATGCCCTAAAAGAGCAGTTTCGATTTAAGGCGGGTCAGTATATTACCATCAAAAAGACACTAAACGACTGTGAAATCAGACGTGCTTATAGTATTTGCACATCACCAAGTGAGGAGGTTTTTTCCATAGGAGTAAAGGCCATTTCGGGCGGGATTTTTTCTACTTATGCCAACACCCAATTACAAGAGGGAGATGTGCTGGAGTTGATGCCGCCAGAAGGTAGGTTTTTGTATGATACTAGCTCCGATATACAATGCTTAGGTCTTATTGCTGCTGGTAGTGGAATTACTCCGGTATTGAGTATCGCCAAAGCTGCTTTGGAGAACGATGCTATACAAAAGGTGGTATTGTTGTATGGCAATAAAACACCAGATCAGATGATGTTTGCTTCGGAATTGGCACAATTGCAGCAATTGTATCCAGAACGATTTGTGTTGAAACACAGCTATAGCCAGGCACAAGAGTCTGCTGCTTATAGGGGAAGGATAGATGCAGGGACCATACAAGAAACATTTGGATCCTACACTTTAGATGCTTTTTATCTTTGTGGGCCAGAGCAAATGATAGAGGAAGCAAAAACGAGTTTGGAACAAAGTGGACAGGAGCCTTCGAGTATACATTTTGAGCTGTTTACCGTCTCTTCTGATGGGAATTCGGACACAGTAGCGGCCGTGGCAGATGGAGAAACCCAGATAACGATATTGCTCGATGATGAAGAATCTACTTTTACTGCCAAATCGGACAAATTTTTGTTGGATGCTGCTTTAGAGGAGGATTTGGATGCTCCTTATTCTTGTCAGGGAGGGGTTTGTAGCAGTTGCTTGGCCAAGGTAACACATGGGAAGGCTAGGATGCTTAAAAATCAAATTTTGACAGATAAGGAAGTAGAAGAAGGTTTTATTTTGACCTGCCAAGCGCTGTCAGAAACCAGTGAGATTCATATCGATTTTGACGATGTGTAGACCAATGAGTTGGTAAACAATTAAGAAATTTTGTAAAAACCGCCAGATTTTTTTAATTTTGATATACTTGTAAGTAAAAACTTACGTTAATCTTTTATGGAGAAAAATCTACGCCGCATAGTTACTTTGCAACGCCTACAAAAAAAAGGGTACGAATTATTTTATCGTCAGGGGTATAACAACACTTCTGTGGATGAAATATTGGATGCTCTAGAATTGTCTAAAGGAGCTTTTTATCATCATTTCAAGAGCAAGGATAAGTTTTTGGAAAGCATTATCAAAGAGCTTATTAGCAAAAAAATATACGCTTCTTTGATTGCGGATCTAGAACGAAGAAAAAACCCGCTGATGGTGATTCCAGATTGTCTGGAATACGATTTAACGATGTGTGAAGAGGATCCCAACGACAATGGTTTTGTGATTACCAAATTCATGGCAGAGCTACAAGGAAACAACAATGATATGGTTGTGTTGCTCAATCAAATTTTGGAAGAATGGAAAGTCCATTTGGTCAATGCTATTCAATGGGGAAAGACCAATGGGTTTGTTTCAAGGCATATCGATAGCGAATCTTCCGCCACCTATATTATATCTTCTTATATCGGCATTCGAAATTTGATGGCATTGGGAAACAAGCGCCTGTTGAAATATCAGTATCTCGATCAAATGAAGCATTATTTTAATGTAATTCGAGCCTAACGAAACTCGGAATAGTCTTTTTGATAAGGACGTATAATTACACGTGCCTCTCTGTCGAAGCGAATATAGTTATACACCCAATTGATAAAGACAATAGCCCTGTTTCTAAATCCGATGAGGAAATACAGGTGTATAAACATCCACACATACCAAGCGATAATTCCTTGCAGCTTGAAGTTTTTTAGGTCTACAACGGCCTTGTTTCTGCCAATAGTTGCCATTACCCCTTTGTCTTTGTACTGAAATGGCTTCATAGGTTTGTTTCGGAGCAACAAACGCAAGTTTTTACCAAGATGTTTTCCTTGTTGCATGGCTGGCTGGGCCATCATCGCATGTCCTCTAGGACAGCTATCACTTGCCATACAAGCAATATCGCCTATGGCAAATATGGAATCATATCCTTCTAATTGGTTGTATTTATTTACTGCTAATCTATTGCCACGCATCATCAAATTCTCCGCATCCAAACCTTGTATACAGGCTCCTTGTACCCCTGCTGCCCAAATAAGGGTTGCGGCTTCAAATTCTAAGTCGGTTTTGGTTTTTACGGTATGGCCATCATAGTCGGTTACCCTAGTGTTTTTCCAGATACGAACACCTAAATCTTCTAAAAATTCCTCTGCCTTAGAAGAAGCCTTTTCACTCATTCCAGGCAAAATTCGATCGCCACTTTGTATGAGTTCTATTTCCACCTTTCGGATATCCAAATCGGGATAGTCTTTTGGTAGAATTCCTTTTTTTATTTCTGCAAGCGCACCAGCCAATTCCACCCCTGTTGGGCCACCACCTACAATTACAAAGCGCATTAGTGCATTGCGTTTTTGCAAATCGTTGGTAAGCACTGCTTGTTCGAAATTTTCTAAAATAAGACTTCGAATTTGCAATGCCTCTGGTATGGTTTTCATAGACATGGCGTGTTTTTCCAAATTGGTATTGCCAAAAAAATTGGTACAAGACCCGGTGGCTACTACCAAATAGTCAAAATCTAATTTTCCTATATTGGTATGTATGCATTGTTTCTCTGGATCAACAGTTTCTACATGGGCCAGCCTAAAGAAAAAGTTGTTGTATCGATGCAAGACCTTTCGCAAAGGATATGCAATAGAGTCGGGTTCCAAACCTCCGGTAGACACCTGATACATTAAGGGTTGAAAATTGTGGTAGTTGTGTTTGTCTATTAACACTACTTGCAATTCCTCTCCGCGAAGTTGTTTCGCTAGCGCAATACCAGCAAATCCGCCTCCAATAATGACTACCCTAGGGAAATTAGATTGTGGAATATTCATAGCAAAAAATTGAGCAACAATGGACGTTTAAAACTATTTAAGCAGTTTTTCCGCCTCGGCAATGCTACCAAGTATACTTTGCTTCATGTCTTCCACTATAGCCTCCTCTGCTGTCATCTTTTCGATATTTGCCTCCAAAGTTTTGGCATCCCATTTCTTCACATCCGCTGTTAAATCAAATTTTTGTCCAAATTCTTTCATCCAACGCATCATATAATCATAGGAGTAGCGCAAATCTTCAATAGCTTTCTGATGCTGTTTACCAACGGTAGTAGTGTCTACTTTGGGTTCTAACTGTTTAATAAGGCTATTAATATCTTTCATTTTGGGCATTACCTCGTCGTGTACTGCAATTACAGCTGTTTTTTTCTGTTTGTAAATAGCTTGTTTCTCCGCTAAAGGATTGGCACATGCTGCCAATAAAATCAGGACACCTAAAACTGTCACTTTGGTAAACTTCTTCATGTTTGAAACATATTTATGCAAAAATACGGAAGATACAGCATACAAGCCGTATAATTCAAAGATTTACCCGATTTTAAACAAAGCTTAAGTATAAAATCTTGGAGCATTGTGACCTTTGTTACTGAATACCTCAATTTGTAATCTTACTTTTAACTTGTTATGAGAAATTCAAATACTATAATATACATTGTTGCAGGCGTGATAATTTTGCACTTTGTGGTCGGATTTATTTATTTAATTTATAAAATGAATAAAAAGAAATAGGACGGATCTGGCTTTTGCCAAACCATTGTTTTACACAATTGCGAAATTCTATAATGCACAGATTAACAAAGAGACGATTTTATCGTCTCTTTGTTACAAATAATACCACTTCTAGTTTGAAATGCCCTTAAAAAAATAGATGCTATTTTTCTTTATACAAAGAAGAAAACTAAAGCATAGCCATTGCTACGGTTTCTCTTTATTCAGAAAAATAGAAAGGAAATTGGGGTAATTTTAAATTAGAAATGGTATAACAATAGCCGCTCAAAAGCGGCTATTGGCTATATATTTTAGAAGTATATTACTTCACGAAAGATTTCAAATATTCGCGATTCATACGGGCGATATTGGTAAGCGAAATTCCTTTTGGACATTCTACCTCGCAAGCACCAGTATTGGTACAGTTACCAAAACCTTCTAAATCCATCTGCGCAACCATGTTTCTAACACGATCTGCTGCTTCTACTTGTCCTTGTGGCAACAAAGCATATTGAGATACTTTTGCGCCTACAAACAACATGGCAGAAGAGTTTTTACAAGTAGCTACACAGGCACCACAACCAATACAGGTAGCGGCATCCATAGCCTCATCTGCGGCATGCTTAGAAATAGGCGTAGCATTGGCATCTTGGGTATTTCCAGAGGTATTTACAGAAATATAACCACCCGCTTGTTGAATACGCTCAAAAGCAGTTCGATCTACAATAAGATCTTTAATTACAGGGAAAGCCGCAGCACGCCAAGGTTCTATGGTAATGGTATCTCCATCGTTAAACATACGCATGTGTAACTGACAAGTAGTAATCTCGCGATCTGGTCCATGAGCCTCTCCGTTTATGTACATAGAGCACATTCCGCAGATTCCTTCGCGGCAATCATGATCGAAAGCAACAGGTTCTTCGCCTTTGGCAATCAACTGCTCATTCAAAACATCCATCATTTCCAAGAAAGACATATGCTCTGAAATATCAGCTACTTTATAGTCTACCATACGACCCTTGTCGTTTGGTCCGTTTTGTCTCCAAATTTTAAGTGTTAAATTCATAACTTTAAGTTATTAGTTAATGGTTATTAGTTATTTGTAGATCCTTTCTCGACTAAATATTTAATATAACCATTAAGTATTTTTATATTTTCTAATATAAATTTTTTGTACTCTTCTAATGTTGCATCAGAAATATAACTCTCATCTTTAGCAACTATTAATTGATCTAAAACTTCATACAATGAGCCTCTTGCATTTCTACAAAACTTGGCATTTTCTTTGTAATGAAATCTCCCATATCCTTCAGCAATATTATGAGTAACGGATCTAGAAGCTCGAATTATTTGAGAAATCAAACCAAATTTTTCTTCCATTGGAAAGGTTTGGGCAAGTTTGGAAATTTGTATTCTCAACTCTCTTGCTTTCTTCCAACATTTTAAATCTTCGAAACTCCTAATCTCATTATTCACAACTATTAACTGTCAACAAATAACTATTAACTAAGTTATTTATAACTTCTCTGTTTTAATTCAATATCGTTAAATTCTAATTGCTCTTTGTGCAACACAGCATCTTTAGGGTCTCCTTTAAATTCCCATGCAGAAACAAATGCAAAGTTTTTATCGTCTCGCAGTGCTTCCCCTTTTTGTGGTCCGTCTAGCTCTACAGACTCTTCTCTAAAGTGACCTCCGCAAGATTCGGTTCGCTCCAAGGCATCCATAGCAAACAACTCTCCAAGCTCTAAGAAATCTGCAACTCTTCCTGCCTTTTCCAATTCTGGGTTTAGCGCATTCATTTCTCCCGGAACAGAAACTTCTTTCCAAAATTCGTCGCGAATCTGTCTAATTTCTGCTATAGCCTCTTTAAGTCCTTGCTCGTTTCTACTCATTCCTACCTTATCCCACATTACTTTTCCAAGACGTTTGTGAAAATGATCTACAGACTTCGTTCCTTTATTATTTATAAAGAATTCCAAACGCTCTTTTACCGCTTTTTCTGCCTCATCAAACTCTGGAGTATCTGTTGAAATGCTTCCCGTTCGAATATCATCGGATAAATAATCTCCTATAGTGTATGGCAATACAAAATATCCGTCTGCTAGACCTTGCATAAGTGCCGACGCTCCAAGTCTGTTTGCTCCGTGATCAGAGAAGTTAGCCTCTCCAATAGCGTAACAACCAGGAATGGTAGTCATTAGGTTATAATCTACCCAAACGCCTCCCATAGTATAGTGGGTAGCAGGATAAATCATCATTGGCGTTTTGTATGGGTTTTCATCTACAATCTTCTCATACATTTGGAATAAGTTTCCATATTTCGCCTTTACAATAGCCTCACCCAATTGGGTAAGTTTCTCCTTAGAGGCATTTTCTATTCCTTGTATTTTAGCCTGTTCCTGTCCGTAGCGTTGAATCGCCGATGCAAAATCTAAATATACTGCCTCTCCAGTAGCATTTACACCATATCCAGCATCGCATCGTTCCTTTGCTGCTCGTGATGCCACATCTCGAGGTACTAAGTTACCAAAAGCAGGATATCTTCTTTCTAAGTAATAATCTCTATCTTCCTCGGCCAAATCGGTAGGTTTTACACTACCATTTCGAATGCCTTCTACATCTTTCATATGTTTTGGCACCCATATACGACCATCGTTTCGTAACGATTCCGACATCAGTGTTAGTTTAGACTGATAATCTCCCGAACGTGGAATACAAGTTGGGTGAATCTGTGTAAAACACGGATTGGCAAAATATGCGCCTTTTTTGTGAATTTTCCAGGCTGCAGTTACATTAGATCCCATGGCATTGGTAGATAAGAAATATACATTTCCGTATCCTCCCGAACCAATTACCACAGCATGTGCGGAGTGGCGTTCGATTTTACCAGTAATCATATCACGAGCAATAATACCTCGTGCTTTTCCGTCTACAATTACGAGATCCAACATCTCGTGACGGTTATACATTTCTATTTTTCCACGCGCAATCTGTCTGTTCATTGCCGAGTATGCACCTAGAAGTAACTGTTGTCCCGTTTGTCCTTTAGCATAGAAAGTACGAGAAACCAGTACCCCACCAAACGAGCGGTTATCTAATAACCCACCATAGTCTCGTGCAAAAGGAACTCCTTGTGCTACACATTGATCGATGATATTTGCCGATACTTCTGCCAATCGATATACATTGGCCTCTCGAGAGCGGTAATCCCCACCTTTTACCGTATCGTAAAACAAACGGTAGGTAGAGTCTCCATCTCCCATATAATTTTTTGCTGCATTTATTCCTCCCTGTGCCGCAATAGAGTGCGCGCGACGTGGCGAATCTTGGTAAGCAAAAGCTTTTACATTATAGCCCAACTCGGCTAAAGTAGCAGCAGCCGAACCTCCTGCCAATCCAGTTCCCACTACAATTACGTCTATAAGACGCTTATTTGCAGGGTTTACTAAATCTATCTTGTCTTTATAAGTAGTCCACTTATCCTTAATTGGACCCTTTGGTGTTTTCGAATCTAAAATCATAGTCCTCTGATTAATGGTTTAAAAAGTGATACAATGCAACAACGATAAAGCCTAATGGAATTACGATGGAATAAACACGTCCAAAGTTTTTCATGGCTTTTTTACGTCCGGCAGTGGCGCCTACAGACTGAAATGCCGAGGTGAAACCGTGTGCTAAGTGCAACCCTAGCAATACAAAACTTACTACATAAGCGATAACGCGCCATGGTGCAACAAACTTGTGCTGCAACTCGGCAAAGTAACGAAACTCACCGTTGTGCATTCCCGACATATCGCCCTGAATGTACTTTACATTCATTTCTGGGAACCAAAAATCGATAAAGTGTAAGATTAAAAACGCCAAAATCACCAAACCACTAAAAATCATATTTCTACTCATCCAAGTAGAGTTAGCAGCTCCGTGGTCTTTAACGTACTTTACACCAACGGCCTTTTTATTTCTCATTTCCAAAATAAAGCCCATAACAAAATGAAACACCACACCAAACACCAATACCGGTTGCAATGCAGCCTGTACCAAAGAATTGGTTCCCATAAAATGAGAAAGTTCATTAAATACATCTTTACTAAATAAAGATGTAATGTTAACAGCTAGATGGATAATTAAGAAGAACATCAAGAAGAATGCAGAAAGCGCCATTGCATACTTTCTACCAATCGAAGATTTGAAAAATCCACTCATTTTTTAATTTTTAGGTACACAAAAATAAGCGAGGAAACTTGTATTCCCAAATAGTTACCATCTTTTCGCTATTAATTTAGAATAATTATAAGTAGGAAAAATCAACTGTAAAAGTTTCTCTTATAAACAATGATAAAAGTCATAAAGTATATTAGATTAGCAGGTTTTTCGAGTTGCTTTTTATATGATATATCCCAAATAGGTGTTGTTTTTACTAATCTTGATATACCATAGAAGTCAAATTAAGGTATGGTACCACATTATTTCCTATAAGCAACATTTACTTTTAGATACGGAACAGAATAATGATTTTTTTTAATAACCCAAAAAAGGCAGTATCATAAGACCAAACGACTAAACAGCCGTTTTCGTCAATATAATTTCCTGAATGGTGTTTTGCTTCAGCTTTTTGAGGATAAAATAAGGCAACTGAAAAGACTAGTAATAGAACAGTAGATTTTAAAGATTTCATAATTTTAATTTATTTAAGCCCCTTTTTGATCTTGAGCGATTAGTTTTCGACCAGAAAAGTTCTCATGATTAAAAATATTAAACAATAGCCTTAATAACGAACAACGTATCAAAAAATGCGATTTTATAGTATAATTTATTGTTTTTGTTAATCAATCATAGTTAACGGCTCACCCCTCGTTATAAAAACACACTGTTATCACTTGCATAACACATTGTTATTTTGTAAATTAGACTAATTATTTTTTTGAATTATTTTTTTATGGCAACAAAATCTAAAAAGCGACAGACCGCTTTTCGTTTTGATAAAGACTTGTTGAATGCTTTGGAAATAAAAGCCAAGGCGGACAATAGGAGTTTGAATAATTATATTGAAACGATTCTTTTTAAGGTTGTGGGTAATATACCGAATGACGAAACAAAAGAAGCTCTGTATGAAGCAGATAATAATATTGATCTTACGCCTATTGATAATTTAAATGAGTTTTTTGCTGAAATCGAAAAGGAAGCAAAGAGAAAAGACAATGTATGAATTAATTTACACTACTAAGTTTAAAAAAGACTTAAAGCGTGTAGCAAGAAGAAATCTAAAGGATTTAGAATTAAGTAAGGAAGTAATTATTACCCTACACCATCAAGGCAGAGAAGGAATCTCTCTCTCTTTGAAACCACATCAATTAAAGGGCAATTATCAAAAATACTGGGAATACCATATTAAGCCAGATCTTTTGATTATTTGGTTTCAAGTAGAAGACCACAAAACGATTAAATTAATAAGAATCGGCACACATGCAGATTTATTTAAATAATAGAACTAAGGCAAATTTTAAGCACCAATCTTCAATTTCTAGCGCATGAAATTATTCTTAAATACCAAAAATTAACAACAGCGTTCTTTAAATTAAAACTCCGGATTGCTATATGCATCTAATTGCTCTGGGTATAAAAAATTATTGTACGGAAAACGGGTCACATGTATATCCCTTACCAATTGATACACCTTTTTACGAAAGGCATCTAAATTGTCTTTATTAATAGCCGAAATAAACAAAGCATTCTCCCCAGAACGTTGCATCCAAGTATTTTCCCAGTCTTCCAACGAAAAATGTCTGGTAGTTCTTTCTGTAACTAAATCGTCCTCTTCTATGGTTTCGTGCGTATAGGCGTCTATTTTATTAAAAACCATTAGTGTGGGTTTGTCGCTACAATCGATCTCTCCCAAAATCTGATTCACAGAAGCAATGTGCTCTTCAAAATTAGGGTGGGATATATCTACCACATGTAGTAGCAAATCTGCCTCCCGAACTTCGTCGAGTGTGCTTTTAAAACTTTCCACCAATTGGGTAGGCAGTTTTCGAATAAAGCCTACCGTATCCGACATTAAAAAAGGTAAATTCCCCAATACTACTTTACGCACAGTAGTATCGAGGGTAGCAAAAAGTTTGTTTTCTGCAAAAACCTTGCTTTTAGAAATTACATTCATCAGGGTAGATTTCCCCACATTGGTATAGCCTACCAAAGCAACCCGTATGAGCGCACCCCGATTCCCGCGTTGGGTGGACATTTGCTTGTCGATTTTTAGAATTTTCTTCTTCAACAAGGCAATTCGATCCCGAACAATACGGCGATCGGTTTCGATTTCCGTTTCCCCCGGTCCTCGCATTCCAATTCCACCTCGCTGCCTTTCCAAGTGCGTCCAAAGTCCGGTTAAGCGGGGTAAAAGGTATTGGTATTGTGCCAATTCTACTTGAGTACGCGCATAGCTCGTTTGTGCTCTTTGGGCGAAAATATCTAAGATTAAAGTTGTTCTGTCCAATACTTTACATTCCAACACCCGCTCGATATTTTTCTGCTGTGAAGGCGATAATTCATCATCAAAAATCACCGAACCTATTTCTTCTGCTTCAATAAAGGCATGCACCTCCTCCATTTTTCCTGTTCCAATATAGGTTTTCGGATTGGGCACTTCCATACGTTGGGTAAAACGTTTTACAGCCTTTCCTCCAGCAGTAAGTGTAAGGAACTCTAGTTCGTCTAGATATTCTTTAACCTGATCTTCGTCTTGTTCTCGGGTAATTACCCCAACCAAAACAGCCCTTTCGTAGGCCAATTTCTTCTTCTCGAGCATAAATGGTATTAAAGCACAAAGATAGTAATAAACAGCCATAGTGTTAGCTTCATTAGTATGGCATGCCCCGCCAAAGCCTCTCCTGCGTCTAAGCTTTGGCGGGTCGGGCTATACGTTCCTAGTTTTTTTTCACAAAAGGGGGCGGCCTACGGCTGTGGGAGCTCCTTCGACTGCTGCGCGCTCAGGGCAAGCCCAAGGTCGCTTCCTCGCTCTAGGCCGCCCAACTTTTCTTCAAAAAAAGCTACCACTTCTATCCCTCATGCAAAAAATAAGAAATGGTATAAATTGGTCCTTTTGAGACAAAATATTTTGCCCTAATGTGCACAATAAACCCAGTTCTTATCTTTTTTTTATTACTTTATCCAGCTAATTTCTACCAACTATGACCAACAAAACCCTTTTTGTAAGCTTGTTCTTTTTCTTCAGCCTTATGGGATTGGCCCAATCGCCACACCCAATACAGCATTATCTACAGTTTATAGAGAATCCCAATATCATCGCCCAAAACAAGCAAGTTGCTCATGCGAGTTTTAGCTCCTACAGAAGCAGACAAAACCTAAAGAACAAACAGGCCAAATATCGTTTGTCCCTCAATGGATACTGGAAGTTCCATTGGGTTAGGAATCCTAAATATCGCCCAAAGTTTTTTGAAAAAACGCCCTATCCAATAGAAAACTGGGATAGTATCCAAGTTCCGTCCAATTGGGAAGTGCAAGGTTATGGCGTCCCTATTTATGTCAATCACCAATACGAATTTGCAGACTACAAAGCTCCCATAGCTCCAGACATGGCTTTGGTAGATAAAATCTATCCAAAAAATCCAGGAGACGTACCCAACGATTATAACCCCACAGCTACCTATGTTCGAACCTTCGAACTGGGAGAAGATTGGCAGCAGCAGCAGACGTTTTTGCATATAGGTGCCATGAAATCTGGTGGCTTTGTGTGGATCAATGGGCAGTATGTGGGCTATTCTCAAGGTAGCAAATTGCCCGCCGAATTCGATATTAGTGCTATGGTCAAAACAGGGAAAAACCATATCGCCATTCAACTGTTTCGTTGGACAGACGGTGCTTATCTCGAATGTCAGGATTTTTGGAGAATCAGTGGTATCGAAAGAGAGGTATTTGTATATGCACAACCCAAGCAACGTATAGCAGATTTTGTGGTGGATTCTAGATTGGACAGATCCTATACCCGAGGCAAACTAAAGCTAGATGTGCAAATCGAAAACCATAGATCCAAGAAGAAAAAAATGCAATTATTTTACCAATTGCTGGATGCTCAGCGACAAGAGATCGCTAGCGATTCCAATCGCTTTCAAGTAGATGGAAAACAGAAGACCAATTTGCAATTTCAAACCCAATTCCCCAATGTAAAGCCTTGGAGTGCAGAACATCCCCATCTGTATACTCTAGAAATACAGCTGCAGGATCACCAAGGCAATTTGATAGAAGTCACTTCTAACAAGATTGGCTTTCGTACCATAGAAATAAAAAATGGTATATTGTTGTGCAATGGTCAGCATATCACCCTCCGTGGTGTAAATGCCCAAGAAACCGATCCCAATACTGGTCATGTGATGTCCGAAGAAATGGTATTGAAAGATATTCGCTTGTGGAAAGAAAACAATATCAATGCGGTGCGATTGAGCCATTATCCTCGAGGACGTCGTTTTTATGAGCTCTGCGACCAATACGGCATCTATGTGGTAGACGAAGCCAATATAGAATCGCATGGTATGTATTATGGCAAATATACCCTGGCCAAAAACCCTGCTTGGCGAAAAGCCCATATCGATCGCATGCAACGGATGGTAAAAAGAGATCGCAACCACCCCTCTATAATTATTTGGTCTATGGGGAACGAAGCGGGCAATGGACCTCACTTTTTTGAAGGCTATGATCGCATCAAATCACTCGACCCAAGTAAGCGTCCAGTACAATACGAACGCACCTACAAAGACACAGATCGCAGCTTATTGGATATGGAAGCCAATACCGATATTATCGTGCCGCAATACCCTTCACCTGCCGTATTCGAAAAAATGGGTAAGGCAAAAACCGACCGCCCCTTTATTCCTAGCGAGTATGCGCATGCCATGGGCAATAGTACTGGCAATTTTCAAGACTATTGGCATCTCATCAACCAATACGACAATTTGCAAGGTGGATTTATATGGGATTGGGTAGATCAGTCGATTTGGAAAACCAAGCCCGATGGACAAAGATATTATGCCTATGGAGGGGACTATGGTGAAAATATGCCGAGCGATTATAGCTTTTTGAACAATGGTATTGTATTTCCAGATCGCAGCCCCCAACCAGCACTTTTTGAAGTGAAAAAAGCACAGCAGCAAATACAATTCAAAAAACAAGGCTTTACAGAAAAAGGAGATTGCCGAATTTTGGTCGAAAACCTCTATGATTTTACCAATCTACGCAATTTTGAAGTGGTAGCAGAACTCAAAGCCGATGGCAAAGTACTGCAAAGGCATCGTTTTCAAGATTTAGATATTACTCCGCATACGGGAAAATTGATCCGGTTTCCTTTGGAAAAAGTATCTTTTGAGAAAAACACCCATTACTATCTGCATTTCTATGCCAAGCTGCAAAAAGATTGGGGGATACTCCAAGCGGGAACCATATTGGCCACGGAACAAATAAGTTTGGAGGAGAAACTTCAAATCCAATCCTCATCAAAGGAAAAACAACAGGCATTGCAGCTGGTAGATAAACAAGGGGAATGGCGAATTTACAATGATAAATTTGAATTTGTTTTTGATCAAAAAATAGGTCAAATTGCCCAATTTGTTGTAGATAAGCAATCTTTTTTCAAAGCGGGAAAAGGCCCAAAATCCAACTTTTGGCGGGCGCCCACAGATAATGATTTTGGAAATAAAATGCCAGAAAAAAACCTAGTCTGGAAAAAGGCCTCCTTAGCTCCCCAATTGGAAAGCACCAAGATCTTGCATCGTTCCAAAGATAGTGTGGTATTGGTAGCTCGTTTTGATTTGCCAGAGCTAGATACCCATTATGAAAATGAATATACGGTATATGGCAATGGACAAATGCTGATCAAAAATACTCTTTTTGCTACGGCACACCCAGCGGATATTCCACGGGTGGGAATGCGCATGCAATTACCGGGTAGTTTTCGACTGCTGCAGTATATGGGAAGAGGACCTTGGGAAAACTATATCGACCGAAATTCGGCTGCCTATATCGATTTGTACCAATCTACTGTAGCCGATCAATATGTGCCATATATCCGTCCACAAGAAAACGCCTATAAAACAGACGCACAATGGCTAGCCCTTTCCAACGACCAAGGCCATAGCTTGCTTGTAGTGGCTAGCGCACAAAAGGACCTCGGATTTAGTGCCTTGCATATGGAAATGGAAGATTTTGATGCCACAGCTGGAGACAACTATCAAAACGCCAATATCAGCAAACACACTATAGATATTGTGCCAAAAGATTTGGTAGAACTACATCTCGATTATGGCCAAAGGGGATTGGGAGGAGATGATAGTTGGTGGTCAAAACCCCAACCATCTTATTTGTTGACTGCCGACAAAACCTACCAATATAGTTTTTACTTGTTGCCACTCAAAAACACCAAAACAGTAGATTGGATTGCATTGGCAAAGAAATATAGATTCTGAAACTTTCTGTGTTTTTAATGTAGAGTTAATGGATTTTGGTTTGTTGCTGTGTGTACGTCCCTGATATAGGTTGACCACTAACAAGTGAGAAATCTATGAAAGCAAATCTTAGAGAAATTAGGAAGACTCGTCATTATTCAGAAGAGTTTAAGCGAAATTTAGTTTCGCTATTTGAAAAAGGTAAATACAGT
>JAOXRU010000127.1 GCA_025800395.1 Flavobacteriaceae bacterium
TAAGGCTTTCTATAGATTCATTTTGTCTTTCCTTATGCGTCGTTGTGATCTTTTCGAGCTATAAATAGCCCTTCAAAGCCACGCCTAGCCTAAGAAAATCAAAATAAACTGTGTGCGTAAGTTATATCGAACTCACGTTAAATACCTACCTCAAATGGTTTAGAATAGACGAGCACAAGGTTTTTGATACAAGAACTGGTCTGCAAATAGGAGAATTTATTGGTTTTTCCCCTTTTCATAAACATTTGCTGGGATATGTAGATCACAACCGTAAAAGACTGTTTAGTGTTGTAAAGTATAAGCCAAATATGTCTTCAGAAACAAGTATTGATTTGGTAGCCTATGACAACAGGTATTATAGAACCGCCATAGGCAGGGAAGACTCTAGGGAGCATATGTATGCAAAACTACTTGCGGTTATGGTAATGGCTGGCTATGAACATGAAATTATTTTGGGAGGCCAGGGATTTCTTGATGCTGCGGAAGAAGGAAAGGTAAAGAAAAAGAAAAAAGCATTAATATTCATCGTGAAAAGGGGTTTATTCTGAATAAAAATAAGAGGTGGGAAGGAGAGATAGGATTGTATTTTGAAGTGTACAATATGGATATCGAAGGGGATAATATTGTCTGGAAAAAATCCAAGGAATGGGGTGCTTCTTGGGTAGTGGTGTATTATTATGACCCTATTTATGCGCATCAAATACAGTTGTTTGTCCCCAAGGATCGCATTGAGATTGTGTTGCAAACGGAGGATAATAAAGAGCGACGATTTTTTGCATATGATATGCCAAAACAGCTCGTAGAAGGCAATGCGCTTAATGTTTTAGCCGCTGTGGCGAAGAATCAGTATTTTCTAGAACAAATTGAAGAACGCCCCAATTATGAAATCGTGAAAGACCATAGAACAAAAAGGTATGGCGTAAAGCTGAATAAAGAGAAATTTGTATTTGATTTTATTCGTCCAGAAAGCGATAGCTTCATGAAAAGATTTCTGAAATATGCGGATAGTGATTGTGAGGAGCATGCCTATATTGCCTCGCAAGATTATACCACCCTAGATGGAGTACAAAAACTTATGGGCTATTTAGAGGATTGTAAGTAGGTTTATTTTTTTGGCACCAATTTTGGTCATATCTTTAATGAAAGAAAATATATTTCCTATGAAAGCTATACAATTTACTACCATGGTATGGACTGTTGTACTTTTTTCGAGTTGTGCCAGTCAGCAATTACAAACCGCTGTACCCTTTAATTTGGAGAAAGCTTATGTGCAAAACTGGATTGGAGGAAGGGAAGAAGCAGGCAAAGGTACTTATGTAATAGTACAATGCAAAGATGTACCAGCCGATGTAGCTTTGGTCAAAATGTATTATAAACACCAGGTGTCGGATTTAACTTTGCAAAAAGAAGGGCCTGTAAATGTGTTTAAAGCCAATTTTAATCAGCTTTCCAAGCCAGACATGCAAATGCATGCGGATGCTGCCAAAGAGGTTGGAAATACCCCGCCAAGCTTGGGTGTGAAGCCACCATACGATTTGAAAAGGGGAGAAGCCTTGTTGGAATACACCAAGGCGGGAAAAACCTTGTATTATATTTTGCGTAGCCTAGAACAAAAAGAAGACCTCATTTATAACAGCCGTCCAAAAGGAGGCGTGTACTAATTTTTGCTGTCTAACAAATCAGTTAAAGTTTCTCCTATGGTTTTTTGTGGCTGATAGGGGCCAAACCATGCCGTTTCTCGGAAGTAGAATTGGTAAATGACGCCTCCTTGGTCTAATATTGCCAATTGGATATGCGTTCCAAAATAGTCAAATAAGTACTTCCATAATTCGGCATCGGATATTTGTAGAAAATCAAACGGATAGGTTTCCAAATAGGGTGTTAGCTCCTTTGGGCTGTCTTTGGCAATGGCTATAAAATGTACCTGGTCGCCAAATTTTTTTACCAAAGCATTCATTTCAGGAAATCGATCGATACATTTTTGACAAAATGTATCCCATGGAAACAACACGGTTGGCTTGCCCTTTAGGTTGTCTGGGTTGATTATAATACCATTTTAAAAATTAAAAGTCGTTTTAAAAGCATTTAAATAATGATGATTTCCAGTGATCGATTTTATAGTTTCCTTTTTCATTTGCTTGACAGTATTGTGCAACCAATTTTTTAAATCTTCCATAGAGTCAAAA
>JAOXRU010000483.1 GCA_025800395.1 Flavobacteriaceae bacterium
TATGCGGATAATCATCTAAACGCAAGTTCATAGAACGTACAATTACACCAATTGCACCCATAGCTGCCGCTTCTTTTGCGCCACTTCCTCTCTGATTTACACATCCGCCATAAGCATGTAAGGTATTTATTAATTTCGGATCCATAGGACGGTTGTAAAAAACAATTTTTCCCTTTACTTGCGCTTCTCCGAGTGCTTTTAGCTCTTCAAAATCATGCACCTCTATTATTTCTGCCTCAATACCAGAGCTAGGGGTTGCTATAGAGCCACCAAGCGCGCAAATAGGCACTACAGTTTTTTGCCCGTTACTCTCTACATAGGCATATTCTTTTAAGCCTCTCACCCACTTTGGCACCATTACTGGTTGCAACCAAACGCGATCTAACCCTAAGCCATCTAATTCTTTTTTGGTATACTCTACAGCTAATTGTGCCTGAAGAGAACCCGAAAGTCGTCCTCCAATTTGTAAGGACAAATAACGCAACCAATCATAGCTCTTTCCGTCTGTTAGTGCAGTATCGTAAATAGTACGCAACCTTTTTTCATCTTCTGTTTGTGCACTTACAAATAAACAACCAGCTAACGCCAGCAATACTAAAAATTTTATTTTCATATATATACAATTTCAATCCACAAAAACAATAAGCATCTCCATTGTTTCGATGGGTAGGTTTGTGATGTCTAATGCCTCTAAATGGGTTTTTAAAAGTGTAACAACACCCATTAAAAAGGTAGCTAGACTTTTTTATTGTTTAAAAGCTAAATATAATAACTATCTATTAATTATAGGTATGTAGTTCGTCTAATTAATTTTTCTTTATGATTTATAAATTGTACTTTAGAAGTACCAAATCATTACTTAACCTAAATTCTTGTATTATGAAACAAGGCTTCCTGCTGCTATTATGTAGTTTCGTATTAGCACCAACTTATGCGAAAGTGAAGACAAACACCGACGATTGTACCAATGCACAATCGAACACTTCTTATGTGATGTCCCATGCAAAAAGAGCATTAAAATCGGACAATTTCGATCATCAAACCTATTATGCAGAGCGTTCTTTAAAAGCCATTGAAAAAACCAAAGGATTTCTTTCAAACTGCAACTGTAATGGGGCTAGCGATCCGGCATACGAAGCTACCAAAAGCTTAAAACTTGCCATAGACCCTAAAGATTGGGACGAAGGAAGATACTATACCAAAAAAGCTATTGAACATATAGAAAATCTAATGATTGCTATGGAC
>JAOXRU010000484.1 GCA_025800395.1 Flavobacteriaceae bacterium
TTTTCTACTGCCGAAGAAAGTAATGCTTTTTATAGACGTAATTTGGCAGCTGGTCAAAAAGGGCTTTCTGTTGCTTTTGATTTGGCAACTCACCGTGGTTATGACTCCGATCATCCGCGTGTGGTAGGTGATGTTGGTAAAGCTGGAGTTGCTATCGATTCTGTAGAAGACATGAAAATCTTGTTCGATCAGATTCCTTTAGATAAAATGTCGGTTTCGATGACTATGAATGGTGCTGTACTCCCCATAATGGCTTTCTATATTGTTGCTGCCGAAGAACAGGGCGTAAAACCAGAATTACTAGCAGGAACCATACAAAACGATATTCTTAAAGAGTTTATGGTGCGTAATACCTATATATACCCACCAACACCCTCGATGAAGATTATAGCAGATATTTTTGAATATACGAGCAAACATATGCCCAAGTTTAACTCGATTAGTATTTCTGGTTACCATATGCAGGAAGCTGGAGCTACTGCAGATATAGAGTTGGCATATACCTTAGCAGATGGTTTGGAATACATCCGAACCGGACTAAAAGCTGGTATGGATATCGATAGTTTTGCACCTCGTCTCTCTTTCTTTTGGGCTATAGGCATGAACCATTTTATGGAGATAGCTAAGATGCGTGCAGGACGTATGCTTTGGGCAAAAATTGTGAAACAGTTTAATCCCAAAAACCCAAAGTCGCTTTCTCTTAGAACCCATTGCCAGACCAGCGGTTGGAGTTTAACAGAACAAGATCCGTTTAATAATGTAGCCAGAACGTGCATAGAAGCCGCTGCTGCTGCTTTTGGAGGCACCCAAAGTTTGCACACCAATGCTCTAGATGAAGCAATAGCATTACCAACAGATTTCTCTGCTCGTATTGCAAGAAATACGCAAATATACTTACAACAAGAAACAAAAATAACTAAAACAGTAGACCCGTGGGCTGGAAGTTTTTATGTAGAAAAACTCACCCATGACCTCGCAGAAAAAGCTTGGAAACTTATAGAAGAAGTTGAAGAACTAGGAGGTATGACAAAGGCTATAGAAACAGGGGTGCCAAAAATGCGCATAGAAGAAGCCGCTGCAAAAAAACAAGCTAGAATAGATAGTGGGCAAGACCTAATTATTGGAGTAAACAAATACGCACTAACAGAAGAAGACGAGCTACAAATTTTAGAGGTAGACAACCAAGTGGTTCGAAAACAGCAAATAGAACAATTAGAAGCTATTAAAAAGTCTAGAGATCAACAAGCAGTTACCGCCGCATTAAACAAACTTAC
>JAOXRU010000485.1 GCA_025800395.1 Flavobacteriaceae bacterium
TTAGGAGCAATACGAAAAATGCCAGCTGTGATCGAAACTCCAGAAGGAGACTTTATAGGAATTCGTCATAAGATGTTTCTCTCTCATAGCTATGACCATCGTGTGGTTAATGGTGCCTTAGGAGGTTCTTTTATTAAGGCAATAAAATCCGATCTTGAAGCTTGGAGCATCGATAGAGAAATCTAGATAGAACGTATAATTTTTTAAAAAAAACCAATTGGAAGTATCTACTTTTAATTGGTATTCTTATATTGGTATCACCAAAAACTAAAACAATGATAATTGAACCCAGAACACGTGGCTTTATTTGCTTAACCGCACATCCTGAAGGATGTGAAAAGAATGTGAAAAATCAAATCGATTATATAAAAAGTCAAGATAAAAATCAAGGTCCTAAGCGGGTATTGGTGTTGGGTGCTTCAACCGGATTTGGTCTGGCTTCGAGAATTACATCTGCGTTCGGATCTAACGCTTCTACCATAGGTGTGTTTTTCGAAAAACCTCCTAAAGAAGGAAAAACTGCTTCTCCAGGTTGGTATAATTCTGTAGCTTTTGAAAATGAAGCGCATAGTGCTGGTTTATATGCGAAAAGTATTAATGGAGATGCTTTTTCTAAAGAAATTAAACAGCAAACTATAGAATTAATAAAAGAAGATTTAGGTCAAATAGATCTTGTTGTATATTCGGTAGCCGCTCCTATGCGGGTACATCCAGAAACTGGTGTAAGGCATAAATCTGTACTAAAGCCTATAGGCGAAGTGTTTACGAATAAAACCGTAGATTTTCATACGGCTAAAGTTTCCGAGGTATCTATTAATCCTGCAAATGAGGAAGATGTTTCCAATACCATTACAGTAATGGGGGGGGAAGATTGGAAAATGTGGATAGATGCCATGAAAGATGCTGGTGTTTTAGCAAAGGGTGCTACTACTGTTGCTTATTCTTATATTGGACCTGAAGTTACACATGCAGTGTACAGAAATGGTACCATAGGAATGGCAAAAAACGATTTGGAGAAAACTGCTTTTGAAATTACAAATACCCTTAAAGATATAAGTGGTCAAGCCTATGTATCTGTAAATAAGGCGTTGGTTACCCAAGCAAGTTCTGCTATTCCAGTAATTCCATTGTATATCTCTCTTTTGTTTAATATCATGAAGGAGAAAAATTTGCACGAAGGTTGCATAGAACAAATGCATCGGTTGTATGTAGATAGATTGTATGCAGATGGCGGTGTGTTGTTAGATGATGAGGGTAGAATACGTATAGATGATTGGGAGATGAAACCAGAAGTGCAAGAGGC
>JAOXRU010000500.1 GCA_025800395.1 Flavobacteriaceae bacterium
TTCGGGTGGTTGTTGTGCTTGTAGTATGCAGGCAAGTAGTAGGTGACAAATAAGTAGGATTGGTTTCATAAGATTGGGTGTGGGTTAATTTAATTGTGAACTAATATATTTTTTTGGGGTGGTGCCGTACTTTTTCTTAAAGGCGGCTATGAAATGACTGGCGGTGCTGTACCCGACTTTTAGGCCTACTTCGTTTACATTGTGGTTGCCTGTTTCTAGCATTTTTCGGGCGTACTCCATTTTGTAATCGAATAGGAAATGAAAAACGGAATCGCCATAAATTTGCTTAAAACCTTCTTTTAGTTTGTTTAGAGATAGGTCTACTTCGTTTGCGAGTTGGCTAAGTGTGGGTGGTTCTGCCATGCGTTGTATTACAATTTCTTTTGCTTGTTTTATTTTTACTACATTTTCTTCGTCTACCAAAAACGGACAATGATCTAGGTCTGCTTCTTCTGAGGTGTTAAAATACAGGCTCATGAGTTCGTATACCTTTCCTTTGCAATACAATGCCTTTAGGGCTCCGTGCATATTGTACTGATTTATTTGAGACAAGACTACCATGCTAGACGGACTTATGGGTTCGTTGCTGTAGTACTTGGTGTTGCCGTTGTCTTCTCTAAGAAAGTGTATAAAACTGGCTTCTCTAGAGAACATGGCATGAAAATTTTTTATGGATACTATAATACTTATTACTGTGGTTTTTGGGGTTACTAGTAATTCTAACGGTAAATCTTTCTGTGTATTATATAAAAGTAACGAATGCTCTTCGGCTATTTTTAGGCTGTAGCCATTTGGCTGAAAAACAAACTCGCCTTCTCCTTTTACACAAAAATGAAATTGTATGTAGGTGCGATCTACTTTTGCCTTAATTGTCTGATTGTCATTGGTGAAATTATGTGTTTTTAAGACATAAAAATTGGTGTCTAGATCTATTCGCTCTACAAAACCTTTAGCGATACTTTTAGATAGATGGTGCATAAAAACTATTCTTTATCTATTTAGAACAAATATAAATTACCTGATGGCTTACCCGTTGCAAACCCTCTATTTACC
>JAOXRU010000501.1 GCA_025800395.1 Flavobacteriaceae bacterium
AGTAAATACTTCTGAAATACTTTATCTCCAAATCATCAATCCATTTTTCGAGATCAACATTAGAAAGTGGTTTATTTACAAAATGCTTCCAAGAATTGGTATGCTGTTGAATACAATAAATGTCTTTTCCTAATAGTAACCCCTGACCTTTTTTTTTCCCTTTCCAGTCTTTTTACCTTTACCTGTTTTTTTTTTACCCATTCCAATAGTTTCTCCCCAGTTTCCATAAAATGGAGGTGGATACATTGGAAATTTTCCTCCTGATTGTGGAAGATAAACATTTGAATAAGGATTTGGTGGTGGAGGAGGTGGTGTTTTATCTACTTGAAGACCTTTTCCAAACATTTTTGATACAAGTTCTATTGCTATTGGTATACCAATTGAAGCAAGTGCACTCAAGAATCCTCCTTCAACTTTTTTTCTTGTTGGTTTAATAACAAGTCTTCCGCCACTTTGTATGACTCTATTGATTTGATCTATCTGAGATTGAGTTAATTGATTTACTATCTTTGGCAACATTGGAAAGAATTTTTTAGGAATATTAATTCCTTTTCCAAATATCTTATCGATACCCAAACTTCCTAAAGCGGAAACAGCACCAGTTGCCAGTGCTGGTGCAGCTTTTGACAAACCTTTTACAGCGTAAGGTAATACCCTAGCTCCAAGGCTTGCCAGTGATGAGAAAAGACTTCCACCTTGTTTAGCCACTTTCCTTATCTGAGTTTTACTT
>JAOXRU010000527.1 GCA_025800395.1 Flavobacteriaceae bacterium
AAGTAGAAAACGTAGCCATTAGCCAATTGTTCCCAGGAGGGTGGGAAATCGTAAATACAAGATTTACAGATTTTGGATACTTCCAAGCAAATGATGTAACCCATACCGATATACGCGACGATCGGGTACACGCCTATTTAAATTTAAAACCAAAGCAAACCCGTGTTTTTAGAGTGTTACTTAATGCATCCTACCTCGGCACCTATTACCTCCCAGGTGCACATGCAGAAGCCATGTATGACAATACGTATACCGCAAGAAACAAAGGAAAATGGATCGAAGTTGTAAAATAGTCCTGCGCTATAATAAACAAGGAAAGAGAATAAAAACATCTTGTTATAAATAAAGTTATAGCACTATGTAGAAATAACAATGGACTAAAAAGACGGTTTATTCTCCAAAAAGAGACGTACTTAAACAAAAATGAAGGTTCTTTTAATCGGACAAAATTGGTTACGTAAACAGATACACAAAAAGCGATTTTGGATACTATTGGTACTGGCTATTTGGTATGTTTTTTGCTTGCCAAAAAGCTTGTTTAAGCAACCACATTCTACAGTAGTTTTTGATGCACAAGGCACATTATTAGGAGCCAAAATAGCTACAGATGGCCAATGGCGATTTCCACAACTAGATTCGTTACCTCAAAAATACAAAACTGCTGTGCTACAATTTGAGGATGCTTATTTCTACCAACATCCTGGGGTTAATCCAGTTTCTATTGTAAAAGCTTTAGCAACCAATATACAAGCAGGTCGCGTTCTAAGAGGAGGTAGTACCATTACCCAGCAAGTAATTCGATTATCGCGGCAGCAACCGAGACGTACTTATGCGGAAAAAATTCTAGAAATGATTTTAGCTAGTCGTTTAGAACTTCGTTTTTCTAAAGAAGATATTCTTAAACTATATGCCTCTCATGCACCATTTGGAGGAAATGTAGTAGGACTAGATATGGCTGCCTGGCGTTATTTCGGTCGTTCTCCGTTTGAGTTGTCTTGGGCAGAATGTGCTACTCTAGCAGTACTTCCAAATGCGCCCAGTTTAATTTTCCCTGGAAAAAACCAAAAGCATCTTTTAAACAAACGTAATCGTCTTTTACAAAAGCTATACCAAGAAGGGTATTTAGACCAACTAGACTACACTTTAGCAATAGCAGAAGAACTTCCTCAAAAACCTTATAAAATACCACGAAGATCGCCACATTTGGTAGAAAAACTATATATCCAAAATCCAGGAAAGAAGCATTACACACATATACACGGTCCTTTACAAGATCAATTAGCGGAAATTGCCAAAAAAAACTATAAACAACTTTCGCAAAACCAAATACACAACCTTGCTATACTTGTAATAGATGTAAAAACAAGAGCAGTAGAAGCCTATATAGGCAATGCACCAACCGACAGCATACATCAAAAAGATGTAAATATGATTCATGCACTAAGAAGTACTGGCAGTATACTTAAACCATTTTTGTACAGTGCCCTTTTAGATGCGGGCACTATATTGCCAAAAACCCTAGT
>JAOXRU010000529.1 GCA_025800395.1 Flavobacteriaceae bacterium
ATTTTGTTGTGTGAAGCGCTAATTATCAAAAAAAGATTTTTGCAACCGTAATTTATTAGGATGCTTCCTACCTTTAAGCCTTAAGAAGACTCTACCAAACTATATATCAGTAGAAAGCTTAATAAATGTAGTTTTGGATAAAAATGTAATTTTAGTGACTTTTTCTTTTGCGAAGCGCCAGAAGCCGGTACAGACCGAAACGACCGAGGGTTGTTTGATTGAATTTATCGGGTATCGAATGCCGCGATAGGAATGAAATAGCTGCACAGTGTTATTCACAAGGCATCAGTCAACAAAACCGTGTCAGGGATTTTCGATATTCTTATTGGTTATCTAGATATCCATGTCCAAAGCTGGAGTAGGTAAAAATATTCGAGACGTATTGTGTAAGTGGTCGCTACAGGAAAAATATTCTAAATATCAAACTTTCCTGACACCGTTTTGTTTGTCATTGTCCTCCGAAAGTTTTGGCCAAATTTTATGGCAATCCGTCAAATCTACATACC
>JAOXRU010000535.1 GCA_025800395.1 Flavobacteriaceae bacterium
CCCCAAGAAAAAAAAATCATGCCGCTGTATTATTGTCCTAATGTAGCCCATAGTTTCTGATCCATAATCCATAGCCGGTAGTCCACAGTCCCAGGTCCAATATTTGTGGCTACTTTGAACATCGAGTTTTGGCGATATCTGATATCTGGTCTAATCAGGCGGTGTTTCGTGTTGTAGACTCTTTTTTTGCAGTGTTTGCCAATTAGTTCTCTCCATTCTTTCGGCTCTCTCTGTTTTTTGCCCTCATTGCACACGATTTTAAAACATTCTCCTAAATTCTGTCAGAACTAGACATGCAACGATCGAAGACGCTCCAGCTCTCGGCTTGTTTTCGTATCGTAAAGGTTTTTGGTTTGCCAATGTGGATAATTGTACGGCTCCAAGTTCGCTAAAGGTCTTTTCACAGCAGGTGATTGTGGCGTTGCCGTGGCTAACATAATAGTAACGGGCCATAAACACTTTGAGCTTGATCTGAAAAGCGGCCGCCATCTTGAAAAGATGCGAGGGCCCTGGGAACGAGCTTGACAATTAAATATTAATTTTTGCAATAAAAGATCCAGGCTTGCCGCCGTAGTCCAGTGGACAAGGCATTGGCCTGCAGATTCAGAGGTCGCGAGTTCGATTCCCGTTTACGTTGGAAACTGAGAATAAAAAGTTTTTGTAATTCGTTCTTTGCATAATTATAAAATTGGCCGTCTGGCATAAATTTGCAGGCACAAATGTGACACGAAAAAATAAGAAAAACGGAGCCGAAACATTACCTCATGCTGCTACCGAGCATGAGTAAAAAAAAAAAGAAAAACGGAGCCGAAACCTTAACTCACACCGCTACCGCGCATGAGTAATTATGCAAAGAATGAATTACAAATAAAAACCTTTTCTTTTTTCAGGTTCCAGCGAGAACCGAACTCGCGACCTCTGAATCTGCAAACCAATGCCTTATCCACTGGACTACGTCG
>JAOXRU010000569.1 GCA_025800395.1 Flavobacteriaceae bacterium
ATAACTCACAAAATGGCGTCCAAATTTTGCAAAGAAACGTATGGAAAACGATAAAACCTCGAAGCTAGAAGCAAACTTAATAAATATGTCCCATTTGCCGGACCGGGATTCCATTATATGAGACAATATGGTCTTATTTTCGTAAAAATATTGTTGAAATGTCTACATTACGCATTTCGTTTCGACTACCCACTAAATCGCAGGTCTTAAGCCCCTCGATCTCTCATATTTCCTACAAAATTTGACAAACAACCCCAAAATAAAAAGTTATTTACCGTGCTCCAAGGCTTTGTAGTCCATTTGCCGGACTGGATCCACATAGTAGACATACTTCCCATGTGTAGTACAAATTATGAAGCAAATAGCGAATACTTTTACATTTCGGTTTTTGCAGTGAAAAATACTAAAATATGGCTCAGCTCCAGCATGACTTCGCCGCTTCCGATTCGCGAGCGATAGAGAATTCCAGAGGATTTTGTACGCTTAAATAATCCACGAAGGTAGACATGTTTGGTACCAAAATTTCGAGCAAAACGTCAGCTTTCTAAACCGGCAATTTGTGTTGAGGTGGCTGTAAAGCGGTACATTTGATCAGCAGTTAAACCTGTGACAATTTTACTTCCGCTGGTGAAACGGGCCGCCATGTTGGAATCTAATTATCCCACGACAAACCGCTGAATGGCTACTGGCGCGCCATGACCGGAAAAGTTGGCGATGAGAATTTTACCTTTACA
>JAOXRU010000573.1 GCA_025800395.1 Flavobacteriaceae bacterium
GAGTACTACCAATGTGATATTTTAATTTTTAACTTCCAATTCGTATCATTCTGGAACTTCATTGTTTTTGATATACTCAAAATAGACCTCAGACAAACCTTCCAAACCATAAAAGTCGTTTTCGACCCAAACTGGTTCTACCTTTTCAAAAATCTCCCGATTGTGTTTGTATATAAAATAATATTCTGGCAATTCTTTAATTTCACTAAATTTCCCATGTTGCCCTTTAGCGTTTTCCACCAAAAACATGACATGGGCAAATAGCTCGCATTTTTGATTGAAGTTAAGATGAGATTCTTCATTATCTTCTAAGTCTTTTTCTTCAAATTTGTCTAATGCCCATCCGGTTATGGCATTAAGCTCTGGGCTGTATTCCCACATAGTGCGAATACTATCTATATACTCCAATTCCAACAAGGCTTGAAATACTTGTTTTTTTATACGGAATTTGCCAGAACAATCCTTATGCCAAAACAAACCATCCAATTGCCAGTTAGACCCACGCTCGCGATAAGCCTCCATGAAGTTTTCTGCAACCCATTTTACCAATTTGGGATCTTCTTCCCAACCAAACTGCAGCACCAAATTTTTCATAAAGAGCGGATCGTTCTGTAGCAACCAAGGGAGCTTGCTTTTGTCGTCGTTGAATAGGTAGAGGTTGCGGTTCGCAGTTATCTCTATATTTTGTTTTCGTTGCTGGGCTAAATCTTCTACTGTATACCATTTTTGAATTTCTACATCCATTTGATATTCCTTATTATAAACGATAGAAGAAAATTCTTTTTCTTGATTTAACATTTCATTGTTGTAAGGCACAATTTCTGGGAGATAATAATAATCAAAAACCATCCTGTGTTTTTTGTAGATGAAAGTTCCGTTATAGTATATCCCATCACTTGGATATGAATAAAAAACTCTACTACAAGGATCAAAATAGTTGATATAAAGTGTGTTTTTATCTGAATCTATTAGAAGAACCCGACCAAATATTTTCTTGATTTTCGAATTAAATAGTTCTAATGAAATTTGTTTAAATCCTTTTTTTTGAACTTCTTTAAACATGATGTCACTACTTGTCTCGATGTATTCCATACTAATACTGCCTTTCATCATATCGCTACCAACTGGTGAAAAATGATAGGCTCCTTCTCTTAACTGCTCTAAAAGGATCTTTTTGAAAACTTCTTTTTGTTGAGTCAGATTGCTCATTGGATTTGCATTTTCTTTTGTTTCTATTTCAGATTTTCGTAGATCCTCTTTTTTTGTTTTATTTTGATCTTGCACATCAGTGTTTCTTTTGCCTTTGCATCCTATAAAAAATGAAAGAATACTAACGAGTACTATCAAAACTATTTTCCGTTTCAACATCATATTTTTTTAGTGTTTTTTGTGATTTTGGTATTTCGTAGCCTTTAGGCTTCATTATTCGATAGATTTGATTACTATTCTTATCTATAGAAGATAAACTTATTATTTGCGTACCACTCTTTTTTCCTTCCCATCCTTCTTGGTTACCACCTAAGAATACATATTTTGATCCATCTAAATTTTCACCAACAATAAAGGCCACATGAGAAAATGAGAACACAATTACTGCGCCAATGAAAGGTTCGGATAACTCACCATTTTTCCATCCATCTTTTCCTTCATTATTCTTTACTTTATCGTTTGAATACTCCGCCCAATCATATGCTCCTGCTGTACCTTTAGTATTAGTGTGTTTATAATCACTTGTTAGATAAAAACAAAAATTTACAAATGCGGCGCACCATGCTTTTTTATGGTCATATCCATCGTTTTTGGTCTTATAGAAATATTCCTTTATTCGTTGTTTTAAAGGATCGTCTTTTTCACGTTTACCGAAATAATTAAAATACTCTCGCCAAGCTTTAATAATCCATGGAGCGGTTTCCTCTTGCATTTTATTTATTAATATGTCCACACATTTCCCATCAAATTTGTTGGCCTGTCCCTTTAGATAATGGTTGTTGGTGAGTACTTGTTCTACTTCCCAAACAGCGGTTTTACCGCCATGGAATCCTTCCTTTAGTTCCATTTTTTGTTTGGTATAATTCCATTTTTCTCTTTTCTTTTTTTCGCCTTCTTCCACCATAAAATACGGATTGGATTTATAGCCTAGTTTTTTTAC
This sequence comes from Flavobacteriaceae bacterium, assembly GCA_025800395.1. Taxonomy (GTDB): domain Bacteria; phylum Bacteroidota; class Bacteroidia; order Flavobacteriales; family Flavobacteriaceae; genus JAOXRU01. The sequence goes on from JAOXRU010000573.1 coordinate 2,150, forward strand.
CCATGGGTCTCTTTGAATATTTAGTTCGCGTTGTGCGGCACTGGTGTTTTTTCCGTCGCCATCTGGCAAAGGAATACTCTCGTCGAATATGATATAGTCCGGATTGTTGCCATTTCCAACTGCGTTGGGTTTGAGTACTTGCAAATACATATCGGTCATGGAGTTTAATTTATCTTTTTTCTTACTCAAATATTTTTCTACATAATCCATTTGTTCTACAAAGGTCATTTGTTTTAGATCTCGTTGGCTAGTTCCCAAAGAAGCAGCAGCGCCGCTGCTAAATTGTATTAGGCCAACATAACCATTTTCATTATCTGCAGAAGCAGAAAAACTTCTACCAGTCTCTAAATGCATGACAGCTAACAACTGATTGGCTTTCTCTATTTTTTGGGCTTCTCCCCATAAATTTTTACAAACTTCTACTACTTTTTTTCGTTGGGAACAGTTCAGTTTATCTCCCCAAATGAGGTCGTAGTTTTTGCAAACGCAACGGCTAAAATGGCGCTCTCCCTCCGCTACTTCCGCCACTGTAGGGCTGGTATCGGTTTGGGCGGGTAGCAGGTTTGGGGGTACGGCATAGAGTTGGTTGTGGCATACGAGTTTCTTGGCGATTTTTGCTTTGATTTCGTCCGTAGCATTATCGAGATCTACTAGGGCTTGTATTTCCACCTGGTTG
>JAOXRU010000136.1 GCA_025800395.1 Flavobacteriaceae bacterium
ACTAAAACATTCTTTGAACACTTTTACTAATTTACAAAGGGTTCATTTCTTTGTTTTTAGCCTCACCCGGATCTGGGGAGCGATTTTCGAGAGCCCTGCAAATCGGGCGTCTTGCCCCACCCCCAGGGCAAGACGCCCCAGACCCTGGGGCAAAAAGCCTTACCAGCAATTATTGTCTAGTTAATACTGAGTATGGTTTGGTGTTCAAATCGATTTTGCATCATCAATTGACGAATGTAAACTTTGGAGGCATCCCCCTTCCTTTACATCGGATCGGACAAATTCATCATCATTCTGCCTAATATTCAGAAAAATAAAAACGCATTTAGGTATTCAGAAAAGGGTCGAAAGTAATCGTAAACTGGTTCCAAACATGGAAAAATAACTATTATTGTACTTACATTAGTAAAAAGTACTTTATCTGGTGTCCCGGTACCTTCCATTATATAGCCCATAGGGACCATGGGGCGTTTGACCCCAAGGCCTAATGGGGCGTTTTACCCCATCCTGTGCTTCGGATAGAAAATGGCACCGGGATGGAAAGCCAGCACAAATCCAACTTCAAACAGTCATTTTTAGCTTTAGATTATAATCTTTCATTCGGCATTCACAATATTTTATTGC
>JAOXRU010000577.1 GCA_025800395.1 Flavobacteriaceae bacterium
TACTAACGCCAACTACCAAATCCGCTATTGCCAACCCCGCCAATGCAATAACCATGATTAAATAGAAATTCTCCATATTTACCGTTTCTAAATTCTGCAAATATCCCTATCGCAATGCACAACTGTGTTATTATATTGTTATCAATCTACCAGCCACACCCAATTTCTGCATCTATTTGCCTACGCCAGTAAAAATAGTATAATTTTCTATAGGATTTTGTATATTTTATGTGCAATGTTTTGGGCGTGCCCCTCCTTGGCTATGGCCTCGGAGGGTCGGGTTATCCGTTATAGTTTTTGCCCAGTACCAAAGCGTTAGTAATGGTTCGTGGGCTTCCTGCCGGTCGCCTCCGCCCATAACTGCCGCAAATGGTTCTGGGCAAAAAGCTGCCACTACTACCCCTCACGCTACATAGGGGAAATTGTACCAAGACCGTTGCAAAACGTTTTTAACAAAGTAGAATAATGCCTTAAAAAATTCTAACCTAGAGCAAGCGGTTGGTTGTGAGGATATAAAACTTTTGAAAAGAAAATGGAATAACATAGCACCGTTATGGTAAAAGCAAAACGCAGCGCAGCTTCTTGTTTTTAAAGCAATACCATGTCTATTTTAAAATGCCCTTAAAAGTGCTATTTATTGGGTTGGTTTTAAACTAAAGTGAGACCGATATAACTTACGCACATAGTTTATTTTAATTTTCTTAGGCTAGGCGTGGCTTTGAAGGGCTATTTATAGCTCGAAAATATCACAACAACGCATAAGGAAAGACAAAATAAATTTATAGAAAGCCTAATAAACAGCAATCTTTGTCCCAAAAAGCCTTGAATTATACCATATCTAGTTGGTAATGCCCTTAAAAGAAATAGAAGATATTTTTCTTTATAGCTATTTGAATATAAAATGCCACCACACGAAAGGATTCGTGCGGGAACCCCACCACCGTGCGGGATCCATAGTAGATTTTAAAAGTAAAAAAACAAAGTTCGAGACCCGAAAACAGGTGGTGAGCAACTACACCACCCAATCGAAGTGTTTCTTGGTTATTTCCGCT
>JAOXRU010000613.1 GCA_025800395.1 Flavobacteriaceae bacterium
ATCCAGGACTACTTGATCCATGATATACGTTAGAATAGTGGTGACGTCACTGCCACTTCGCCAGCTGACTCTGGGCGCACACAATCGCAGCCGTAATGCTAAAACGCCATAGACAAAAATTTACGATCGAATTATGAGAAAACCAATGTGATCTTATTTAAATAACCTAGTTATTCGTGTAGGCGGCATTTTTATTGATTATTTAAGCTCATAAAAGGCGTACTTTCTGTCCTAGTTCCGCTGAAATTAGATGCTAGAATAGACATGACGTCATTTTACCGGCGCAGTCAGCTGCTGGGCGTAAACAAACTTGACATTTTCGAAAGGGGAATAATTTTTTACGTACCTATTTTCGGTTCATTTTGCACTAAAGTTGGTTCGTTCTGCACTATTCGAAGACAGAGGTATTATGGTTAATTCGGTGGTATTTTTGGGTCATTCTGCACCGCTTTTTCTGGTAGGATTGCTGCCATATCTGGGATAAAATTCAGCATTCAAAAGATGCTTTTGCACTATTTTTCGTCACTTCACACTTCTTTAAGTATCTTTTAGCAATGTTTGGATGGACTAATGCTTAGGCTTGAGGTAGTCCCTACCAATTTTTCAGCATAGTAAATCAGACAATGAGACCCTGGCATATCTAAGGTGAG
>JAOXRU010000635.1 GCA_025800395.1 Flavobacteriaceae bacterium
TATTCATGAAAATTATCATCCCATAAGTGGAGAGGGATTGAATGCAAAAAATTTCAGTTGGAGCGCAGCTCATATAATTATGTTGCTGGTAGATAAATAAAAAATATAATGGATTATCAAAATTTACGTATTACCAAACTAGAAGCAGAAGATGTTGCTTTTCAAGTTTATGGTATAGTGGGTACTGCCAAGGCACTTCCCGGAGAGGTAGATTTTAATTTTAAAATTAGTGCGAAAGATGGGGCGTTTATTTTAAAAATTTCTCGCCCAGAAGTAGATGTAGGCTATTTAGATTTTCAACAAAATTTGTTGGAATATATACAAACCAAATTAGAAGAAAATGAAGTGCCAAAAGTAGTTCTGGATAATAATGGGCTTGGTGTCTCCGACTATATCGATCGTTTTGGGAAAACTAGAAAAGTTCGTTGCTTAGGTTGGATCGAAGGTCGTTTGTGGAGTAGTGTAAATCCACATAGTTATAAACTGCGTTTCGATTTGGGTGCTATATGCGGAAAACTTACCAATGCCTTACAGGGGTTTAATCATCCACGAGCGCATAGAAAATTTGAGTGGGATGTTGCACAGTCTTTATGGACTAAAAAGCACCTTTCTCTTTTTAATGAGAATGATTTGGAAATTATCCAATTTTTTCAAAAACGTTTTCACAATAGACAAGATGGTTATTCGCAATTGCGCAAAGCGGTGGTGCACAACGATGCCAACGACAATAATGTTTTAGTAAGTAACGATTTGCAATCGCCAAGAGTTCTAGCTGCCATTGATTATGGAGATGCGGTACATACCCAAATAATTAATGATGTAGCCATAGCTGTTGCTTATGCTGTAGCCGATTTTGTAGACCCATTACAAGCAGCCATTCCTATTATAAGTGCTTACCATAAAGCCTTTGCGTTGGAAGAAGAAGAATTAGAACACCTATACGATGCCATTGCAATGCGTATGGTGATTTCCGTTACCAAATCCGCAATAAATAAGCAAAAAGAACCAGAGAACACCTATTTGTTAATTAGCGAAAAGCCTGCTTGGAAACTACTAAAGTCTTGGAGAAATGTGCACCCAGATTTTGCCTTATACCATTTTAGACATGCCTGTGGATACGAGCCTTGTCCCGAGGCTAAAAAGTTTGCAACTTGGGTTGGCAAACAAAATTTTCAATTGCAAGATCTCTTTGCAGATATCCATCAGAAAGAAGTTTATCCTTTAGACTTAAGTGTCGGAAGTCTATGGTTGGGAAATCAGGAAGAGCTAGATGATCTAGATTGCTTCGGTTTTAAATTGACTCAACTACAAAAG
>JAOXRU010000637.1 GCA_025800395.1 Flavobacteriaceae bacterium
ATTTTATTGCTTAGTTTCACGTTTAATAAGCCGCTAACATAAGTACTTGCTTTTGCAATGATATCCATGATATGTGGGTTTATACAAAATTTAAAATTAACAAATTACGACTTTATATGTACAAGAAGGTTCATATTTCTAAAATATTTCTTCTTTTTCTCTTCCTAAATCTCGCAGGTTGCGCTACCTATAATTTACAATATAGAGAAGATGCCCTGCTGCAAAACTTCCCAAAAAACCGAAAGATACAGCATAGTTTCTACCTTCTTGGAGATGCTGGTAATAATCCCATTGGAGATACTACTGTAGCAGTAAAAGGTTTTTATAAAGCACTAAGTAAGGCCACCCCAAATAGTACCGCCTTGTTTTTGGGCGACAATGTATATCCTAAAGGACTCGAAGCTAAAGACAGCCCCAGAAGACGTTTTGGAGAATGGCAGTTAGATCTTCAAACAGGAATTACCAAAGACTTCCAAGGAAGAACCATCTTTACCCCTGGCAATCACGATTGGTATAGCGGACTAGAGGGTCTCAAAAGACAGGAAAAGTATATCGAAAAACAACTCGGCAAGAACAGTTTTTTACCAGAGAATGGCTGCCCCATAAAAAAAGTAGAAATTAACGAACAGGTGGTGCTGCTCCTTGTAGATTCGCAATGGTACATTACCAAATGGAACCATCATCCGACTATAAACGACGACTGCGACATTAAGACTAGGGATGCCTTTTTCCAAGCCTTAGCTGGGCACTTGAAAAAGTCTAGAGGA
>JAOXRU010000645.1 GCA_025800395.1 Flavobacteriaceae bacterium
GCCACCCGCTTACAGCAAAAGTTCAACAATTTTAAGGCTTTTTATAAAAAAGCAAAGACCGATAAATCGCTAAATAAATTTAAGCGAGTGAATTTGTTTTATAAAAACCAGGTAGTAGTTACCAAAAAAAGTTAAGATGAGTCAAGAAAATTATGCCGTTGGATTAGACATTGGAACCACAAAAATTGTGGCCATGATAGGTAAAGAAAATGAATATGGCAAGATAGAAATCTTAGGAATCGGAAAAAGCAAAAGCCTAGGAGTACACCGTGGGGTGGTAAACAATATTACCCAAACCATACAAAGTATTCAGCAGGCAGTTACTGCTGCCGAAGCAGATGCAGGTAAAAAAATAAACGAAGTGGTGGTTGGCATCGCCGGACAGCACATTCGCAGTCTGCAACATCGCGATTATATTACCAGAGAAAATGCCGAAGAAGTTATAGACAATAACGACCTCGAAAAACTAGTTAACCAAGTCTTTAAACTGGTTATGCTACCAGGAGAAGAAATTATTCACGTCTTGCCACAAGGCTACAAAGTAGACGGACAAGCAGAAATACGCGAACCCATAGGCATGTATGGCGGCAGGCTAGAAGCCAACTTTCATGTAGTGGTAGGACAGGTAATGAGTATTAAAAACATAGGCCGATGCGTAAAAAGCAGCGGATTAGAGCTAGGAAATATTACCCTAGAACCACTAGCATCTTCCAATGCCGTACTTAGTCAGGAGGAAAAAGAAGCAGGTGTAGCACTTATCGATATAGGAGGTGGTACCACCGATTTAGCCATATTTAAAGACGGCATTATTCGCCATACAGCCGTAGTGCCTTTTGGCGGAAACGTTATTACCGAAGATATTAAAGAGGGTTGCTCTATTATAGAAAAACAAGCCGAATTGTTAAAAATAAAATTCGGTTCGGCATGGCCAGGGGAAAACAAAGACAACGAAATTGTTTCCATACCCGGACTACGAGGCAGAGAACCCAAAGAAATTACCCTTAAAAATTTATCTAAAATTATACACGCAAGGGTAGTAGAAATTATAGAACAAGTATTTGTAGAAATAAAAAACTACGGACACGAAGAGCAGAAGAAAAAACTAATTGCAGGTATCGTACTCACAGGTGGCGGCAGCCAATTAAAACACCTAAAGCAACTTGTAGAATACATTACCGGCATGGATACCCGTATAGGCTATCCGAACGAGCATTTGGCAGGCAACTCCAACGAAGATGTTGCTAGTCCAATATATGCCACTGCTGTAGGACTACTTATGGATGCCTTGGAAAACAACAAAAACCAAGCAGTACTGCAAGTAGAAGAAAAAGAAGTGGCCACAGAAACCGAAACCGAGGAAGATCCCTTACCGGAGATAGATCAAAGACCCAAAAAATCGTTCTTTGATAAATGGTCCGAGAAACTAAAAGATTTTTTAGATAATGCCGAATAATATCGGTGTACACACTATTTACAATGAAAAGATATAACTAGAAATATCAGCAGACATTTTTAAGTATATCACGAAAAGAAAAATTTTAACATGAGCACAGAATTGGATAACATTTCTTTCGATTTACCAAAGAACCAAAGCAATGTAATTAAAGTAATTGGCGTCGGAGGCGGCGGTAGTAACGCAATTAATCACATGTTTCAGATGGGAAT
>JAOXRU010000009.1 GCA_025800395.1 Flavobacteriaceae bacterium
TGTATCTACCACTGTTACTCCCTGAAAAATCGCATAAGAATACTGTGGCAATGCATCTACTGCTTGTATGCGTATACTTCCTAAATCTCCAGTACAAGATTCGTCTGTTACAATTACATTTCCATCAAAATTTCTTTCTCTAATTCCTATATCGCTTACGCGGAAAATACAACCGTTGTTTACCCCTTGCTGACGTATTTCTACCGTGAATATACCAGGACTTGCAATATCAAAAGAAGGATTGTTTTGGTAGGGCACTATTATATTTCCATTGGTAGCGTCTATCAGTTGAAATTCGTACGACCCAGGCACATTGGTAATGGTAATATTACCATCCGTATTACAAATGATATCTCTAAAATTGTGAAGTGGATCTAAAGTGTTTACAAATACCTTGAAATAGAATCTACTAAAACATCCATTTTGATAATTGATCACCAATCGATATTCTCCTGCGTCTCCTACATTGAAGTCGTCTCCTGTTGCTACCTGATTCCAGGTACAAGTAGAATTTTTGTTGGCGCAATCTTCCGTAATGGCTGCGCAACTGCCTTCGTCTAGTTTTTCCCATACTATAGAAGTAGCATCAGATATATTGGTTTCTAATAAGCGGGTATCCGATGCGCCACACAAAAATATTTTTGGTAAATCATCTCCATCGTTGGGACAAGTAACTACCTCATCGGCCACTGGGAGAATAGGATTGGTTTGTGTGGTACCAAAGAGAACCACATTTACGGTTTCATCAAAACTCAAACAAGGAGCAGGAGCAGTTTTGGTAACGGTATAGGTTCCTACCTCATTTACTGTTATATTTTGCGTATTTCCTACTATGTTTCCATTTTGGTCTCTCCATTCATAGGAATCAAAACCATTACCAGCGGTAAGGGTAACACGCTCCCCACAAAGGTTTTCGGTACGGGTAAAGTCACAGTCTCCAAGATCTACCAAAAAGTTGGTTGCTCCTGGGGTTACAAATCCACAAGCATCTACAGCAGAAACCGATGGATCGTCCGTGATTTGGTTGTTGTTAAACACCCCTCTATAGGTAGAATACGCCAAATTTTGAATGAGGTTGGAACAGGCGTCGCGTAGTTCAAAACAGTTGTCTACCACACGCACATTGATGCGAATGGTGTGTTCGGCCCCATTTTCTTCTACCAAATTGTCTGGTATATTGAAAATAATTTCATGATTGACATTGTCGTATACCCAAGTTACTCCTGGAGGCAAATCCAAATTGGCCGCTATATCGTTGAAATTGACATTGATTGGAAGTGGATCTCGAATCTGAAAGCCAGTTGCATGATCGTTTCCTCGGTTTTGAAAAGTAAGTACATATTCTAAATCTTGACCTAGAGTAACGCCATCTCCAGAAATATCGTTACCAGCCAAATCTTCTACTATTTTGTGTAGACGAATATCTGGTTCTATGATTTCTACATTGAAAGAATTGAAAAATATATCGTATTTATCTCGACTACTAGTTGCACTAAAAGCTGCGGAGGTTTCATTGTTTGGCAAAACCGAATTGGCTGGATTGTTGAGCATCAACAAATCCAAATCCCAACCCAAGGTGTTTAGACTATTTGGTGTTCTATTGGTAAACTGTGCGCCATTGATAGAAATACTTCCGTTGAAAAAATTATCTACTGGGTTTTGTGCGTTGGACAAAAAATTGGTTCCCGGATTGCTCGCCGCACTAATACTCAAACGATCTCCTGGTATCCCGCGGTCACCTTCCAATACCCCAACTCCCAATTGGGCACGTACAGGACCGGATGGAATGGTTTCAAATCCGCTATAGTTAATGGTTGCGGACTCCCCCGAGCGAATCACTGCAAAACCATCGAAAGTGGTGATTTTCTTTCCTTTCAACAATGGGTTTTCGTATATAACTACCAAAGTCCATCCACCAGATACACCGCCTGGTAAGACTCTTCTACCAAGAGTAGAACGCACATTGGCCACAGTGTATTCCCCAGTAGGATCGGCTTGTGCTGTGATAAGGTTGGTCACATCTGCATATGCGATATACGGACTATAATCTCTAGTTGTTGGGTCGGAAGCACCGTCGAATACATAGGTTCCGGTAATATCCACATAGTTCGCATTGGTAGGTAGCTTCATTTGAATATTTAACGGACTAGCATTACCGCCATTGCGCACATAAGTGGCCCCCCAGTACAAACCTGCATACACTATATTGTTACAGTTGGCTTGTGGGAATTGCAATACCGCACTACTGGAGCTAAAACGCCTGCCTCCCGGATCGGGATCCACATTGATATATTGCATATTTAATCGATCGTTGGCCGTAGATCCAGAATACGGATCATTGGCTGGTGCACGGTTAACAATGTTGTTTCCAATAACCGTGAGATCGCCACGCAATGTAGGTGCGTCTCCTGGTCGGGGGTAGCGAATGTTAAAGGGTTCTTTTACTTGGGCATAGCCTAAACTTGCGAAAAACAAGCATAAGACTACTAAAAAACGAAAATGTAGGGGCAATTTACTTTTCATTGAAGGTAGGAGTTAGTTTTAGTGCTGCTCGGCGCAACCAGCAGCAATCGTTTTTGATTTTGTATTGAAATAAGTTCTTATTCCACACAAGCAAAACTCCAATTTGAAAAATATATCTTCTTAGAAAATCTGTAGCAAAAGTAAGTCTATCACCAACCCAAAGAATGTGTTTTGGCTGGTGCATAACATAAGTAATGCCATACGATTTTTGTGTCGAGGTTAAATACATTTTGTAATTGGGGCTTAATTACTTGTGATTTGGGGACACCACTTATCTACCAAGAAAGATATGCTCTATCTGGCAGCTTTTAGTGTCTTCATAAATAACGAATTCGTTTCAAGGCTATGTTTTATTTTTATTATTAAACATTAAAGGTCATATTATATTGTAGGCACTTTTCAACAAAATACTAACAATAAATTTTATTCTATTCAAATACTTATATTCGGCGCTACTCGCATAATCCAGATGTCCTCTTTGTATTGGTTGTCGATTTTGGAATAATACGATTGTACCGCCTTATCCCATTGGTCGTGCTTTCGCAAATACACATAACGATATTGATTCTCGGGATTGACAAAATATGCTGCGTCCAATCCACGATCATTTAATTCTTTTACAAAATTGTCTGCGTTTCGTTTCACAGAAAAAACATTGGCTACGATATAATAACCAGCACTAACGTCGTCTGTGGCGACTACGCGTACATTTTCTTTCAATGGTGTTCTGCGGACTGCATCTTTGGAATAGGTTCTATTGTTTGAAGAAGCTGCAGTCTGCTTCTTCGATTCTTCAAAATTACGGATTTTTTTCGACTCTTCATTGCTTTTTTCCGAAACTATGTTTTTTTGAAGTACAGCATCCTCTTCTTTTGGCACAAAACTAGAAGTGCCATTATCTACATTCATCACCCACATATCTTGTTGGTAAGCGCCGTCCATTTTGCTCTTATAGGCATCCATGGCATCCTGCCAATCGGCGTATTTATCTAAATACACATACTTCATTCCATTTTGAGGATTTACAAAGTACTTTGGTTGCAATCCTTTTGCCTTCAACTCCTCCATAAATTTGTTGAAGTAATAGTTTCCTTTATACACATTGGCCACTACATAATAGCCATTGTCTACGCCTTTTAGATTGGTAAGTCTTCGAGAGCGTACCCCTTGTTTTTTAGCTGCTTTTTCAAAAGCTTTCGTATTGGCACTTTTTACAGGGCGGGCGCTGTTGGAAACCCCATCTTTGGTCTTGTTGTTGGAAGCAATTGTTGTATTGTTGTTTTTATACTTATCGGTATTTTTGTTGTTTTTCTTTAACTTATTAGCTTTATTTACCTTATTTTCAAGCTCTTTCTGTTTTTCTTTAGACGCAACATTGTTTACATCTTTGTTTTTAAGCACATTATTCTTTGCAATCTCCTTATCGCTCTTTACATTGTTTGGAGTAAAGAATATTTCTTTGGCTTTATCCTTAAAGTTGGGGTCATTTTCTTTTTTAGCCAGCTTCAATACCTGAGCAAAACGACGTTCCATATCTGCATTGCGGCTGCGTTCTAAACTATCCTGACGGAAAATCAATTCCGAAACTACCTCATCGTTTTCGTGTAGCGCATCCTTTAGTTTCTTTATTTCTTTGTCGCGAGCAGCTATTTCCTCATCCATCTTCAAAAATTTCTTTTGGTTTTTGGCAACAGCATCTTTGTCGTCCTCCGATTTGTTTTTTACCACATCTTCGGTAAGCCTAGGTTGGAACGAATAGGCAAAATTGAGCTCGTGAGTGAGGCCCAAATTTTTGTTTGCCTCGTTTAATCCTTTTTCCATAGAATAGCCCAAAGACACTCTTTTTCCCAAATTGAATCCTATACCAGCAGAAGCACCATAATACGAATGATAGCCACCTTGCAACCATCCGAGTTTGGGTAAATCCAATACCATGCTTCCACCATATTGTAAGTCTTCTTCTTGCCCAATTTTGGTAGCTCTTGCCAAGCTAAGCAAGCGACCATTTTCAAACAAACCACTATTACTTTTAAACTTGTGGGTGTATTGCAAATGGCCTGTATAGGTCTTGTCTGCGAAGTCCGATAGGGATTCTCCGCTTTTGAGATTGTACTCCAATAGGTTCTCGGCATACAAGCCTATGTCTATAGGTCCAAGGGCTAAATTGAATCCTGGCTGTAAAGAAATCAATTGGTTGCCAGCGATTCCTGCCAAGCGCGGATCTTCTGCCGTATTGATGTTGGCCGTGTTGGCATCATATCCACTATTGTAATACAACAAATTGAATCCAAAACTCAATGCCGTCTTCTCCGCCAAGCGTATCCCATATCCGTAGTTTGCCATCACTCCCAAATTGCTGATGGTGCCTATTTTTTGAGAATACAAACTCAGACCTACACCTGTGCGATCTCCGATTCGACCAGAATAACTAAACAGATAGGTTTGAAAATTGTTGTCGAACTGTACGTTTTGGTTGCGGTGGTATAAATTGAGATAGGATTTGTTCTCCCTTACAGTAGAAAAAGTAGGGTTGAGCAAAAACCTATTGAATTTCAATAAGTTCTGTGCAGGGATCTCTACTGGAACATAAGGATTGTTCTCCTCTTGTGCCCAGGTCTTAGGCGCAAAAAGGGAAAGTAAGATCAAAAAACACCAAACAAATCTTTTTTGTTTCATAGTGTCGGTTGGGTTTTGGTTTTATTGTATTATAGTTATCGTTCCTCGTTTTAGGGTTTCATTACCTTTGCTAATGCTGTAGTAATAAATAATTTGCTTTATAGAAAAACTAGCGGTAGACTCGGGCCAATTGTTTTGATAATTGGTGGTGCGGTAAACCTCCTCTCCTTTACCATTGTAAATCACTACTTCTATGTCTTCTTTATTGCTATAGCTATTGGGTATTACCCAAAGATCGTTTATACCATCTGCATTTGGGGTAATTACATTTGGTACATTAAAGTTTTCCTTAAAACTTACTTCTAATATCTTTACCACTTCGCAATCTCCAAGACTTGCAACCAATTTGTAGCTCCCTTCTTCAGAAACGGTAATGGCATCGGTGCTGCTGAGTAAATCGTTGTTGGTATTGTACCATTTGTAAGCGGTACCTCCGCTTGCAGTAATGGTTTTGGTCGATCCTTCGACCAATATTACCGGACTGTTTTCACTAAATTGTATAGCAGACTCATCGGCATTGCTCAACACCAAGGTATTGCTATTGACTGTACAACCATTGGAACTGATGCGTAGCTGGTAAGAGCCTGGCTGATTGGCCTGCAAACTGCTTGTGCTCACTCCCATATCGGTATTATCTTTATACCAGGCATAGGTATAAGTCGTATCGGTAATATCGGAACTAATGATAATATTATCTCCTCCACTACACACCACAGTAGTTGGTGAGCTAATTTGTACGCCCTCTATAAACGCAAGTTTTACTATGATGGCTGTAGCTGTAATATCGTAAGTAGAGACTTGTGCCCGCACATGATAGCTGCCATTTTCGGTAAAACTACTTACCGAATGGCTATTGGAGGTAGCGCCGCTAATAGCGGTACCGTCTTTATACCACTGGTAGGTCATTTGCGGTTTAAATTCGGCTGTCACTTCTATATTCCCACTAGAGGTTACCGCCTGTATTTCGCTTATATCCAATACTGTATTGGCACTTACACATTCCTCATATCCGCCAATAGCGGCTATAGTCACCAAAAAGCTGGTAGGATGCAAGACCTCTATATTGTCTATGGTTTTGGTAAGTCCACAGCTGCCACCAGCGGTCACCTCTACCTTGTAGGTTCCTATTTGGGTAATGGTTAGATTGGCATCGGTAGCGCCACTTATGGCTACATTGTTGCGGTACCATTGTATGCTAGGGCTAGTCGCATCGGTAGTAATACTTAGGCTTTTGTTACCTCCTGGCATCAGGGTTATATTTTGCCCTTGATCTATGCTCAACGAAAAATTGCCTTTTTGCTTGAGGCTAACAGAACCCGAGGTTTCGTTACAAATACCAGTACCAGAAATTCCAACACTGTAGTTTCCTTCAAATCCACTAGTAGATCCGTCTACGGTATGGGTATAATCACCTGCGGTAGCAGGGCCAATCTCTACACCATCCTTATACCAAGTATATAAAAAAGAACTGTTGTTTACATTGGCTTCCAGCATATAGCTCTCGTTGCTACAAATGCTTACGTCGTTGCTGCCGTTTATCGCCAAGCCCGAAGCCGTACCCACATTTACAGTTACCCCATTGGAGGTAGTGGCGCTACTGCAGTTTTGCCCATAATCGACCTCAACAAAATAAGTGCCATTTTCTGAAACAGAAAGCGAATTGCCGCTCTCTCCTGCTAGCAAGGTGCCATTGCGATACCATCGGTATGCTGGCTCGTCTTTAAAATTGTTTATAGATATAGTGGCAGATGTGCCGTCACAGACTGTGATACTGCCTTCAAAATTGTTGATGACCAATCCGGAGTTTACATTTTTGTAATACACCTCGTAGGCACTGGTAACAGGACTCGTTTTTGCAGGACTCGTGCTGCGCACTCGAAAAACATATCCGTTCCCGGCGGTTTCCTCTGGGAAAGAAAATTGAAAATCAAAATCGTTATCGTTGTTTTTGTTGGCAACAGTAGATAAAGTAGTTGCTTGGTCGAAGTTGCCATTTTTGTCGGACATTTCTAAGACAAACTGATTGTCGGAATTCACAGAAGGTGGATCCCATTTAAAATTGATCTTAAAAGTATTGAAAGTAGCACTAGCACAAGCAAAGGTGAACTCTGGTACAGGCTTCTTGAGATTTTGACCATACACTGCCATTCCAGAAAGGAAAAGGAGGGCAACGACAATATGTATATTTCTTCTATTCATAAGTAGGTAGCAAATTAGGGCAATGCTAAACTTTAAGATAGAATAAACGGCCGAGGTTGGAATTCGGTTAAGTGTTTAGTGAATATTATTTACTTTTCCAAGTTTTTCTTTTCAACATTCGCGAAAAAATATCCCAGCTTTTTCTTAGATTGTTATGAATGACTTACTTAAATTAGTAACACTTGTTTATTTCTACTGTTATTCAAAACCAAAACTACAAAATAGCGTGCATATCCCGTCTTTTTTGTTGTGGTTATCAACAATAATTGTTGTGAAATGCTGTTTTATGTCGGTTAATAATAATTTAAAAACGATATTTTGTAGTTTTTAGCTACATTTGTCCTCATAATTTTGGACCATGACAGAAGCAAACAAATCCCTCAATTTTTTGGAACATCTCATCGAAGAAGACCTTGCTAATGGGTATAGCAAATCCGAGCTTCGTTTTCGATTTCCACCAGAGCCCAATGGTTATTTACATATCGGACATGCCGCGTCTATTTGTCTCAATTTTGGCTTGGGCGAAACCTATAATGCCCCAGTAAACCTTCGTTTTGACGATACCAATCCCGAAAAAGAAGAACAAGAATATGTAGACGCTATCAAAAAAGACATCCAATGGCTTGGCTTTAAATGGGATAAAGAATGTTATTCTTCCGACTACTTCCAACAGCTATACGACTGGGCAATTCTGCTTATCGAAAAAGGACTCGCCTATGTAGATCCACAAAGCTCCGAAGAAATGGCCAAACAAAAAGGAACACCTACCAAGGCTGGTATCAATAGCCCATATAGAGACCGACCTATAGCAGAAAATTTGGCCTTGTTTGCACAAATGAAAAACGGAGAACTCGAAGAGGGAAGCTGCGTATTGCGTGCCAAAATAGATATGGCAAGCAACAATATGCTCATGCGCGACCCTATAGTATATCGCATCCTAAAAAAAGCACATCATCGTACCGCCAACGATTGGAATATTTATCCGATGTACGATTGGGCCCATGGCGAATCGGACTATATCGAAAAAATTTCCCACTCGCTTTGCACCTTAGAGTTTAAACCACATAGAGAATTATACGATTGGTTTCTCGATCAGATATACAGCGAGGGCATGCGCCCAAAACAACGCGAATTTGCCCGTAGAAACCTCAGTTACACCATTATGAGCAAAAGAAAATTGCTGCGATTGGTAGAAGATGGAATCGTGTCTGGATGGGACGATCCGCGTATGCCCACCATATCTGGATTGAGACGTAGAGGATACTCCCCAGCAGCCATACGAAAATTTAGCGATTTGGCGGGAATATCCAAAAGAGATAATGTAACCGATGTTGCCCTATTGGAATTTTGTGCTAGAGAAGACCTCAACAAAACCACCAACAGAGTAATGGCAGTATTGGATCCTCTAAAAGTAGTGATAACCAACTACCCAGAGGGAGAAGAAGAATGGCTAGATGCCGAAAACAACCCAGAGAACGAAACTGCAGGAAGCAGAAAAGTGCCTTTTGGTAGAGAAATTTATATTGAAAAAGAAGATTTTAGAGAAGAAGCCAACCGCAAGTATTTTCGATTGAAACTCGGCAAAGAAGTTCGCCTCAAAAATGGCTATATCATACAGGCAGATAGTTGCGAAAAAGATGGTGAGGGAAACATCACCCAGGTAAACTGCACATATGATCCTTTGAGTAAAAGTGGAAGCAACACACCCGAAAGCCTTAGAAAAGTGAAAGGTACATTGCACTGGGTTTCTGCAAAACACGCTATAGAAACCGAAGTTAGGGTATACGACAGGCTCTTTTTGGACGAAGCACCGGATGCCCATGCAGAAAAAGATTTTATGGAATTCATAAACCCAAAATCTCTAGAAACCGTTAAAGCTTTGGTTGAACCAAGCCTAAAAGATGCCAAAAAAGGGGAGCAATTCCAATTTCAGCGTTTAGGCTATTTTTGCGTAGATACCGATAGTAGTCCTAACCATCCCATATTCAACAAAACAGTGGGATTGAGAGACAACTGGGCTAAAAAGAACAAATAATTACCACGAAAATATCCACAGATATTCCCCGCTGCATTTTGCTTATAGCGGGGTTTTTTTTACCCTGAAAAGTGGAAATAGCCTAAAAGGACTCTAAAACAACCAAAAATTCACACCAAAAGTATAGGTCCATTCGCTAAACAAAAACCCTTGTGCTGCCTTATCGGTGGCTATATCGGGAGTGGTAAGTATGTCGTTCATACGGATATATCCACTTTTAAACTCCGATTGTAAAAAGAAGTATTTCCAGAAACTAATATTTAATCCAACCTTGATGTTGGCGCCCCATCCTGCCGTATGAAATTCGTCATAACGATCGAAATTCATAAGGGTTACATTAGATTTGGGGTAAAGCAGCCCTAGGCCTACGCCAGTCTGCAAAAACACATCTATATTGGGAATTCTTCGGAATGGAAAAAGCGCAAATAAGTCGTCATTTCGGGTCAATTCTACCAAGACATAATTGAGCCCATCGGTATGTTCGAACTGCAAAAAATCTTCGGTAAGTAGTATAGGATCGTTATCGTAGTTCCCGTCCCAGTTACCGCCTGTATGTATACCTCCGCTAATGGCGCTCCTCTGGTCTTGCACCATCACATATTTCATATGATCTACACCTATAGAAAGACTGTATTTGTCGTTGATAAAATAGCCTATTCTAAAATTGGTCTGTGGTGCGGTAATGACGTCTATTGAAAAATAATCCTTAAATGTAAATGGGGTTTGTCTGTCCTTGGCAGTAACCCTATGCAGGGTAAAATCGTAGTTTTGTCCTTTGAAGTGAATGTCGGATGCTGCATACCAAGATCGGTTGTATCCCCACAAAACAAAGACTTTACCTTTGTTGGTTCTTCTCTGATAGGTTTGGGGGTCTTGTTCTTGAGCAAGTAGACTTCCACAAAGAACGAGCGCTATTAGCAAGCTCGTCAATTGTCGTTTCATAATTGGGTTATATTTGGCGCCAAATATAACCCAATTATCTCTTAGTCTTGTTATAAAAGTGGTATGGCTCGTAAAGCTATTTTCGAAGTCACTAGAAAGCAGGCTTTTCCAGAAACTAAATGAAAATATTTAACATTTTAAACAACCCTTGTTCTTGTTTTTTTACCAAAATAACCATCAAATGTGCACTTGCAGACTCCTCTTGCTTCATGAAATTGCTGCATCGCATAGCGTCCAAAAAATACGGCCACTACTATAGGTAGTTCCTTTTAAATCTGGCCATGCAATAGGTCACAGCAGCGCTCCACTGTATGGCATCCCATATCTAGCAGATGGCAGGCGTTTTACCTACAATTATATACCAACCGGTATGATCGTGAGAAAATTTGCCCGCTTTAAAATCGCTTCGAGCAATACTTTATATGCTACACCATGCTTAAAGCAAATATTGTAGAACTAAACAATTCACTTTTAATCATTTAGTCATTCATTATTAGCAGTTTGTGTTTACAATAATATTTTTTTAACTGTTATTCTATCTTGTAGTTTTTTCTTTTATAGAAGAAAATACAGAATATAGTCGTTAAAAAAAGCGTTTAGTGAATATATTGAAGTCAGTAACGACACATACCGATTATCTTTTTTAATTTCAGTGAATTAGCAATAAAATAATATCAAAAAAAATTCCGCCATATTAAAGTATTGATTGCATTGCCAAAATTGGAAGAATACGAAGAAGCATCCTCTACAATATTCGAAACCAACCCATTAGTTGGTATATCTACACTTGAAATGCCAAAAACCATATAGCAGAAGTATCGGAATATAAAATCCTTTGCCCCAATCAAAACCCATCACAAAAAAAGCGGTTTCAAACAAAAAAACCCCGTACCAACTCGGAGACCTACCTGGTTGCAAAAGCAACTCAGAACCGAGAAGGACGGGGAATTTACCAATAATGATTGGGGACTAAGCCTTTTTTATTTCCTTTGCCTCAAAAATGATATCTGCTTCCATTATAATCTTCAACATGAATCTAAAAATATGCTGTAGAATATATAATAACCTCTAATACGATTCTACAAATTCTATGGTAACAAATATGAAAAATAACAGTTAATAAATAGCTAACTAAATAAAAGTTAGAACAATCTTTGGCCTCTAGGCCATATCATCGGAAATAAAACAAATTGTATTATTGGTTTGGGGTTAATAAAAAACTTAATTACTAATAAATCAAAATCATTCTCTATCAATAACGACTATAATTTATATATATTGTAAGTTTCGTAGAATATAATCATATTATCCTTAATTTTAAATGTTTTTAAGGGCAAAATAGCGTATAAATTTTTTTTTATCTACTTCATAAACAATAAAATGGCATGTTTTTTGGTTTAAATAAAAAAGCAAAAAAATATTTACCATGTCTATAACCATAAGAGAATTTGCCAACATTCATTACTTGCATGGAGCTATTTCCAATACCGACACCAAAACAGTTAAAAAACAATTGTCTACTATGTTAAAAACCAACAAACATCTGGTAATCAACATAGATCATGTTTCATTTATAGATAGTCTTGGGGTAGAAATGCTTGGAAAACTGATACAAAAAGCAGAAAAGAAGCACAAAAACCTCAAAATTGTTGGCCTCGGCAGCGAAGATCTGTACGAGCATTTTGGAGACTTAGCGTCTTGATATTAACATTATAAACCTTTGTATGACTGTAAATAATCCTAAACAAGAGCTAGTCACAACCAACTAAAATTCTTAGCTTTAGATACGGTGAAGACAATGCTTTACTAACAGCCTATGTTGGCACCGCAATTATAGTTTGCAAATCGTTTTATACTTTTCTCCAGATTTGTTCAGAAAGCTATCTTATTTATCATAAAATTTCCCTAGTGATTTGATACGGTGGATTCATTTTGATACGATCATTTGGCACTATCAAACACAGACCTAATTATGTAAATGTGGCTGTCTCTGTAGTGTTTTTAACAATTTCCAGTAATATACTGTGATGCAAAGGCGTTGCCGTCGCACAAGATGACTAAAAGGCACTAATAATCATTTCGTATACCTAAAAGGCATGCCTTTGCGCTGTACAAAAGGGAGTAACTTTATTTAATATCTTAGAACTCATGACCAATTATAGTTATGCCTGATTCTTCAAATTATCCCATCTTCAAATATTTTAGTATTTTTCAGAAAAATTAATCCTATGCGAATTTTCATAGCCTGTTTTCTGTTTTCTGGACTTCTATGGGCACAAATGCCCGACCAATTATCGACAGATTTTCACAAAGAACGTCGAGCGGCTTTTCGAGCCAAAATGCCAAAAAACACTATAGCAGTTTTCTTTACCAATCCGGTGAGAAACAGGGCCAACGACGTAGATTATGTCTATCATCCAGATCCCAACTTCTACTATCTCACAGGCTATAAAGAGCCCAATGGCGTGCTCATTATCCTATCCGAAACCCAAGAAAATGGCATGGACGAACTCCTATACGTACAAGAACGCGATCCCAAAGCAGAACAATGGAACGGCAAGCGTCTGGGCGTAGAAGGAGCAAAAAAACAATTGCAATTTGAGCATGTTTTTCCGGCCAAAGACTTTCTAAAACACCAGCTCGGTTTCCCAGTTTTTGACGAGGTAACTTTTTTTCCGTTTGAGGACGATATCCGCAAAAAACGCGATCCTGCCAGTTTGTATTATTTAGTAGAACATTTCAAAAATAAAATTTCCTATCCAAAAAACTACAATCAAGCCCGTCACCAGCTATACAACCTCATCCTATCTACGCCCATAGAAAACGCTGCCAATGTCGCAAAAATCATTGGGAAACAAAGCAAATATTCTAAGGCGGTAAAAAACGATTTGAAGCTACAAGACTATGCCAACAACAAAAAGCAGCGCAAAGAAATCAAAGAAAAAATTGCCTTGCAAATGGGCGAAACCAACATCAATACCCAGCGTATACAGCAGATTATGAACGAACTGCGAGAAACCAAAACCAAGGAGGAAATGTACTTTTTGCGCAAGGCTATAGAGATATCTGCAGTAGGTCAAATAGAGGTGATGAAGGCCATGCATCCGGGTATGTCGGAAACCGAAATACAAGGCATACACGAGTTTGTTTACAAAAAATACGGCTCCGAATATGAGGGCTATCCATCTATAGTAGGCGCAGGACACAATGGATGTATACTGCATTATATAGACAACAACAAACCCCAGGTAAACAACGAACTCGTACTGATGGATCTGGGTGCAGAATACAGGGGCTATACTGCCGATGTTACCCGTACCATACCCGCAAATGGCAAATTCTCTCCCGAGCAAAAAGCCATATATGAACTCGTTCTCAAAGCGCAAGATGCAGGGATAAAAGCAGCCAAAGTTGGCGCCGCTTTTTGGGCACCAAATCGAGCCTGCAATGCCGTGATAAACCAGGGTTTGTACGAGTTGGGAATAATTAGCAGTCCAAACCAAAAGCACGCTTATCTGCCGCATGGGGTGTCTCACTACCTTGGATTGGATGTACACGATGCAGGCACTTACGGTCCTTTCAAAGAGCAGACGGTCATCACCGTTGAGCCGGGAATTTACATCCCTGCCGGTAGTGATTGTGATAAAAAATGGTGGGATATAGCCGTGCGTATAGAAGACGATATTCTAATTACCAAAAAAGGCCCAGTAAACCTCTCTGCTCGTGCCCCTAGAACGGTAAAAGAAATCGAAGCTACCATGGCGCTAGACAGTCCTCTCGATCATTTTCATCTGCCAGAGTTGAAACAGTAAATCAGGGAAAACCATGTAACCCTATTTTAAAACCAGCACCTATACGCTATGCTTAGGCTTTAGGCAGTGCCATGTGGATACTTTGGGAAATATGCTAGTTGTTCTAACGTATTCCATCCATATCGCTCAATACCTATTTTCTCCAATACCTCCATATCTAGCTATTCATTCATCGAAAGCTTTTGCCTTTTCAACTGCACAATAATGCGCTTCACTGCTTTAGAAGCCAACAAAACATTTGGATTGTATAAGTTGCATCACAATTATCCCAAATGCCGATGAAACAAATTTTACCCTACATCTATTTTCTATTTTGTAGCTTAGCCTTAGCACAAGCCACAGAAAGCCCCATTTTGAGCAACGGATGGTACCAAGCCATCCACAGTTGTCAACATCCCGATTATTTGTATACCAATCAAATAGAAGACCCGGTTTGGGTGAAAATCAATGCCAATATGGTCGTCTTTGTAGGATTAAAAAAATCCGAAAAAAGGGAGGATAACCTTTTGTTTTTGAATGAAATAATCATCACTCCTTTATTACAAACTCGAATAGAGAAAGATCAAAAAATCATCTATTCCGAATGCCCAATCAAAACCCCGAAAGGACATATGCATAAGGGGAGAAGTTGCGTCTTGGTACATTTTAAATCAGAGACCAAATAATTGCAATCCTCGTATTGCAAACGATCTGCACAAAAATCATCTTGCCTGTCTGTAATAGGCTGCTATTTCAATGCCCAACTTAGGAGTAAAGGTCATATAATGACCTGATTTGTAAATAACTTAAGAACTATAAAAACAATTTAGCATGTGCAGCTGGTATCCACCAAGCCCCAAAGCAGAGCATCTGCAAGCCATTTCCATTTCCTCTAGTTATAAATTCAGAGCATTGGCAGCCATACTCGGTATCGTGCTGTTTTTTGTGCTTTACAGCACATTGGTGATATCATCGGGCTATTTTGTGTATTGGAGTATAGGCGTGCTTCGATTTTCTTCCTACGGAATATACCGTGTATTTTTTCATCTTGTCATCATTGCAGCAGCCGTCATGTTGTTGTTATTTACCCTGAAATTTGTATTAAAACTCCGCAAAGACAAGCGCAACAAGCGTATCGAACTTCCCCAAGAAGTATATCCACAACTCTGGGCGTTTATACATCGTATTTGCCAAGAAACTGCTGCGCCCAAACCCCGAAAAATATTCGCAGATCCCGAGATAAATGCCTATGTGAATTACAGCAATAACTGGCTGAGCCTATTTCTTCCCATTCGCAAAGACCTTACTATTGGACTAGGATTGGTGTCTGGTTTGCAGCTTTCGGAGTTTAAAGCCGTTATCAGTCACGAATTTGGTCACTTTTCCCAAGCTAGCATGAAAATAACAAGCTATATCCATGGGGCGAATACCATCATACACCATATGATATATACCCGAGACCGCTGGGACCAAATCCTCCGCAAATGGCGCTTGGCCGATTTGCAATTTGCCGCCGTCGCATGGCTCGTCACCCCTATCGTATGGCTCATCAGACAACTCCTTGCCTCGTTTTATTTACTGCTGCATCGCATGCATGCTTCCTTGGCTAGAGAAATGGAATTTCATGCCGACAAAGTAGCGGTACGCACTACGGGCAGCAAAGCCATCATCTCTGCATTGTGGAAACTAGAAACCTTGGCGCCTGCCTTTGAACAGGTCTTTAGCCACGCTTTACTGGCCACTCAAAAGGCGTGCTATGTCAACAATCTTTACAAAAACATCCATTGGGCAATAGCGCATCAAAAACCACAATTAGAATCCGCTTTTCACCATTTGGACACCGATAGCAATGGACAAAAAGTCTATTTTCCCACTAGCGCGCCATCCTCCTTGGATATGTATGCTAGCCATCCTCCAAACGATATGAGAGAAAAAAATGCCAAAACGCCTTTTGTCCCTTGCGAAATAAATACCGCTTCTCCTTGGTCTTTATTTCAAAATCCAGAATCGATACAGCAACAAATGACCCAACTCATCTATGAGCTGTATTGGGACAAAAAGCCGTCTAATTTTCAGAAAGAAGAAGCCCTAGAGGCTTTTATAGAAGCAGAAACCGAGGGAAGCGTATTGTCCGATTTGTATTGCAACACCTTTGCCAATCGTTTTATCCACATTCCAGAGAGCCTTCCTGACCAAGAGCCTATTCCAAGTGCACAACTATTTTTAGAAAAGAGAAACTTGCTTATAGATAAAATACAAAACCTGATGGCACCAGTAGAAGTATGGAATCAAAAACTAGAAGAAATTGACCAAATAACTAAGGACAAGAAGGATGCTCCATCTATATACTACAACAATAGGAACTATAAGCAAAACCAACTAAAAGAATTATATATAGCGGTATTGCAAGACAAAGAGGATCATTATTTAGCCAATTTTGAAAACTGGGATCAAGAGTTTGTCTACTTACATCTGGCTCTAGCCACTCAATTTGATGCACAAGCCCAACTTCAAGCCCGATTTGGACAACACCAAGCCATCATTGCGACCTTCACCAATATAATTGAAATACAAAAACTAATGATGGAAAAACTAGGAACCCTCAAAATAAAAAGTACGGTAGATCCGGTCGAAATCAGCATTATCAAATACAATATCAACAATATGATAGAGCAAATCCAAGAGGAAGTTGCCCAGTGGGATGCTAAAAGTTTTGTTCCCATGCCCAATATTGACACGGTAGAAGATCTCCAAAATGCCTTACTTCCCGAAGGATCCATAAGAAAAGTGCATGCCAATATCTTCGAAAATGGCGAATTTATGCGCATTTATAACGAATTGGAACATGTCAAAACCCACTGTCAGCGTGTAGAACAAAAAAGTATCACCAGCATACTTTTGATGGCAGAAAGTCTCTTGGAACAATATGAATATAAGTAACGTGAGTTCGATATAACTTACGCACACAGTTTATTTTGATTTTCTTAGGCTAGGCGTGGCTTTGAAGGGCTATTTATAGCTCGAAAAGATCACAACGACGCATAAGGAAAGACAAAATAAATCTATAGAAAGCCT
>JAOXRU010000010.1 GCA_025800395.1 Flavobacteriaceae bacterium
ATCATGGTAAAAGCCATCAACGAAAACAATAAAATTACAGGACGAAAAACAGAAACATTCGACCTGAAAGCCAATGAAGCTGGTTATTACTCCTTTGTAATGGATACCCTAACGGATATTCGAAGTAGAGCGACATTAAAAATGAGCTATCTCGATATAGAATAGCCTTTCAAAAAAACACCCTGGTTTTTTGGAGCGCCTCACCAAAAACGATAGTATATCGGTTACGCTCCTTAATAACGAAGACATGCCAGGGGAGGTGATAAAAGTACCTGTGAAGTATTAAGGCACTGGCACCTTAAACGTAAACGCATACGGATATAGCGAAATCAACGGCGTTGCAAATTTGATGGTGACAGAAACGAAAGCCGAAATGGATGCTGAATTAGAAATGGACTTTATGCGCGAATTGGAAATAGCTAAGCAGCATGGGTTGGCAATGGTGAAAAAGGTATTGATTCACTGGAGGGAGAAAGACCAATGTGGTTATCGACTAATCAATTTCTCCAAAGAAACTGTAGAGCAACTTATAAAAGGAGAGTTTAAGACTTTTGATGAATTGTTAAATGCTAATTTGGACCAAAATCGTGTTGTACCAATTTTAATTAGAGAAAATTTTAACTCAAAAAAAGATGACTATGATTACTATATCGAAACAATATTTTTGGATAAATAGGGTTGTTTTTATTTTTGTTTGTTGGTCAATGTTTTCGTGTAGTAACTTACTACAAATCAATTCCGTAAATTTAAATGAGGATGTCAAAATAATTGTTAATAAAGAAAGTGGAGAAGTGATTTTTATCCAATTTCCTTTTAAAATAAACATTAATAATCTTTCAAATCGTAAAAAAGATATCATAAAAATTGCCTATGAATATCATTCTACTAACCCATATAAATCGATTGAAGCAGAATACTATTTTATTGAAAACAGTAGAAGAAAAAGGGTGTCTAGTACAGGAAAAAAGTCAGTACCACCCAATGGTTCTATTACTTTAAAGTGTATAAGTAGGCATAATGTTGAAGATGATAGTTTAAATAATAAATATTCATTTACTAATAAAAAAGTACTGGATAATCCCAATCCACTTAGGTTATCAAAAGTTGAAGATTTTAAAAAGAAGCACCCTGGTTTGTTGGAACGCCTCACCAAAAACGATAGTATATCCATTACCCTTTTAAATAGTGAGGACATGCCTGGGGAGGTGATAAAAGTACCTGTGAGGTATTAATAAACGAATACGTTCTTTGAAATAGCATAATAAGACCACCACCCGCTCCGGCCACGTACTGGAATTTAATGACGCTAGTGGTGGGGAGAAGATTACGATAAAGGATAAAAACGAAAACCATATTATCATAGATACCAAACAAGACACCATTACCATCAATGCCGTAAAGAACATGAATCTCATAGCAGGAGAAAACCTCCACATACAAGCTGGGAAGGACATCCACATACGCGCCGGTGGTAGTATGCAAGAACAAATAGGGAAGCACAAAAACACCTCCGCTTCTGGCAATATACAAGTACGCGCCACAGGAGACATCCAAGAACAATCGGATAATCGAACGGAATTGGCAGAGG
>JAOXRU010000030.1 GCA_025800395.1 Flavobacteriaceae bacterium
ATAAGGCTTTCTATAGATTTATTTTGTCTTTCCTTATGCGTCGTTGTGACCTTTTCGAGCTATAAATAGCCCTTCAAAGCCACGCCTAGCCTAAGAAAATTAAAATAAACTGTGTGCGTAAGTTATATCGAACTCACGTTAGTTACATCTTACAAATGCACTTGTACTCCTATTTGCAAGGATTTGTTGCTCTCAAAATCGTCGAAAACTTGCAAATTTCCTTCCAATTTAATTTCCAATACGCTCTTAGAAAATAACGGGAAAAAGTACTTTGCTTCTATAGTGTACTGGGTATAATTGGCAAACAATACTGCATTGTTCCAATGCATCATCTTGGTAAAATTGGGATCGGCATAGGTGTTTTTCTGCATCCAATTGGTTTCGGATTTTCTATCGGCAATTGCAGTAGCCTGTATTTGTAGTAAAGATTTTTTATTGGGGTTGTAGAGCATACCCAATTGCAATTCGCCTCCTTTGGCGATAACTTCTCGTTGCACAAAATTGGTGGTAAAGGTAGTTTCGTTTTGATAGTAAAAGAACTTTGGTTTGGCAAATAATGCTACGTTTTCCTTTGGTTTGTACTGGTATAAATACTGAAGGTTTGCATTGCTATATAGCTGTTTGTAGCTTTGTCTTTCTCCTACTTTGACGTATTCTAAAGTACTTGCTGCAAACAAAATGCTTTCTGTGCCCGTTCTTTTTCGATGCGAAGTTTCTAATGCAATGGCATGATGGTGATTTCCCACTTGTAAATTTGTACCCAGTCTGGCACGAATTTGGTTTTGGTTTATATTAGCTGCTTCTACATTGTAAAAAGTAGGCAAAGTTTTTTTTAATTGATAATACTGATACGCTACACTAGCAAATAAACCAGATTTGTTTCGATCTACTACATGCAGTGCGGCGCCAAAAGTATTTCCTTTGAAGTAGGCTGTTTTCTTATTTCCTTTTAGTTTATTGTCGTGATTTCCCAAGCCCGTAAAATGATACAGTATAGGATTTCCCAATTCGTTGTAAAAATAAACCGCATTATGCTGCGTATATCTTTTAGCTTCTAGCTCTAAGGCTGCGATTTTTTTGCTGTTTACCTTATAAGACACGCTAGCCTGCGCCTCCATATTAGAGGTGGTGTTTTTTGGTCTGGGATCTATGGTTCTATACGCTGTTTTTGCAACATATTTAGCTTGCAATCCCCAGATTAATCTATTGGTTTCTTTGAGGTATCCACCTTCAAATCCGTAAGATTCGAAAGATAGATCTCCCCCTATGCTATCTGCCATAACATAGGGGAAAATCTTATGATAATCAGAAGTCTCATTCCATTTGATCGATTCTTTTTCTCCGTTTTTATAAAACGCCTTACCAAAAGCCCAGGCTGAATCCTCGAGTTTTAACTGGGTAGCAGCCATTAGTGCATACAAATGCCCGCCTTTGGAAAGCTGATGTATTGCAGTTTTATTAGATTTTTGTTGGTAAGTGGTGCCAAAACTAGTTAAGCTACTAGAGTCTTTTAATCGTAAAAAAACCAAACCAGCGTCTTTATTGTAATTAAAATCGGTGGTAGCATCCAAGCGATTTTGCAATACTTCTAAAGGAGGATTCTGACCCCACAAAAACTGCATACATACTGTGAAAAGAATAAACCAGAATTGCTTCATCTTTTCTTAGTTTGTTTGCATTAAAGATGGTTGGGCTTCTGCTTCAAAATCTAGAGTAGAATTGTTGGTATCTTTAAAAATAGGGTTTCCGTCTATATCTTTACCAAGTTCTTTTCTGCGAACACTTTTTCCGTATCGCGTAGGATCTTTATCTACTTTACCACAGTACGTCCATCCGCTATCAAGAGCAGGAGAAGTAGGGAGCATTAGAAACTCAGACTCTACACTTAAATTTACGGCATCTAAAACCCATTCGTTTGGAATAGCAAAGGTCTCGTCTTCTTGAGGGATTCTAATGTCGCCAAAAACAAATTCCCAAGTATATTCATAGGCATGATCTGCTTTAAATTGCTCTAGGCTAACAGGCATTCTAGCAATTGCAAAAGAACGAAAACCTCTATTGTGAAATATTTGAAAAGAATAGGCCTCTATCATATTGGGAACAGCAGGGTTGTCTACATCTTCTAAATCTGCCCAAAAAATTTCCATATCGGCATTAGAAAGATCTAAAGAGTTGCTATTTAATTCTTTGTGATTTGCTGCATCTATAGCAACAACGAAAGTACCGCCCGGTTGTACAGGATGCTCTTTGCCACTACCCGGAACAATAGTAAGATCTGTAATTGCAAATTTATCGTTTCGAATATCTGGAGCAAGATCATTTTTAATTTCCACCGTCATAAACTCAGATTGTGCAATTGCCACACCGTCTGCATAAAGAATCTTGTCTGAACTGTTTCGCAATTTTATGTATTTGTCTCCATCGTATTGTTTTCCATCTGGGGAAAGTGTTCCTGTATAAAATATTTCTTCTATTATAAAATCGTTTTGAATAATAGAAAGGAATAAATCTATACTAGCTGATTCTTGCATATTTACCAATGGCACAGACTCTTTAAACCCTTGAATAGAAGCGGTTTTAGTTTTTCCATCTAAATCATAATCGATATTTCCGCTTACAGAAACTTCGTAAGTACCTTGCGGTAAAAACACCATTGCGCTATTGTTGGTTACTTCTGTAATGGTTTCCACAGCACCAGAGCTTTGGTCTTTGATATGAATGCTAATATCTTTTATAGAGATGTTCTCCACTCCAGAAGGCATGTTTAAAGACAAAGTAAACTCGGTATCTTGCAAGCCATCGTCGTCGTTGTTACAAGAAACCAATACAGTTGCAAATAAAAATGCAATACAAATTAGTTTTAGATTATTTAATTTTGAATACATGATAATATAATATTTGTTAAAGTTTAATATTCATTTCCATTCCAAAGTAAGGATCGTCTACCCTATTGTTGTAGTTTTCAGAATCGTAGGTAAACAGTCGGTTTACAAAAAGAGAAACACGCAAGCGTTTATAAAAAGTTTTACTCAGTTTTAGGTTCATTTGCATAGCAAAAGGCAAGTGTTCTTGGAAAGACACATCGCTATCTCTTCCGGTGCTCAGGAATTGTAGCAGCGGATCGTTTTTGTCGGCTTCGGTATATGGGTGTGTGTTGCCATCTATATCTATATATGCAATCGGAGATTGGCTATCTGGTCTAAAGCTTTTGTTTTGCCACCATACCGCCTGAACGCTACCCGAAACAAGCACATCCAAGGGCAAGACTAGTACATCGGTAGTAAGGTTTGTAGCAAAGCGTTCTTTGTAAGTGCCGTCTGTAAAAGGGTAAATACCTATATATGGCAATGGTCTGCCATCTATATTTCTATGGCGTTTTCCTCTTCTAAGGCTATACAAACTATTGTAGTATTTGGTTTTTAAATACGCGCCAGAAAGCGTAAATCGCATATTGTTTTGGGCGTATCTTTTGGTATGAAACACAAACTCCAAACCTTGTTTTTCTACAGCACTACCGTTAAAAGTTGCCCCATATAGCAAATGTCTTTTTTCTTCTTGCGAATCTAAACCCTCTAACTGCGGTGGTCCCTGAAGAATGGAATCATCTATACCAGACGGGTCGAAGCGTTGGAAAGCAACAATTTGGTATTGACTGCCATATCGAAAGCCGTCTTGCATGTCTTCATCAAACCAAGTAGCATGAAAACCATAACCATCGAAACTCGCATTGTACTGCAACTCCAGTTTTTTATTTCGTGCCACATTTAGGTGATCCATTTCTGGTTCTATTCTAAAAGTATGGTAGTTTACTCTTCTAAAATCGGGATTGTTGTGGTAATAATTAAGTCTTTCGAAGTCGTAAAAAGCTGGACTTGGATAGAGCTGATTTAGGGTAGGAAACTGAACAAAAGTCCCGTAGCTAATACCAAAAGAGGAAACTAATGGTGTGTTTTTTAAACGAAATTTTGGTAAATGATATTGCAAAGAAAATCGAGGAGCGGCATACCATTTTCTGCGCATCTTAAAACCAGTTCCTATATTTGCCATAGATTCTAATCGCAGACCGGCCTGAAATTCTAGTCGATGATTGCCAAGCAATAACGTACTCGTGTTTTGCACGAAAGCCGCCAGTCTATGCGAAGCAGGAATATCGTTGAAGTTTCTAGGACGATAAGCACTGTCGCTAGGCGGCAATAAAGGATCGAATATAGCTCCTTGCCCAAAATTTTTAGACATATTCCATTCTGCACCCATCAATACTTCGTGATCCAGACCTAACCAATGTGTTTGTGCATTGGACGTAATTTTTGCATTGGCATAAAATGGTTTTCCCTCCACGGTTTGATGCGAAACATATCTAGGTTGCAAATACAAGCCATCGAAAATACCAGTGCGATAAGAAAGCGGAATAGCTGTAGGCTTATCCAATTGTATAAGTTTGTCTTGTATAATTTTATCGAATTGCTGATTCACAGAAAGTTGTATATTGGCATTTCTCCAAAAACCATTTTCCCATTGGGCTTCGCCCCTAAATCCAAGGAGCAAACCACGGTACATAGAACGATATTTGTCTATAAGCTTCAAATCGATATCCGGATCGCTACGTTCGTCGTCTATACTCCATTCCACGTCTATATTGGAGCGAATTTTATAAGAAACATTGGGCTTGTCCCAACTAGACTCCATAATGGCTGTAGCTTTTATTCGTTGGTAATTTTCGTATGTATTTACTGGGTTTTGCACTGCTTTGAGGTAGTGCAATCCAAAATTGAGCGCAGTATTCCCAGACAATTCAAAGCCCTTACCCGCATAAAGCAATTTGCTAAAGCCATCGGCTTTGAATCGGGCGGTATACGGACTGGCACCAACTTTGCGTTTTATTTTTACCAGACCCATACTTGCATTTCCATACGCCACCGAAGGCAATCCTCTTACTATTTCTACAGACTGGATCTGATCGGTTGGTATACGTCTCATATCTACCCCTCTATTTACCGTATTTCTAGAATCGTCTGCATAGCCTGCATTGTTTCCAATAATTAGTTCTGGTCCAACAGTTTGTTGCATATTGGCATCGGTACCTACGGGCAATTCGTCTATAACAAATCCTACAGATTGCGAACTAATATGATAATTATCACTGGCATTGCCAACCTCTCGCAATCGAATGGTATTGGCCACAGAAAAGCTAGGGTCTACAGATACATTGCCAGGCAAAAGCTCTAGCAAATCTCTAAAACTCGAAGGTTGCAAATGGCGCATTGCCCTTTCTCCTATAACAGAAGTACTATTGTTGTTTCGCTCTTGGGCAGTAACTACCACATTTTGTAAATTAAATGCCTTTGGCTGAAGTGAAATAAAAAGATCTAGATTGCGATCTGCTTTATAGGTTTGCTTTTGGGTTTCAAATCCTAAAAAACGAACGGTAACGCTAAGACTATCTTTTGACCAAATATGAGAAACTTGGCCTAAATGATTGGTTATTAAAGACACTTTGTTCTCGGTATTTTGCAGAACGACCAAAGCACCTTTTAGAGGGGAATTATTCTCGGAAAACACCGTAATTCGTATCGTGTTTTGTGCCAAAGCAGTTTGGATAAACATGCCAAAGCAGCCCAGAGCAAAAACCAATTTTATACGCCATTTATTCTCCAACATAGCCCTATTTTTAAAACGGCGACAAATTTAAATCCTTAAAAAAGAAAAATCTATTTTTATTTAGACCAATTCTATATTAATTTACATATGTTTTTGAATATGTAGTCTTTAAGGTTTTGAAAAGCACAATAATGTGTAGTCTTACTCTTGTTAATTCTAAAAATAACTGGTGGTTTTGGCAGAAATGACATATTAAATTATTTAAATTTGTATTTATCACAACCAACTAAGCTATCAGCCTATGTATCAAGAAAAACTATTACAAAATATACAAGCCGAAATTGGGGATCAAAAATCGTTGATAGAAGCCGTTGCCAATGCGCTAGACATATCCTATGATGCTGCACATCGGCGCGTAAGTATGAAAAGCAAACTATCTATAGAGGAAGGGGTAAAACTTGCCAACCAATACCACATCAGCCTCGATAGGCTTTTTGATATGCCCAAAAAGAATGTGGTTGCTGTTACCAAAACCAAGGCCATCACCGACGAAGAAAGTCTGCAGACTTATTTCGAAAGTTCTACCATATCCCTTACCCCATTGTTGTCTATTCCTTCGAGCAAAATACTCTATTCGGCCAAAGACATTCCTTTGTTTTATACCCTAGGAGGAGATTTGTTGAGTAAATTCAAGTTTTATGTATGGCTCAAATTGCTAGACAAAAAATTCAACTACAAGCATTTCCACGAATATCAGCCGCATCCGGGCCTCATAAAATCTGCAAAAGCATTGGGAGAATTGTATACCAATCTGGATATCATAGAAATATGGGATATCACTTCGGTAAATAGTACGCTCAAACAAATCAATTTTTATTTCCAGGCTGGTCATATCAATAATACAACGGCATTGGAACTTTGCAAAGCAGTAAAAGAACTCATTTTAAAATTGTCTGTTAAGGTATATCAAAACAACAAATACCAATTGTACTACAACGAACTGTTGCTCATGAATAATATCGTTATGGTGACGGTACCTACACAATCTTCACTCTTTGTTCCGTTTACCGTGCTTTCGTATTTCAATACCAAGGACAAATACACCTGCAAACAGGCAGAGAACTATTTTAATCGACAATTGCAAAACTCCAAATTGCTCAATACCTCTGGTGAACGCGATAGGGATGAGTTTTTTAATAAAATGATCAACAAAATAGATGCGCTTCAACAATTGATTGCAGCTACAGAAACTTTGGCCTTTGAATAGCAAGATTATCCAATTTTACAAGGGCTTTCGACAAATTTGTAGAGGAATCCTAACTTTTTTAAAGCCTTATTTAAAGCTGAATTAGACAAAAACGAGCAAAAAAATTAACAAATGTACCCTGCAAAAAATCCACAAGGAGAGAAGGGCGCAACATATTTCTTAATATCTGTTTTGCCACCGCTATATTTAGAAATTCTTTTGGCAACACCCACAGTCTATAAGCCGAGAAGATAAACTCCTAACCTTGCGATTCTGATATAAAAAAGGGCGCCTTTTTATTTCATCTTTTAAAAACGCAAAAAAATAAATCACTTTTTGATTACTGCCAGTTATATTGGACGCGATTCTTACTTACCAAAAAACGATTTTTCAATTTTTACAGATTTTCATTGGAGTTTAGAAAAGGGGTCTCGCACTTTGACACCATCCAAGCCAATTCAAACAAGAACCAAATACCAAATGTAAAAATTAAAATCAGTCGAAAGTTTTCCTCCACATTATTGACTCCTCCATTCAAATAATATAGATTCATGGTGTATGTGAAATCAACATTTTTTTTTAAAAAAAGAAGGCTTTTTTTTGACCTGATTATTTTCCAAAATACTTGCTTAAAAAGTAACGGTAAATGCTGAGAAAAAAGCTGTTTGTGCTCCTTGGCATATTTGAAAAAATTTGTATATATTTTTGCTATACGCCAAAATTGGACAACTAGCCCATTTGGGAGTAAATAGGGGGATTTTCTCTTTTTATAGTTAGAAATCCTTAGTATGTATTTGCTCTATCTATT
Source organism: Flavobacteriaceae bacterium (assembly GCA_025800395.1). GTDB lineage: Bacteria > Bacteroidota > Bacteroidia > Flavobacteriales > Flavobacteriaceae > JAOXRU01. The sequence continues at coordinate 7,653 of JAOXRU010000030.1, forward strand.
GGCTGTAGATTGCTAAAAAATTGCCCAGATTTTAGGTATAGCAAATTGTCAAAATAAGGTTAAACACTTGATTTTAATTGATTTATGCTTTACAAAAAAACCTCATTATATCTAATTATACCGGTTCTTGCTTGCCCTCTGTCTTTGTGATTTCGAAAAAAAGTACAGTCTGATTTGGAAAAAAAAGAAAATAATACTTAAAAATTCCCCCAAATTCAAAATGCCGTTTTTATTCCCAAAAGCTATGTAATACCATTTCTAGTTTAAAATCACACCCATAAACAGCCCTTTTTCTTTTACTATTTCAGAACAAAAAGTCTCGAACTTTGTCTTTTTACTTTTAAAATCTACTATGATTCCCGCACGAATCTTTTGGTGTGGCGTCATTTTATATTCATTTAGCTATAAAGAAAAAAATTCTCTTTTTCTTTTAAAGGCATTTTAAAATTGAAATGGTATAAAACCAGGAGCAGTTGAGAGCTACAATCCCAATACACAAGACTACACTGGATGTATGCATGGATTTCGATTTTTTTTGAACATGCGAGCTTTTTGAAGACCTTGCCGCCAGATTCGTAAAAAACCAAAAAAATGCAAAACATCCCCATTTCAAAATTCGGCACAAAAACCGACGATTTTTCAAGTTAAGGTCTGGCGAATCGCCCCTTATAAAGTAGCCATCCAAATGCTGCAAGCTTCCTATAGTTTCCAATACCAAAAAAGCCAACTATCGAAAAACCAAAAACATGATTTTTACAATATACCGCCATATGCTTTTCACCCCAAACATTTTGAGAACTTGTTTCCGTCAAAAAAATAAGCTAAGAATAATCTAGGCCAAGCATCTAAAAACTTCTATTGATCGCAAATTCATTGTGCCTTACAAAAACCAAGGGCAATCCCTTTGTTGATTTTTGAAAAAATCGGTCCATTTGCAAATGGTACAAGTTCGGTTATTTGGTTAAAAATATGGGCGTATTGGAAGCTATTTTACACAAAAAAAGCGTTACGATTTTCACCAATTTACCATTCCAAAACAAAGCCTCATATTGGGCAATTACCAAAGAAAAGGGCAGGAGTCCTAATTTAAAATATACTAATTATATAATAAAAACAAACACCAAAAAACTAAAAACTGTCACAATAATAAGGTTATTATTCGCTCCAGTATTTTTCCAACTAAATGTATTTAATATACTATTTATCAAATAATTAAAAACACTATCTCCTTCAAAAAAACAAGGAAACCGCAGCACAACGGTATATAATCCCAACCAATTGACCTAAAAGAGGAGAAAATAAATAGCGTGATAAATTAACAATTCACTCCACAAAAAAATCCGCCTATTTAGAAGCAAATAAGCGGATCGTTTATATCAAAAAAGCAGCTTACTTTTTGTAAGCCGTATTGAGTTCGTCTCGTATGCTTTTGGTAAGATCTTTGGTGGCCTCTCCGTACATCACACTACCAGCTTGGTTGGCACCAAAAATAAAGGTGTATCCATTGGTTTTTCCAAAATCTTGAACATGTGATTTCACTTTTGAGATCAAGCTATCGATTTTGGTTTGGCTTTCCAACTGTATCGCCTGTTGCTCTTGTTGCAACTGTTGTGCAATAAATTGGCTACGCTCCATCAAAGACTTGTAAGCCGCTTGGGCTGTGGCATTGTTCATTCTTTTAGCCTTCTCTTGAAAATCCTTTTCTTCCATATTGATAATGGTAGACAAGCTATCGCGCTTTTTGGTAAAAGCTTCAATCTTGGTTTTGAAAGCAGCTTCCAAATCCTTTTTTTCCTGCAATTCGTTGATCAAATCGTCATTGTCTACATAACCCAATTTGTCTTGGTTGCAAGAAAGAATTCCCAAAGTCAAGACTGCTAAAAATACTTTTTTCATTTATTTCTATTTTACGTTTTTTTTAAAATTTAAATCAGCATGCCTATTGCATGCTCTACATGCAAAAATAAAAAAGTAAGCCTATTTTTAGACCTAAAACTTTATTATAAATAAAATTTATGGTTATGCGAATTTGTAATTAGTAATATCTATTATATCTTCTTGTTTTAATAAGGTTTTTAGGCGCTTTCGTCTCATTTTATACATGTATATACTTTAAACAGTTAAAGCGCTCTTAAATCGGCTTTAAACGTGGTTCTAGCATTTCTGAAATCGATAAATCAACGAAGAATATTGTTTTGTGCTTCTCGCCCTACGATTGGAGCGCCAAGCTTGATAAAAGGCAGCGAGCAGATTTGGTTCGCCTCTTTTGTATTTCTCCGACAACAGAGAGACATAATAGGCGTCAAAAATCATAGGTTTGGTTTCTACGCATTCAAAACCGTACTCTAAAAACAGCTGGCAAATTCCTTCTGGAGAAAAATGCCATAGATGTCTTGGTACATCATAGGCTGCCCAGTAGGATTTATAATATTGTGCATCGGCCGACAAAAAATTGGGAACAGCTATCAGCAGTTGTCCGTCTTCATTTAACAGATTTTTGAACTGAAGGATATGCGCTTTCAGATCGGGGAGATGTTCCAAAACATGCCACAAACTAATGACATCGTATGTGGTTTCATCTTTCCAAAACAGACTCGGATCGGAAACCTTCAAATCTTTTGCTATGGCAATATTCTTGGCGCCTTCATTGGGTTCGTAGCCACTTACATCCCAATTTACCACTTGCATAGTATGCAAAAAATGTCCTGTACCGCAACCAAAATCAAGGAGGCGACCTGGTATGCTTTTAAAGCTATTTATATACTTTCGTTTCTTTTTTAGATTGTAATATCGTACCACTTGATATAGCTTGTTTAAAAATCCTTCTTGGCTATCGGTATGTGAGATATAATCGTCACTTTCGTAATATTTGTCTAAATTATTTGGTTGAGGCAGGGTACACAAAATTTTGTAATCCTGATGCCACTCCAATCGAAATTTCTCTTGAGAAACACTATGGTCTTTGAGTTCTAAATAGGTTTTTTTTGTAGCCATTTCCATTCTGGTATTGCTTTCGAATGTGGCTAAGATACTTCAAAACCTTTACACGAAACAAAGAATTGGGCCTTAAACAATCCGATACATTCACATCGTGCACATGTATGGCTATATAGGTTTTGTATTTCTCGTGTATTTTGCTTTCTGTCTCAAAATATTCATCTCCCATAGCTTGATTGAGCATAGCATTGGCCAAAGGGCTAAACAAATCCAAAGTCTTGGATTTCGCTTCCACCTCCATAAAAGTTATATAAAATTTATCGTTTCCCAATTGAATCGGAACATTAAAATATCGATGGTAATCCTCTGGCATATGGTAGGTATCGAGATAATCGTAAAAGGCAAAATCCTCTAGATGATTTTCAAACACATAATATAGTTTGTGTTTCGATAGTTGTTTGTTCAATTTTTTTCCTTGCATTATACGGTACTCCGCTATGGTGGGCGCAGTTTTGAGTGGAATACACTGGGTATTGCTTAGCAAGAGTATTGCCAGCAAAAAATAAGCGCCATGTTTTGGATATAGGTTTTGCATAGGATAGTATTTATAAAAGCAAACCTAACAAAAATCAAGCCAATACGTTTTTGTACAGCAAATAAAAACGATTTTACTGCAGCTGCTAAATACTATTAAAAGGATGCAATGCTTGGTGTTGTATAACATGAACAAGAACATTTTTAGGATGATGCAGTTCTCTATTTCGATATTTCCTCAAAAAAATCCCCATTTCCCAACCATAGCAACATAAAGTCATATGCTTTTATACGCACAGACCAACCAGCGGGTTCGAATTTGCATTTCATAAGTATATATGATTGCAGTATACCATTTCTTGTTTAGCTCAATTGATTCTTTAAGATTTTTATATATCATGATCCAAATGGAACCTAAAAAATTTAGTTTCTTTAATTTTATTCTAATAAAACATTGTAAAAAAAAGGATGCTACTTCCAAAAAAAACATAAGGTTACACGTGGAACATTACCATTAATTCCCATTATACAAGGGAAAGAGGAGAAAACATAAGGTTTTAAAAAAAGTTCAATAACAATAAATAGATAGAAATTCTAAAAATTATTTTAGTAATCGCATATATTTAAAATACGCTTAAAAATAATGACACTTATACAAACCAAAGAGTATAGGAAATTTTTAGTCTTTTACAAAAAAATGTTTCACGTGAAACATCACAGGGAAGCAGCATTGTTGTTGGTGATGTATAAATAGATAAAAAATCCAAGATTATTAACCTTTTAAAGACGCAAACAAAAAAAAGTGGCTATTACCATATGTACGAAAAATGGACACCAAGAAAATAAATCGGTAAATATTTTACTAAAACTATTTTTATAGGTATTCCATCAAAAAGAAATACAATAAAAAGCACCATATTTATTTTTTTCTTTATTATACAAAACAATAAAAGTTGATTATTTAAAATGATACTATCAAAACTTTAATAAAAAATAGTGCCAAATATAAAAAAGAACAAATATTTTAAAAATTCTCCATAAATCAAATTCTACTAGAAATGTACTTTTTCATGGAACATCCTATGGTTACACGTGGAACATCGGTCTTAATCCTTATATACAAGTGCTTTACAAATAAATAATAGAATCTATACTTTACCTAAAGTAAATTAAAGTATTTCTACAAACAAAAAGACAAGCGCAATGCGATATAGAAATATAGTATATCATCCAAATTATAGCTGGGCAAGAAAAACTAGTCCATATAGTCGGTGAGCACTAAAAAAAATGGCATCATTAGGCATTTTATTCGTAAAGACTTCACCTAAAGGCTAGTCGGTTTGTTATTCGGAATTTCATAATCCTACCAAAGCTAGCATTTCTTGGTCTGGAACGAAAAAGATAGACGCTATGGCCAAAGATAACGTCATAAAAAACAAATAAACGAGATTTGTAAAAATATAATGCTTGCGCAATTATATATCCAAAATAAGGAGAATACCAAAACCTAAGAACAATTACAACAATTTGAGTCTGGCACAAATACCTTTTACCAAACTTTTGAGCAGCATTTGAATACCATGCTATTGTTTGTTTCAAAATGCGTTGCGATCAGCAATCAAAACCTTCTTTTGTGCAGTCGACAAAAAAAAGAAAGCCATTGCTGCTTCCTTCTCATAGTATACTCATTGCAATTTATCTACCCATATACACCAATAGCACAGAAATATCACTAGGGGAGACCCCAGAAATACGAGAGGCCTGAGAAACCGTATTTGGTCGAATCTCTTTTAGTTTTTCTCTTGCTTCATAAGAAAGAGATTTTAGTAAGTCATAATCAAAATGATCTGGTATTTTTACACCTTCCAAACGTTGTAACTTATCTGCATTGAGTTTTTCTTTTGCTATATAGCCTGCATATTTGACCTGAATTTCGGTTTGTTCCAAAATTTCTCTATTCAAATCTTCTTGTTTGATATATGCCGCAACCTTATCCAAACGTTGCATATGATGCATACGAAGCTTGGGTCGCGAAAAGATTTTATGCATCTTATTAGATTGTGAAATAGGTGCGGAACCCACTTCTTCCAAAATCGGATTGATATGATCGGGTTTTACACTTGTTTCCTTAAAAAACTGAATAAAGGCGTTGGACTGTTCTTTTTTCTTTTGCATGGTTTCCATACGATTTTGAGAGGCCAAACCTATCTCAAAACCCTTTGGAGTAAGCCTCAAATCGGCATTATCTTGGCGCAAGAGCGTACGATACTCTGCACGAGAGGTAAACATACGGTAAGGTTCTTCGGTACCCTTGGTGATGAGATCGTCTATTAGAACGCCTATATAAGCCTCATTTCGACCAAGGACAAAGGAAAGTTCCCCCTTTATTTTGCGATTCGCATTGATTCCGGCCATTAAACCTTGTGCTCCTGCTTCTTCATAGCCCGTGGTACCATTTATTTGACCCGCAAAATACAGGTTTTCTATACGCTTTGTTTCCAATGTACCTTTGAGTTGAGTAGGAGGGAAGTAGTCGTATTCGATGGCATAACCTGGTCTAAAAAATTTTACTGCTTCAAAACCAACCACGCTGCGCAGGGCTTTAAATTGTATATCTTCTGGCAAGGAAGTTGAAAACCCATTTACATAAACTTCTACCGTATCCCAACCTTCTGGTTCTACAAACATCTGATGGCGGTTTTTGTCGGCAAATCGATTGATTTTATCTTCTATCGACGGACAATAACGTGGACCCGTACTCTGTATACTTCCATTAAACATAGGAGAACGATCAAAACCTTCTCTAAGAATATCATGTACCAACTCGCTCGTATGTGTCATATGACAGGCGCGTTGTTTTTGCAAACTTTCAGTTTGTTGGGAGTAACTAAATTTTTTTGGATCTAAATCACCCGGTTGGGGTATCATTTTGGAATAATCGAGAGATCTTCCGTCTACTCTTGGGGGCGTACCCGTTTTCATTCTTCCACTTTCAAAACCCAATTCGATCAATTGTTCGGTGATACCTGTAGCCGCTTTTTCGCCTGCACGTCCGCCACCAAATTGTTTTTCTCCTATATGGATCAATCCATTAAGGAAAGTTCCATTGGTAAGCACCACGGACTTTCCAAAAATCTCGATACCGAGACTGGTCCGTACTCCTTTTACAATATCATTTTCTACGAGCAAACCTGTTACCATTTCCTGATAAAAGTCGAGATTTTTGGTTTGTTCGAGCATCATTCTCCAGCTTCTCGCAAACAACATACGATCGTTTTGCGTACGAGGACTCCACATTGCAGGGCCCTTGGATTGGTTCAACATTTTGAACTGGATGGCCGACACATCAGAAACAATTCCACTATAGCCACCGAGGGCATCAATCTCCCTTACAATTTGTCCTTTTGCGATGCCACCCATAGCCGGGTTGCAACTCATCTGACCGATGGTTTCCAGATTCATCGTTACCAATAAGGTTTTCGATCCCAAATTGGCGGCTGCCGCCGCCGCTTCACATCCGGCATGACCAGCGCCAACCACTATTACATCATATACTAGATCAAACATCATATTTTTCGTTCCACGTGGAACATCTATTATTTGTGATTTCTTTATTGTTCCACGTGGAACATAAGTATTTTTTCGTTTTCTTTTGCACGCATCACCATTAATTCCTCCTCTGATTTATCCTTGTATCCGCACAAATGTAAAATACCATGTGCTATTACACGTTGTAACTCCTGATAAAAATCCACATCGAATTCCTTTGCGTTTTCTTTTACTCGGTCTATAGATATATAAATATCTCCAGAAATACATGTACCACTTACATAATCAAAAGTAATGATATCGGTATAATAATCGTGATTTAAATATTGTTGATTTATTCGCAACAGATCCTTATCGCTAGTAAAAATAAAACTTAATTCTCCCAAATCTTTTTGTTCGGAATCTATTAGTTTTTCAATCCATATCTTATAGTCCAATTCTGACTCTAAGAGGAATTTATATTCGTAAAAAAAATTAATCATTCTTGAAATAAGCATTCACTTTCTTGCTATACACAGGGCGCAAAGGTAATACTTGTCTGTTTAATAACTCTATCTGCTCTAGATATTTCTTCAAAAAAGGATTCTTCTCTAATAATTTTCCAGCATATTCTTTATTGTTGGTATTACTTTCTCTTTGTTTATCTTCGCCTTGTTGCATACTCGCCTCCTGTAGTTTGAGCAATTGGTGTTTGATATGATCCATCTGACGTTTTACATTACTATCAAAACCTTTTTCCAACAATTGATCTTCCACCTTTTCCATTTGCTTGATAATGTTTTTGGTCAGGGTTCTCTGGCCCTTTCCTTCCATGTCGTTCAATTGCTTTTCTAATGCCTTTCGTAATTGTTGCTGCTGTTTGTATATACCATAAAGTTTTTCCATTTCCATTTCCTGATCCGATGGCTTAGTACCATTATTTCCTTGTCCGCTCTCGCCATTGTTACCTTTTCTTCCAGATTGTCCTTCGCCGTCTTTAGAAGAAGAACCACCTGATTTACTGTTACCATTTTTACCAGAACCCTCATTATCTTCCTTACCAGATGTACCTCCTTTCTCTCCATTTTTGGAATTGTTTCCCGGTGATTTTCCTTCCTCCGAATTATTTCCTTCCTCACCAGATTTTCCACTTTCCCCTAGCTTTCCTTCCTTTCCATCTCCTTTCTTTCCGTTTCCATCTTTAGAATCCTGTCCCTGATTACCCGATTGCTTACCAGAAGAATTACCCGCATCTTTATTGAGTTCATCTTGTGATTTAATAATATCTGGCAACTGGGAACCACCTGAGCTACCACTACCACTACCAGCACTCATCTGCATTTGCATATTGTTTAGACTATTTGCCAACATATTCGCCAACACGTTACTTGCGCTTACCACAAATTGTTGCTTACTCACACCCTGACTAGATTTGTTGTCTGCAAACAATTCTAAAGCTTTGTCTATATTGTAATAAACCTCTCCTATTTCCTTATTGATATCTTCACCTATCATTGGATTTCGAAAGGATAATGCCAGCAAACTATCATCTACATGTCCAAATATTTCACGCAATTGTTTTTGTTTTCTAAGATTGGTTGCATAGGTATAATCCTCTATGGTCCGATCCATATTGCGGGTCATCAAAAGTTCTTCTTCCTTTGAAAAAACAACCAAATTATCGAGTATTTGTCGTAACATCTCAATATCCTCTTGCATGCTTTCACCTCCCGACATTTGTTGCATTTTTTGTTTGAGGGATTCGCTCAATTGCTTCATCTTGGTAGCTGCAGATTTTTGTTTTTGTTGCGCATTTTGCAGCTGTTGTTTGGAATCCGAACTGTTTTTTTGTTGCTTAGAAGTAGCTTCTTTTTGTTCTAAACTTTCTTTAGCGGCATTTTGATCTTCTTGGATTTCTTCAAGCTTTTTAGAATTTCGATCTATTTGTACTGGCTTTTTGAGCTTCTTATTCATATGTAACAAACTATCCAAATCCTTTTCAAAATCCTTCATTCGATTCAACAGACTATCTTGCTTTTTACTGGTGTTGGTGTTGGTAGAATCCGCGGATTGTTTCAATTGTTCTTTGGCTAGATTCTCGATAATTTTTTGCAGTTTGTCCAATTTTGCACTCACATAATACCGCTTGGTAAGTTCTAATATTTGCTCCAAATTGCGTTGGGAGTTGGATTGTTGTTTAGACAATTTATCCAATTTCTTTTGCAGTTCTTCCTCTTGGATTTGATTGGACAATTTTTCTAGTTCCTCCAGCAATTTTTGGTTCTTCTGAAATTCTTCTTCCTGGCGTTTGAGACGTTCTTCCAATATTTTTTTCATTTCAGAATCTTCCTTTTGTTCTTTCAAATTCTCTTTTAAATCCTCAGAAAACTTTTTCATTTGTTGTTCCTCCAAAGATTTTCTTTTTACAAAATTTTGCAGTTTTCTTTGATCGTTAAAATTCCATTGATTCTTCTGATTTTGTTCCTTACTAAACTGATCCCATTGTTTGTTGGTTTGTTTAGAACGCTGTATACTTTTACCAAGGTTTTGTATCGCATTTTTTTGTTGTTGCAATTTCAATTTTTCAATGGTTTCTGCAGAGTGATTGGTAAAATGAAATACACTACTCTTGGTGGATTTACCACCATGAACGCCATCGTTATCTACTACTTCAAAATAAAAGGCATAATCGGTATTTGCTTCCAAAACCAAACCTTGCGGATAGGTATAATAGAAACGCTCGAATCCTTTGTTTGGCGTTGCAATATCAAAATGCTTTTTATTAGATTCTTTTCCGTATTCATAATACACCATTCGTATGTTGCGTATGGCATAATCGTCGAAAGCTTCCCCTACGAAATAACGAATATTGGGACGCAGCGAATCCTGTACCATTTCTACGGAAATTTGTGGAAATTGGTCTTTAGAAACCGCTATTTCATAATGTAAGTCTTCCGATTTATCAAAATGCATATTGCTTGCCTCCAATTGATAAGACATAGGCGCATAAACTTTTTGGGTATGGTCAAATTTAAATTTAGATCCTTTCAATAAAAACCGGTTTGTATCCTGTACAAACATCAATTTCTCGGTATGTTTTGTATGCAAAACCCAAGTGAGTTTGGTACCTTCTGGCACTTCAATAGATCCATTATTGGTGAATCTTTCTTTTGGTTTCTTTAAATAAGAAGGATACACAGCATCTATTTGCAAAGATTCTATACTCGGTCTAAAGCGAAAATCAAATGAATAGCTATTGGAAGTATAACCATTTGCTTCGAAATGAAATGATTTTGATTTTAAGCGATTGGGAACATCAAAATAACTTATTCCATTTCGCATAGGCATAGCAAATTTCTGATCATTAAAAACCACAAATAGTTGGGCAGGTTTGATTTTTCCTTTGGTAATGAGTTGCAATTCGAAAGGCATTTTGTTATCTACAATCAAATTTTTGTTGAGCAAAACAAACTGAAAAGGGGCAGGGGCTTCATAATAAGTGCTATAATCTTGTACCCGTTTAAAACTATTGAAAAATTGTTTAAAATTTCCACTGAAAACCAACAACACAATCACCAAAACTGGTATAGCCAACCATTTGGCATATTGGAGATTGTTTTGAAAGCGTATGGCCATTTTAAAAGGTATTGGTTGCAGTTCTTTAGATTTTTGTTCGATACCTGCGAGTACCAAATCCGATTGGTGCGGATCTTTTGCCAATTGGAGTACATTGGTGAGTTTATCCGAAACTTCCGAAAAATGATTACCTATTAGTTTCGCAGCCATCTCATGATCGAGGCCTTTTCGGAGTTTAAATAACTTGGTCAAAGGTATACCAATATAGCGCACAAAAGTAGCTAAGGAAACAATTACAAACAACCAAAACAACAAAGCCCTTATACCACCTGATAACCATAACAGATATTCGAGAAAACTCACAAATAACCAAAACAACAACCCCATCAAAACAAAGAGGATCAAACCTTTGAGTAATTCGTTATAATAGTACTTTTTGATAAAAGCTTCCAGCTTCAGCAATATAAGGGAATAGGTATGCACAATTAGGATTTTTTTTTGATAAATAAAACTACAAATAAAAAGCAGTTCATTATAAAGCTACAACAATATTTTCTCAAAATGCAATAAAGTTTAAAAGCTTGTTAAAGTTTTCTATAAAAATACAAATGCCTAAGTCGGAAACAGTATTTCAAAACCTTTATATTTGCAGCAAAAATCAGGAATATGTCATCTAAAGTTCGCGTAAGATTTGCACCTAGTCCTACTGGCGCCTTACACATAGGAGGAGTACGTACCGCATTATTTAATTATTTGTTCGCCAAGAAGCACGGTGGAGATTTTATATTGCGTATAGAAGATACCGATCAGAAACGATATGTAAAGGGTGCAGAGGCATATATCGTAAATTCTTTAGCTTGGTTGGGATTTCCTTTTGATGAAGGTCCTAGTAAAGATGGTGGATTCGGTCCGTATAGACAAAGCGAACGCAAAGATATCTATAAACGATATGCCATGCAACTCCTTGCACAGGGAAAGGCTTATTATGCTTTTGACACCGCAGAAGAACTAGATGCACATAGAAAAGACCATGAAGCTAAAGGAAAAACATTTATTTATAATTGGCACAATAGAGAAAAATTAGAAAACAGTTTGAAGCTAGATGAGGCGAGTGTGCAACATAGATTAGAAAACAAGGATGCCTTTGTTATACGTTTCAAAACCCCTAAAGATCGGGTATTAAAAATGCAAGATGTTGTACGTGGAACCATCGATATTGATTGTAACACACTAGATGACAAGGTCTTATTTAAAAGCGATGGTATGCCTACCTATCACTTAGCCAATATAGTAGACGATCATCTCATGCAAATAAGCCATGTGATACGTGGCGAAGAATGGTTGCCCTCTTTGGCTTTACATATTTTGTTGTATGAAGCATTCGAATGGAAAGCGCCAATATTTGCTCATTTACCGTTGATAATGAAACCAGTAGGAAAAGGAAAGCTCAGCAAACGCGATGGGGACAAACTAGGCTTTCCGGTATTTCCAATTGCTTGGGAATCTTCCCTTGGTTATAGAGAAGAGGGATATTTTCCAGAAGCCGTAGTCAACTTTTTGGCATTGCTAGGTTGGAACGCAGGGGACGATAAAGAAATATATTCGATGTCGGAACTGATAGAGGCTTTTTCTCTAGAAAGAGTAAACAAATCCGGTGCACGTTTTGATCCTGAAAAAAACAAATGGTTCAATCAGAAATATTTACAAACCAAGGACAACAAAGCCTTGGCTGCAGCCTTCCAACGCTATTTAGATGAAAAAGGCGTAGAAACAGATAAGGATCTGGAGCAAATCATAGAGATGATAAAAGAACGTGCTAGTTTTGTTAAAGATTTTTGGCAATTGGGTCATTATTTTTTTCAAGCGCCAAAAAGCTATGATGCAAAGGCAAGTAAAAAACAATGGAAAGAACAGACACCAACGCTCATGCAGGCAGTAATTGATTTATTACAAAGCCAAGAGGATTTTAAATCTGCAAAAATAGAAACCGCTATCAAAACTTATATACAAGAAAATGGATTGGGATTTGGCGCAGTGATGGCACCATTGCGATTGAGTCTAGTAGGTGCCTTACAAGGACCTCATGTATTTGATATCTTAGAAATACTAGGAAAAGAAGAAAGTATAATTAGAATAGAAAAAGCGATTAGCCAATTGTCCTAAGATTCATTATACGTTATAAAACAAAAAACTATTGCCCTTATCTTATCCATGAATGCTAATTATTATAGTATTTTTAAATATTATGCTAATATTATTAGCATATTTCTATCAAATATTGTATATTACAACCATTAAAAATTTAACACAACTATTAAAACAAAAATATTATGGGAAATTTTATGCTTATTCCGTTGGCCGTCATCGGGCTATTTATTCTACTCAGTTTTATATTTATTGTAAAACAACAAACAGCAGTAGTAATCGAAACCTTCGGACGATTTAGTTCGGTTAGAAACTCTGGTTTACAATTCAAAATACCATTGGTACAGCGTATATCTGGTCGTTTGAGTTTAAAAATTCAGCAATTGGATGTAATAGTAGAAACCAAAACCTTAGATGATGTATTTGTAAAACTAAAAGTTTCTGTACAATATGTAGTGATACGCGACAAGGTATATGAGGCCTTTTACAAATTAGAATATCCACACGATCAGATCACTTCATACGTATTTGATGTAGTACGTGCAGAGGTACCAAAGATGAAATTGGACGATGTATTTGTAAAGAAAGACGATATCGCTATCGCTGTAAAAGCCGAATTACAAGATGCGATGCTGAACTATGGATATGACATCATCAAAACCTTGGTTACAGACATCGATCCGGATGCGCAAGTAAAAGAAGCGATGAACCGCATAAACGCATCGGAGCGAGAAAAAGTAGCTGCACAATACGAAGGAGACGCACAACGTATCCTTATCGTAGAAAAAGCAAAAGCAGAAGCAGAGAGCAAACGCTTGCAAGGACAAGGTATAGCAGACCAGCGTAGAGAAATAGCCAGAGGATTGGAAGAATCTGTAGAAGTGCTCAACAAAGTGGGAATAAATTCTCAAGAGGCATCCGCACTTATCGTAGTTACCCAACACTATGATACCTTGCAATCTATAGGTGAAGAAACCAATACCAATTTGATCTTGTTGCCAAACTCTCCACAAGCTGGAAGCGATATGCTCAACAATATGGTAGCTTCGTTTACCGCCAGTAACCAAATAGGGGAGGCAATGAAAGAACAAAAAGCCAATAAAAACAAAAAAGAAAACAATTAAAGTCTTTTTTGACTCCCATAAAAAGGACCTTATATCCGTTATTTTTTGAAATTACAGGTATAAGGTCTTTTTTTTGCCTGCCAATGTATCATTTCGTACAAAAATGTATTCAAAAAGGAGAAATAAGGCTGTTGTGAACTATTGGCTGGTTGTTGTGAACAAATTCACAGTTGTTGTGAACACTGTTAATAATGTGGTATAAGTATTTTTAAAAACGCTGTAAAATATTCGATATGAATCGCTTATAAGAAAAGCCCATTTTTAATAAAAAAGCAATTAAAAAGGCACAAAAATATTTGTCTTTTAGAAGCAAAATTCGCAATAGTAAAGCCAAAAGAAAAATGCTATAGGATAAGTCCAAAAGTTAAGCCCAACTTATCCCCATCACTTTCTAAGGTTATAAACAATTATTCCCAGTAAAATTATCCCAAAAAGGATGTTGACATTACTTCTCCACTATGTGAATAACAAATATCAAAATATTCATAGCCAGATATCTGAGATGTTTACAAAATGTTAAGAGAATATAAAATCTATATAAACAAAATAACTGGAGCGAAAGTTTTTGCACATATTAACAAGCAATAATATATCATCATTTATTTATTTTTAAAAAAAGAGAAGAATAATATATATAATATAAAAGTGAATAAGTAACGTGAGTTCGATATAAATTATCTTCACAGAAGCCTTATAAATAGTGAGATTTGGATTAAAAAGGCGCAGGTTAAACCCTTAATTCAAGGCTTTTTGGGACAAAGATTGCTGTTTATAAGGCTTTCTATAGATTCATTT
>JAOXRU010000033.1 GCA_025800395.1 Flavobacteriaceae bacterium
TGCCATTGCAAAGATTTACCCTGGTTGGTTAGATCTAGATGCAATAGCTACTTTTATGGCAGGTAAAAGGCATTATGTGCTTGTTGGAGAATTTTTACAAGAGAAAGCCTTGCATTATTTTTTAGCTTTTGGTGGTTTATTCTTCGATTTGTTAGTAGCAATAGGTCTTCTTTATAAACCTACTCGAAAATTTGCCTTTGGATGTGCTGTTTTTTTTCACCTGTTTAACAGTGTTATTTTCCAAGTAGGTATTTTTCCGTTTTTAGGTCTGGCTTTTTGTTTGTTCTTTTTTGATACAGAAACGATTCGAAAGATTTTTTTAAAAAAGAAGTCAGCTTACACCGCTTCGGAAGTTATAGTGCCGCAATACAAAAACTTTTTATTGGTTGTTGGTATAGTATATTTTGCTTTTCAAATAGGAATGCCGTTGCGCCATTGGGTAATTCCTGGAGATGTATTGTACACAGAGGAAGGCCATCGAATGAGTTGGCGAATGATGCTCCGTGCGAAAGCAAGTACCATACAGTTTAAGGTGGAAAAAGAAGACGGCACTGCTTTTTTGGTGAAACCAAACGAACTGCTTAGCTCAAAACAAGCAAGAGTTTTGGGAGGTAGACCAGATATGATATGGCAATTTGCACAATACCTGGCACAAAGAGAAGCCGAGAAGGGAGCGCA
>JAOXRU010000043.1 GCA_025800395.1 Flavobacteriaceae bacterium
ATAAGGCTTTCTATAGATTTATTTTGTCTTTCCTTATGCGTCGTTGTGACCTTTTCGAGCTATAAATAGCCCTTCAAAGCCACGCCTAGCCTAAGAAAATTAAAATAAACTGTGTGCGTAAGTTATATCGAACTCACGTTAACTATTATCGCGCTATATGTCGAATTTCCTCTGGCTCCAATATGGGTTCGTTGCGAAAACGCAATAATATCTGAGCTACAGTGACTACATCCTTTTCGCAATAGAGTATGATTCTATCGATGTCCTTTTGTTGGTAATATACCTCGCGTACCATACTGCCATCTATATCGTCTTTTGGGGATGGGATCTGCAGAATTTTGGTAAGCAATTTGACCGAAGTATAATGCTTATAATCTCCAAACTTCCACAATTCCATAGTATCCAAATGCGGAATTTCCCATGGTTTTTTGCCAAAAAGATTTAATTTATCCGGTAAAACGATGTCGTGTATAATACATCTTCTAGCAATAAAGGGAAAATCAAACTCTTTGCCATTGTGGGCACACAACACATGATATGGTCTCGAAAAATTGTCCTCCAATACCGTTTTGAAATCGAGCAACAATTGTTTTTCTTCTCCAAAAAAAGAGGTGACTCTAAATCTACGCTCTCCTTCCCATTGGGAAAAATAACCAATAGAAATACACACAATTTTTCCAAACTCCGCCCAAATACCTGCCCGATCATAAAAATCGGCAGCTTCGATTTCCTTGCGCTGATAGGAGGTCTTGTGTGCATACAATTCCTGCATTTCGACATCTAATTGATCGAAATCTTCTTTCTCTGGAACCGTTTCTATATCCAGAAACAATATGTTTTGTATTTGAATGCGCTGCATACTATAGTAAAGACCAAGTATAAATTTAAGCTATTCTGCGCAAATACAAAAACACCTTGTTTTCAGTCTACATTTGAGCTTTTAATCTACTATTTATCTACCCTAGTTGGTCATGACTGCAGCACCCAATTGCCATTTCTCACCAAGGACAAGCATGGCTTTGCACTTACCAAGAAGAATACCAACTGGCTTGAAGCCACAGATTGTGCTTTGGTGTTCTCAGACCCAATTTACCCATTCGATATTGGAATCCAAATTCTATTTTGTCTTTGGAAGGAAACAGTTTGCCAAACATAGGACTGAGCCGTATTTCCAGTTCATAACGGCTATCTTGAAGAATTTGAAGGTATTCATTTCCGATTTTTAGATACCATTCGCCAACATCCAATCTACCACCGTTGAGAGGAATTTCGGTTCGCCAACGATATCGCAAACGCCAAATGGTATATTCTCCGCGCTGTATACGCTGATCACTGGCAATTCGGTGTGCCAAACGCCATTGGTTCCATTGGTGTTTATAGGCAAATTGTTGGGAGAAAATATGGGAATAACTTCCCGAACGCCATCGAACGCCATATCCACCTCCCAGGCTCGTATGTATGCCTGTTTTTTTGGTAGTGGTGAACACAAAATCGAGCAATTGATAAGGAAAGGACTCCGAACTGTTTTCTTCAAATTTCCCTTTCTCTAAGGGAAATCGAGCTTCCAATTTGGCATTGATTTTCCAGTCGTTTTGCAGTTTTTTAGTCAGGTTAATCGTTGGCATAAAACCATATTCGTAGCTTGCTTGGCCTTGTGCCAAAAAAACCATCATCAGCAGTATACAACAACTAAAAATTCGCTTCATCAAAAATCCAAATGATCTGTGGCCAGTTGCACAAAAATTTCTTTATGCAAAAATTTACCTTCTCCATCAAACAAATACTCCCACTGTGTTTTTTTGGTGCGCACTACCAATTCCCAGGCCAAGTTTGGTCCTTTTCCTTCCTTCAAAAACCAATTCAATATTTGTTTATCGTTTCCTTTGAATTGCTTTTGAACTTTCACAATCGTATATTTCTTGAAGTTTCTCTCCAAATGGCTTGTAATTGTATTTTGAAGCCCTTTAGGAAGTTTTCGCCAAGGCACCAGTACTTCCACGTCTTCCAAACTACCATCCGCAGCAAATTCGATACTATACAAGCTACCTTTGTGCTTGGTTTTGGCTTCAAAAGAAATGGTATCCAATTGTTGTTCCTTATACCATTTTATTTTTTTTTTCAATGGGAGTTTTTGTACGAAAATCACAGCCTTTTGAGGTACCTTATCTGTAGAGGTGCGGGATTCTTTTTCGTATTTGCCTTGTGCGCCTAGTTGGCACATCATGCCAAAACAAATCCACAACAGTGCATATTTCATAAGCTAGAGTATCCTGATCCTAATCGAGTTGTTCTGCCAATTTTTTGAACACCTTCTTAGGATCTTTTCCAATGTACAAGATACTATAAACAGCGTTAATAATTGGTGTTTTACTTTTAATTTTGTAGTTCTCGTTTATCAAATGTGCGCTTTTGGTTGCATAATAGCCTTCGGCTACCATGTTCATCTCCATCTGTGCAGATTTCACCGTATAGCCTTTTCCTATCATATTACCAAACATGCGATTTCGACTAAATACAGAATAACCTGTTACCAACAAATCTCCCAAATAGGCAGAATTATTGATGTTGCGTTTCATTTTGTGTATTCGTTTTATAAAGCGCTTCATTTCGCGTATAGCATTACTCATTAGAACACTTTGGAAATTATCGCCATAGCCCAACCCATGGGCGATACCCGCAGCAATGGCATATATGTTTTTGAGCATGGCTGCATACTCTGTACCGATAATGTCATCTGATATTTTGGTTCTAATATAATCCCCACTCAACTTGTCTGCAACTAAGGTAGCTTTTTCTTTGTCTGAACAGGCAATGGTAAGATAGGACAAACGTTCGAGAGCCACCTCTTCTGCATGACAAGGCCCAGTGATAACACCGATGTTTTCAAATGGTATTTGATAAATCTCATGAAAGTGTTCCCCAACGATAAGTCCAGTTTCTGGTACGATACCTTTGATGGCCGAAAAAACAATTTTTCCTTCTAAAGAGACATGCAACTTTTCCAATTCGGAATTTAAAAATGCAGATGGTATTGCAAAAATCAGCACATCTGCTGCGACTACAATTTCGTTGATATCATTGCTTAGCAGCAATTGTTCGGGTTTAAATTCTACCGAGCTTAGATAGTTTGGATTATGATAAGCGTTGCGGATATGTTCCAAGGCATAGGTGTTGCGCATATACCAAGCGATTTCACTGAGATTTTCGGACAACATTTTGACTATAGCCGTCGCCCAACTGCCTCCTCCTAACACTGCATACTTCAATTCAGATTGCATTTTTGGGATATTTAGTAACGATTCAAAAATAAATAAAATAAACCAACCAGCTTTTTTCTGACTTGCAGTAACTTATGTTTTTTGGCATGATGATTGAAAGAGCTAAAATAGATTAAAACACAGAAATTATGAAGTATTTAAAATTAGCATTTGGTTTCGCTTTTGTTTCTTTATTGTTCACTTCCTGTGTATACGACAGAGATATAACTTTGGTCGAAGAAACAGAAAACATAGAAAGTATTTTATACGGAAAAGAGCTTTGGTATGTAGACATACATGCCACCCAAGGCCAAGGAGAAGTTCCCTTTATACAACGTGCTTTTACGCTCAGTTTTTTGTCCAACGGTATCTCTGCAAACAACAATCTGGTAGGACTTGGTAGCAATGGCAATGGTTTTGGGTATTCTATTGGGGACTATAACTTATATGGAAAAGTCTTGGAAGTGTACCACCAAGACGAAGGGCATTGGCAACTAGAAGTCTATCCGATACACCGTGGAAAAATAGAATTGTATCATAGAGCAACCGACACCTCCTACTATTTATTGGGATACCAACGGAGCAATTTTGATTATGATATGTTGTTTTATGACAACATCCACTTTCTACTGCAAGAGTATGAAGTTTGGGAAAAAACCGCAACCTCTACCGCTGGAATGACAAACGCTTTTGATGCAGAAAACCTACTGCAATTTTTTCCAGAAAACCAAGGGGAATTTCGTTCTTCCAAGGATGTTCTCAAGATAGGATTATCACAAGCAGTATGGGATTATACAGGTCTCTATCAGGTATACGACATTGCCAATGAAGCCTATGTAAAAACTTTAACAATGGATTATGATTATCTAGACAATGAATATTTTGAAATAGACGTTCTAAATGATAAAAGCTTTGAATTATACCATCCCAAATCGGGCACCACCTATCGTTTTGAAGGACATTATGGTATCGCATATGCCAAAAAAGAAGAAAACAAGCGCTTGGGACGCAAACGTAAAAAAATTGTTAATCCTGTAATGGATATAAAAAAGAAAAGACAAATAGAAAAAGATTAATTAGTTTTTTTGGTTGGTTATTTAGTTGGAACCGCCCTGTACTTCGACAGAAGCAGGGCGGTTTCTTTTTTTTTGTAAAACAATGGTTTTTAGACAATCGCAGCCAATATTTAACTACTATTATTTTTTCCTTTCAAAACTTCTATCGCCTTTTGACCCATGGCCTTGGGTACAAACAGATGATCGTGATGGTATGCTGCTATCATATTGCAAGGAATACCAGCTTTGGCCAAAGCACCAGAAACTGCGGCGGTGATACCCACTGCATATAGGTCTGTGGGCATATCGAGTTGTATCCACGCTGCCTCAAACGTATAATTCAAGCCTTTTTGCACTGCCAATTCTTTGGGAAGCACATAGGTGATTCCCTCTGCTTCCCAAAACATCGCCAGAGCATCTGGAAATTCTACAGGCGCTGTCATACATACGTAAACATAAGTTCTTGGCTGTAAACTTGGCTTTAATTGATCCAACATGACTAACTGCTTTTTTATTTTCCCACTGCCGCTTTGGGCAATCGCTATTTGGCACCTATTATTTGTTCATTAGGCTTTCGATCTCTTCTATTTCTATAGGAATATTTTTCATCAAGTTTTTGGGCGCTCCATTGGCTTGTATCACCACATCGTCTTCGAGTCGTATGCCCATATTTTCCTCTGGTATGTAAATTCCGGGTTCCACCGTGAATACCATATTGGCCCGCATAGGGGTTTTTAGCGCACCATAATCGTGCGTATCCAAGCCCATATGATGGCTGGTACCATGCATAAAATATTTTTTGTAGGCTGGCCAATTTTTGTCCTCGTTTTTTATATCTGCTCTGTCTAGCAATTTTAAATCGAGCAATTCGGAAGTCATTATTTTACCCACTTCTTTGTGGTATTCGGCCCACATCGTTCCCGGAACGAGCATTTTAGTCGCTTCGTTTTTTACACGCAATACCGCTTGGTATACTTCTTTTTGCCTATTGCTAAAACGACCACTTACAGGTATGGTTCGGGTCATATCCGAACTGTAATTGGCATAAGACGCTCCAACATCCATCAGCAGCATATCGCCTTTTTTGCATTGTTGGTTGTTTTCTATATAATGCAATACATTGGCATTAAAACCAGAAGCAATAATAGGCGTATAGGCAAAACCATCGGATCTATTTTTGATAAACTCATGGATGTATTCTGCCTCTATCTCAAATTCCCAAACACCAGGTTTTACAAAATCCAATATTCGTCTAAATCCTTTATTGGTGATATCACAGGCCTTTTGAATAAGATCGATTTCAATTTTGTCTTTTAAACCTCTTATTTCTTGTAAAATTGGATTGCTTTTTGCCCAGCGATGTGCAGGAAATTTTTCTTTACACCATTGTATAAAACGATCTTCTCTTGTTTGGGTTTCTACTGCCTGACGATAGTGTTCATTGGTATTGAAGTATACAGTATCGGCCTCGGTCATCAAATCAAAAAAAATCTTTTCGAATTCGCTCAACCAATAAATGGTTTGTATACCCGACACTTGAGTAGCCTTTTCTTTGGTGTATTTGGCCCCTTCCCAAATGGCTATATGTTCGTTGGTCTCTCTAACGAAAAGTACTTCTCTATGCTTGGGATCTATCGCATCCGGAAACAACAGTAATATGGTCTCCTCCTGATCGGCACCAGAGAGGTAAAAAATATCTCTCGCTTGCTGAAAAGGCAAGGTGCTGTCTGCTCCAACAGGATAAATATCATTGGAATTGAAAACTGCAATACTTTTGGGTTGCATTCTCTCAATAAATTTTGCGCGGTTTTTTACAAAAAGGGTGTTTTTTATAGGTGCGTATTTCATAAGAAAGTATTTTATCCAAAATTAAGTAAAAAGCAGAGAATGCAGAAGAAAACAATCCCATAGAAAAATCCACTACAAGACACCCTTATTCTACAAAGTATTTATGTGGCAAGTCCCTTAACAAAAAGTTTTTTTAGCAAACCGATTATCGCCATCAATGTACCGCCTCCTACAGCGCCCGATGCAAGACTACCAACAATGCCAACTACATCCATACCAGCACTAGTTTCTAAGCCAAATAATCCTAGCAACTGACCACCCAATCCGCCGCCTAAGATTCCCAGTATAGAATTGGCTAAAGTCCCTAAAGACAAATTTTTCATCAGCTTGGCTGCGATATTTCCACCGATAGCACCACTGATCAACTGAATAATTAATGGAAGATATTGTTCCATAGTTGTAATTTTTTTTAAGATTATTCCTACAAATTACAGTTTTTAGTTGCTACGGCTTCTTTCACATAACCAAATTGTTGTGTAATGTTATTAATATGTTGTGAATGTTCGCTATGGTGTAGTCTGTATCTTACGAATAAACCAAAAATTTAGTCCTATCAGATCGAAAAACGGTGGTTTCTTTTATTAAATGAAAAACAATTAATAGATTCGTACAACTTGACTAAACACTAAATATGAAAAGAATATGCCTTCTCTTGGGCTTGAGCTGTCTGCTAGGATACAGCCAACCCCAGGCAACGAATACCGACCAACAACTAGCTGCCCTCAAAGCAAAAACTACAATGCAATCGCAAAGTATTGTAAAACAAGTGTCTTTTGACAATATAGGCCCAACTGTAATGAGCGGACGGGTAGTAGACTTAGCAGTTAACCCACAAGATCCCACCCAATTTTATGTGGCCTATGCCTCTGGCGGATTGTGGTACACCAACAACAATGGCACCTCATTTACCCCAATAATGGATGAAACGCAAACGCAAAACCTAGGAGATATAGCCGTAGATTGGAAAAGTGGCACAATCTGGGCAGGAACAGGAGAAAACAATGCTTCTCGCTCTTCCTATGCTGGAATTGGAATGTTGAAGTCGACAGATCATGGCAAAACCTGGGAAAACATGGGCTTGCCCGATTCGCATCATATTGGCAGAATTCTCATCAACCCCAACAATGTAGACGAAGTGGTAGTGGGCGTTACGGGTCACTTGTATTCGCCCAATAACGAACGTGGCATGTACAAAACCACAGATGGGGGGAAAACATGGAAAAAAACCTTGTTTATAGATGCCCGTACAGGCATCATAGATGTAGCCATGGCACCCAACAACTTTGAGGTACTATATGCTGCTGCTTGGCAAAAAGATAGAAAAGCATGGAATTTTTCTGGAAATGGAAAAGGATCTGCCATTTATAAAAGTACCGACGCCGGAGATAGCTGGACAAAAATAACCAACGAAGCTAGTGGCTTTCCCACAGGCGAAGGCGTAGGTCGAATAGGACTGGCTGTTTTTGACCAAAACACCATTTATGCCGTACACGACAACCAATATCGCCGACCAGCCAAGGAGAAGAAAAATTCTAAAAGCGATGCCTTACAAAAAGACGATTTTAAAAGTATGACAACAAGCCAGTTGCTTGCCTTAGAAGACAAAAAACTAAACACCTATTTGAAGACCAATGGTTTTCAAGAAAAATATCGGGCAGCAAACGTAAAACAAATGATCCGCGATGGGGTAGTAAAACCTGCGGATTTGGCTACCTATTTGGAAAACGCCAATGCTTTGCTATTTGACACCCCAGTAATTGGAGCCGAAGTGTACAAGAGTATCGACGGTGGAAAAACCTGGAATAAAACTCACGAGGGGAGTATTGAAGATTTATTTTACAGTTATGGGTATTATTTTGCACAAATTGCTATAGATCCTAACAATGCAGACCAATTGTATATTGCTGGAGTACCGCTACTTGCTTCTGCTGATGGCGGAAAAACTTGGGAAAATATTTCTAAAGAAAACGTACATGCGGACCATCATTCTATTTGGGTAAATCCTAAAAAAGAAGGACATATTATTAATGGTAACGATGGTGGTGTAAATATCACTTATGACAATGGTGCCCATTGGATAAAAAACAACACCCCTAGCGTGGGACAATTTTACGCCATAAATGTAGATAACCAAGAGCCATACAATGTTTATGGCGGTTTACAAGATAATGGGGTTTGGGTAGGTGCACACAACGCTCCGCAAAATAGTAGTTGGCACCAAAACGGGAAGTATCCTTGGAAAAGCCTTATGGGCGGTGATGGTATGCAAGTACAAATAGACAACAGAGATCCTAACATCGTGTACACTGGCTACCAATTTGGAAACTACTATCGTATCAACAGAAAAACAGGTAAAAACACCTATATACAACCAAAACACCAATTGGGCGAAGCTCCGTATCGGTTTAATTGGCAAACTCCTATACTCTTATCTAAGCATAACCAAGACATTCTTTATTTAGGAAGCAATAAGTTACATCGTTCTTTAGACCAAGGAAATACTTGGGAAGCTATTTCTGAAGACCTCACCCAAGGCGGTAAAAAAGGAAATGTAGCGTATGGCACGATTACTACCATTTCCGAATCCAAATTCAAGTTTGGTTATCTATATGTTGGTACCGATGATGGATTTATACAGCGCTCTATAAATGGTGGTGGTAGTTGGGAAAACATTAGTGGCAATTTACCAACAGATATGTGGGTAAGCAGGGTGCAAGCTTCTACCCACAAAAAAGATCGGGTATACGCTGCCTTAAACGGCTATCGTTGGGACAATTTTACCGCCTATGTATACCGTAGCGAAGATGGAGGGAAAAATTGGAAATCTATCTCTAACAACTTGCCAAATTCGCCAGTAAACGTAATTATAGAAGATCCCGTGCATGCCGATTTACTTTTTGTAGGAACCGACAATGGCGCCTATGCTAGCTTTGATGGCGGAAACAGCTGGCAAGCCTTTGCCAAAGGATTGCCAAATGTAGCGGTACACGATATGGTGATTCAACCCAAAGCAAAAGACCTATTGATAGGAACCCATGGTAGAAGCATCTACAAAACCAATATAGCAGCCATGCAACAAATGAATGCGGATGTTATGCAAAAGGATCTCGCTGTATTCGAAATAGCTGCTACGCAAAAAAGCAGACGATGGGGTGCTTCTTGGACCAAATGGATGGAGGCTTACGACCCAAAAGCAACTATTACTTTTTATAGCAAAACAGCCACAACTACGCACTGGGAATTGAAAAATGACCAAGGCGTAGTAGTAAACCGTGGCACTATAGATGCCAACAAAGGCATACAAAGTTTTGATCTGGGTTACACTTTTAGCGAAGCTGGAAAAAAAGCCTATATGAAGAAAAACAAAAAGGCCAAAATTTCCCCAGCTGCCAACGGAAAAAACTACTTACCAAAAGGAACATATCAATTGTTACTCAAGCAAGGAAAAGCAACAGCTAAGCAAACAGTAGAGATTAAATAAGGTGTGATAAATCCACCTTAGCCAAACTTATAAAAGGACCGTCTAGAAATATGTAGACGGTCTTTTTTTTGTTAAATCTTATAATTTGCTTTAAACAATATCGTTCTGGGCATCACAAAAGTTTTATGATCAGAAATTATAAAGCTATTAAATGAATTGTTCTGTTTAAATTCCGTATCAAAAACATTCCTAACTTCTAATTCGAAACCCCAAGAACTGTTTTCTTTTTGATATCCTAAAGAAAGTTTGGTCTCAAAATAATTGTTTTTAGCACTGTTTTGTGCATTGGTATATAAACTATAATTAAAGCTCCCTCTAAATTCAAAATCCTTAAAAAGGATATAATTAATATTTCCCAAAAAATCATCAATCGTAAAGCTATAGTCATTAGTAGTGTTATACCTATTGCGTATTCTTGCGTACTCTATTTCTACATTAATTCCTTTTTTATGGAGTGTTTTTAAACCAACTACACCTTTAAACTGATTAGACTTGTTGTCACTAACACCCTCATTTACCAGCTGATAAAATTGCTTTAAAGTATAGTGAAGCCCTAATTTTGCACGAATTTTATTAATTCTCTTGTGTAAATTACAAGCAAACCTCCAGCTGTTTTCGGGCATCTCCAATACAATGGGCGTACCAAAACTATTTATTCCTTCTAATACACTTTTTCGTTTAATGGAACGTATCTTTTTACTATAATTCATTCTAGCATTTATCCTAAAGCCACTAATAAAATTGTGTTGGGAAAAATACGCATACACATTGTGATACAAGGCATTATCTAAGGACTCATTGCCTTTAAAAACACTGTTAAAACCACTAATTCTAAAATTAGACGCAAAATAATCTACTGCTGCAAAACGGGCTTGTGCTTTATAAAGCAAACTGATTTTCGCACTATTTCTAAAATGAACATCCATTTTAAATTCTGGCAACACCAAATTGGTCGTTTTAATAGTCTTTTCATTATTCTGATGAAATAGTTGGTAGTAATAATGATGATAGACTGCCGGCCTAAAAGTAAAAACACCAAGCTTAAATTTATATTCTAAACCCAGATATGTGTCTATTAAATTATACCTTAAATCATTCCCAAAGCCATGGTCGGCATAGTTATAAAGACGCCCACTGTCTAATTGTTGCTTATCTTCATTGTTAAAGTTTTGGAAATTTGCATGAAAACCTAAACTAAAATAGAGGTGGTTGGTGTTATTGATAATCCAATAATCCTTTATAATACCATCCAATGCGTGTGTTGTTGTTGTTTTTGTCTGCAAAATTCTATATAAATTGCTATTTCTCAAAGGAATTAAACTTTTCAGTAACCGCTGATTGGTTACCCACATAGCGTTGGGGTTGTTCTTTTCATACAAATATGTAGCTACAACAGAACCCGTATGCTTTTGATTCCATTTTTTATTGTAGCTTATATTTTGTTTTAAATGAAAAGCATCTAAGTTATTATTGGTATTGATATTTGCATGTAGAGCGTTACTAATTGTAGTTAAAAATCCTTCTTTTATGTTTTTTGATATTTTAAAAAAACTATGATAAGATACATCTTCGTTTGTGCTGGGCTTATAATTTAGGTTTAGTTTGCCAAGGGTGAAAAAATTATCATAAACCGCAATATTCTGCTGATATTCATCAGTAGTTTGATTGACATTTTGATAGCTGTTGTTTATTTCAATTTCAGAGGTATCATCATTCTTCGAAGCAATAATATAACTACTGATGTCTAAAGCTGGATTTATATTTTGCTGTACATGGAAGGCACCAAATTTTTGTGTGCTTTTTTTAAAATCTGTACTACTTAAGAACTGACTGAAATCGTCATTTAAAAACTTTAAGGAACTGGTCGAATTCTCGAGTAAGCTTTCGTATCCTCCTTCAAACTCCAGATAATCTTTCCAACTAAATGCTTTTACACCAGTATTATTAACATCCCCTATAAAATTGACATTTGTTTTGGGGCTATAATAAAAAATAGATGGGTGCACCAAATATGTATTACCAAAACCCAATTCCACATCACCAAATAAAAATTTTTTCTGATTTTTTTTTAATTTAATGTTCATGGCCATACGGTTGCTATCTTCTAAGCCCTTTAAGATCGAAACCCTATGATAATCCTCTATAATTTCTATCTGATCCACTACATTGGAAGGAATATTGTTTACTGCCAATTTACTGTTCCCAGAAAAAAAAGGCTTATTATCCACTAATACTGTTGTTACTTCTTTCCCGTTAGAGGTAATATTCCCTTCTCTATCCACTTCAAGACCAGGTAATTTATTGATTAACTCTTTTATTTTACGCTCTTTACCATTGGCAAAAACTTCAACATTATAAATGGTGGTGTCTTTCTTTACTTGAATAGGTATTTTATAGGTTACTTCAACGCCTTCAAGGGTGTGAATCGCTTCTTCCAATATGAAATTCTTGATCGTATTGTTTTCGAGATTTACATCAAAACTGTAGTTTTCAAATCCCAAATGACTTGCTTGTATATGATAAGATTGGTTTGTTACTAACAACAATTTATAGTTGCCCTTTTGATCTGTAATAGCAAAAACAGGCTCTAATAGGCTGTCTTTTGGGAATGCCAAAACATTTACAAAAGCTAAAGGTTTTAGATCTTTAGCTGTAATTTGCCCTTTTAGAATGATTTCTTGTTGCGCAAAAGCATTCTTAAAAGGCAAAAACAGAACGAATCCAATAATTATAGGCTTTAATAAGTATGTTCCTTTGTTCATAGGATATGGAGGAGCTAACTATTAATACTAATTTCTAGTATAGGTGTTCTTTAAATTATCAAATTCTTGAAATGTTAACTTTTTACCCTTAGTAGGTTTTTTAATTTTGAGCTGCTTCTCTATGTTTAGATATATTTCTTTAGCAGTAAACAAGGTTTCTCCATCTTTTAGTTCTAATATTAAACCCGGAAGGCCATGATACCCCCGAGGTCCAAAAGCAGCATTTATTTTAGGGCAATACCATGCTTCTACATTTTTCTTAAAAACCTTGTAGCCATTATCTATGGTATAGAAACTTGTAGCTTTAAGACATTTAAACTTCCCTATATATTTTGATTCTTTGCTCAATTTCCACGATGACTTTCCAATTGGAATACGAAACAAGCTACCGTATGCCTGAATTTGATGCACATATTCCCCATTGGCAGCATCTATATAAAATCGATCATAAGCTCCCAAGGTATAATAGGTTCCCTTTACAAATCTGTTTTCACTTTCCAAAGTGCTATTTGCTCGAAATAAGGCTTTTTGGTGTTGTATTAATAACTCGAATTCGATTGTGGTTTTCGAAGCTGCTTCATTTATTTTTTGCAAATAGGAAACTCCTTCTTTATTCTCATACTTTTGAATGCTTTTTGCAGTATATACGATCTTATGATTAGCTGTTTGCCCATAGAAATTTGCAGCAGAAATCAAAAAGCAAATAAAAAGGCTTATATAATTTTTCATATCCTTATTTTAAAATTAAAAAAGATTCCATTGCCCAAACAATGGAATCTTTTCAAAATTAGTTTTCCCACATTTGAGGGCCAGTATATTCGCAAGCATCATAAATCATCTCCGACCACCAATAAGCAGAACTATGTGATGCTCCTTGTTTGAGAAGGGTTTCATGAACATCCATGGCCAACTTCTCACATTCGTAATTAGAATCATTAGATGATGCACCAATACTAGTAGTCGCCACCATCATTAAAACGATAAAACTTAAAACTTTTTTTCTCTTAATTATAGTATTCAATTAAAATATCATATTAAAGATATTTTTTAGCCCTCCTTATAGTTAGGATTTTTCGCTCAATCACTTGTATCCTAAGTTTAATGGTCTGTATACGACTGTAAGTGGTAAGCAAAGCACACACTGGGAATTGAAAAATGACCAAGACGTAGTAGTAAACCGTGGTACTCTAGATGCCAACAAAGGCTTACAAAGTTTTGATCTGGGTTACACTTTTAGCGAAGCTGGAAAAAAAGCCTATATGAAGAAAAACAAAAAGGCCAAAATTTCCCCAGCTGCCAACGGAAAAAACTACTTACCAAAAGGAACATATCAATTGGTACTCAAGCAAGGAAAAGCAACAGCTAAGCAAACTATGGAAGTGAAGTAACATCCATATTTTCAAATGGTACATGCTATAAAACTAGCTGCCCAACAAAAAAGGCGCCTCCAATAGAAAGCGCCTTTTTTTATTTCTTGTGATACCAAAACCCCAAAATCACATCCTATCATAAATCCGTTTTAGAATCCGCGCCATTTCCTCTTTGCGATCGGAAGAAGATCCTTTATAGTGGTTGTTCATCAAACTAAAAATATACCAATTGCCTTTTTTGGTAATCAGGTAGCCACTTAGGTTGTAGTTGTTGCTCAGCGTACCCGATTTGGCAAATACATAAGGTTTGTCGTTGGCATACCATTTTTTGAGGGTACCACTCTTGCCACCAACTGGAAAATAAGACAATAGCTTTTCGTGCGGAATTTCGTTATACATTTTCTCCAATACATACACCAAATCTTCTGGCGTTATAAGGTTGTAACGCGATAGGCCAGAACCATCTACCCATTTTGGGGCTTGCGGAAAATTGGGCAACAAATGCGCTTTGGTGTATCGTATACCGTGTTTTACACTAGCTGTGTCGGTCTTTTCTAGCCCCACTTGCACCATAAGCTGCTCTGCTATAAAATTGTCGCTAATAACCATAAGCTGGGTAAGCAAACTATCTTTTATAGAATTTCGAAAAGTGTTTGTTATTTCTTTGGTGCTCTTTGGTATGGTTGTAACCTTGCGCCCCAAGGCAGCTGTTAGTAATTCTGCATATAAGGTATTAGAAGTAATATATGGTGTTAAATAGCGTTTGTCTTTTCCCTTTTGATAATAAAATTGGTTTTTTTGCCATTCTCTAGGCACTATCATGCTGTCCATAGCCATGGTCTTATTCGCAAAATAAGGCGCTTCAAAATCTACACTATCCCCTTTTACCTCCATCTTCATTACATTGCCATACATGGCAAACAAACTCTTTTCTGGCATATAATAATAAGGATAATCCTCCCAAGACCAACCATCGCCAAATACTGGCTCCGCCAAGCTCGCATCTTCCAGATAAATCGGCTTGTTTTTTGCCGTCAAAAATGCCAAAGCCAAACTATCGTTAAAGCCATA
The DNA here is from genome assembly GCA_025800395.1 of Flavobacteriaceae bacterium. Lineage (GTDB taxonomy): Bacteria > Bacteroidota > Bacteroidia > Flavobacteriales > Flavobacteriaceae > JAOXRU01. The sequence goes on from JAOXRU010000043.1 coordinate 14,845, forward strand.
CAAAAAACCAGGATCGCCAGTGCCTCTCAGTATCAAACTATCGGTAGTTTCTCTATATCGAAAAGTTTGCAAAGTATCTTCCAGACTTTTATAGGCCGCATAAAAGGTCAGTATTTTGGTGTTGGATGCTGGGGTAAAATACTTCTTGCCATTTACATTTATCCGCTGCTTTTTCTTTATCGGATCGTACAAAACCATGCCTCTAAAATACGAGGTCTTCCCATTCTCTTTCTTCAATTGTTGGCCTATTTTATAAGCCGATCCACAGCCCACAAACACATATATACTTAGAAGTCCTAATAATATTCTAACCCCCATCTATTGCAATTTATCGGTTCCCAAATACTTATCATCCCTGTTGTAATACCAGGCCCTATCCTTTGGCATTTGAATGCCATTTACCTTCTTCAATCCCGTCAACAGAATGTATTCTCCATCATTTTTTGCTTCCTCATGAAAAAACTGATACACTTCCATGGCATAGGTTTCTGGATCAAAATAAAAATACCAAACATCCTTCCCTACCTTCGGATCATAAGTCACCTTGAGCACCACATACTTTTTGCCCTTAAAACGCTTGTACAGCAATTTGGGATGGATTATGGTTCCAGGATCCTTTAGCTTCATAGGCAAACCATATAGATAGGTATAATAATCGCGATACATTTTGGTGCGCTCGCAGCTCAAACGATGGTTTTCTGCCTCCTTCTGGCTATAATTGGCCGATCCATTCAACAATATGTTGCAACTATCCTTAGCCACCTGCATATCGGTAGTGGTATCTCCTCGTTTTGCAACTACTCTAAAAAACTGTTTGGGCAGATTTATCGATATCTTGCTATGTCTTCTAGGCCTATTGGGGGTTTCCATCACCACCTCAAAACTGTGGTCAAAAGATTTCCACTGCCCATCAGGATCGTGAAAAGCAATTGATTTTTCCAATACCTCACTAGCCGTTTGTTCTTGCCCCTGCATCGCCATTATCCCCATCAGCCAGCACAGCAAAATCCATTTTTTCATTTATAGTCTCCTTTAGTTATACCTCTAAAATACTGTTTTTTTGTACAAGCACACCCATTTCCTCATTAGATCCATTATTTGGGGGCTGCCCCACTTTCCCTCCTAGGGTCGGCAAAGTAGTGCCGGGCTCTCGCGAGTCGCTTTTTTGCCTCCGCAAAAGCTGCGTCAAAAAGAGCTCCAACAAACTCGCTCCATCCCTAGCCCAATAAACCAATTAGCAAGAAAAAAGCCGTAAAGATTTTCAAATGAATACTTTACAGCTTTCGTTATTCGAGACCAAAGACTATTTCTAAAACGCTACATTTAGTCCTGCACCAAATACTTCTTTGGTTTGCAAGTCTTTTACCGCATTGTCGTCATATATCGCTTGAAAACTAAGATTGGCCGACAAATACTTATTGACCTTCATCACCAAATTCATGGTATAATCCAAATCTACATTTTGAGGATCTTCCGAATAGTTGCTATACAAATTTAGAATGTTCTCCATGCTCACATTCTTCATCAAATCTAGTTTGTAATACCCAGCCAAAGAAGCACCCAACTCAAAGCGAGTAGTCTCACCTTGCTCTACTCCAAAAGAAGAACCCGACTCGGTAAAATGATCATCCACTACAATCATTTTGGCAGCCAATGGCGATATATTCACTTTTAGATTATCGCTTTTCTTCCATAGCATACCTAAGCCAAGCTGAAAATAGGCTGGAGAAAAGAAATGCGAAGTCTTTACATTCTTTCCTTCACTATCTTGTACTTCTGCTATATCCATTTGGGTTTTAAAATTGAAATATGCCGAATAAAACCAATTGTTTGACGCCTTTTTTCCAAATAGGGAATTAAACTCCAAACGATCATCTGTCTTTTGCCAATCTGCATCCTCCAACTTGGTCATTCCGTAGTTCACCAGTATCTTATTGTCCCATGTGATATCCTCCGAAAAATAATTGAAATCGTAATTGATACCCAGGCTTCCAGCAACACTAGAAGCACCTCCCGCTTGCCAAGAGCTGCTAAACGCAGATTGATTAAACAAAAGATTAAAATTACCTGCCTTTTTCCAACCTTGTTTTGGTGCTTCTTCTGCTGGTGCATCTTGTGCAAAACCACATCCTAGACCAAGTACCAAGGCCATACCTAAAAATAATTTTTTCATTTAAATTGTTTTAACCATTCTTCTCTTTTGCCTTTCTGTAGACTAAAATCATTTATACCATTTCTAGTTTAAAATCACCCCAACAAATAGCCCTTTTTTCCTTTCTATTTCAGAAAAAAAGAAACCGTAGCTAATGCTATGCTTGATTTTTCTTCTTTATATAGCTATATATAGAAGAAAATCTTCTATTTCTTTTAAGGGCATTTCAAAATAGAAATGGTATTATTTCTAAGCATTAAAGGATACTCTTTCCAAGAAATCTCCAATTATACCAATCTATTTAGGCGTTTTAGAAGAACCTTATTGTCCTTTTTTATTCATAATGCAAACACAAATATAGGTGAAGCACCACAATAAAAAGCTAAAAAATGTAAGAAATTATCGTCAAAACGATGGTTTCGTCCGATCAAAGACCTATTTTTTCCATAAAGGCACCGAAGAGCAGGCCTCTCCAAAGGAAATCTTTTTGGCTACAGCTTGTAGTTTTCCTTGCGCATACAAATATGCATCTATAGGTACAGGTTTTTTACTACAACCCTTGATGATTACGGGTTTGTTTTCGTAGACACTATAATCCAATTGGTCCAATACCTCCCTATAAATAGCGGTCTCCAAAGTTTCAAGATCTCCAAAAACGATTTTCTTGGCCCTTGCTTCCAATACCGAACTCACCAACATATATGCCCATGTGGGCACCAAAGCATCATTACCACAATGTACAGCTACATAAGCCTGATCGTAATGACTCCAATCGGCCTCTTGTATCGCAGTTCGAAATTCCTTCTCTTTCAATACAAAGGACATATGCAACCAGTCCTTTATATCCAATTGCAATCGCTTGCCAGAAACATAATAATCTTCCAGATCGAATACTTCTAAAGCACTCTGTGAAACCCTATTTACAATTTCCTTATCCATTAGAGCATTCCCAATTCTAGTTTGGCTTCTTCACTCATCAAATCCTGAGTCCAAGGCGGATCAAAGGTAATCTCCACTTCTGCACTGCTTACCTCATCCAGAGACTTTACTTTTTCTTCTATTTCCACTGGCAAGGTCTCTGCAACAGGACAGTTGGGAGTCGTAAGCGTCATCAGGATTTTCACTTCTCTATCTTCATTTACAAATACATCATATATAAGCCCCAATTCGTATATATCCACTGGAATCTCTGGATCAAAAATAGTTTTTAAAACCCGTACTATCTTTTCGCCCAATTCGGCGGTATCGATTGTAGTCATATGCTTTAAGATACTTGTGTTTGGTACGCTACCGCGTACAATTTTAATTGTTTAATCATACTCACCAAACCATTGGCTCTAGTTGGCGATAAATGTTCTTTTAACCCAATTTGGTCTATAAACCCCATATCTGCATGAATAATATCGGCAGGAGCATGACCAGAAAATACGCGAATAAGTATGGCTATAATACCTTTGGTAATAATGGCATCGCTATCTGCGGTAAACTCTAATAGGTTGTTCTTTAATTCTGCATGAACCCATACCTTGCTCTGACAGCCTTTAATAAGGTTGTCTTCGGTTTTATAATCTGTATGTATTAGCGGAAGACTTTTGCCCAATTCTATCATATACTCATAACGTTCCATCCAATCGTCGAACATGGCAAATTCCTCTACTATATCCTCTTGTAATTCTGCTATAGTCATACCCATAATTTCTGCAAAGCTACAGCAAATCTTTTAAAATCGAGACTTCTTAACTAGACTTTAGTTTTTGAAAGTATCTTTACAAGGGTAAATTTAAAGGCAGAACTATCTGCTAGTGTCTTGCTTTTCTTTTCTTTTTTAATTTCTACCTCAAATAAAAAACCTGTTTCGTGCGTAAATCCAACTATGCTCCCATAGTAGTTTCCATAAGGGCCTTCTTTATGCGTACTTATTTGCAAACACATCGAAGGAACTAATCCTTGGCACGGCTTCTTTATTGGCCCTATAAACCATCGTACTATTTCGGCTTGGCTTCTGTTTTCTTCTTCTATCTTTACTGGTTCTTTAGCCACTTTTTGCTGTATCGATGTAGTAGGCGACTTACAAGAAATTATTAGTAAAATTGTTAAGTTTACAACAACCATATACTTCATAATACTTTGTTTTTTTGCTTATCAAAAATTAAACTTACATAAATAACGTGAGTTGTTAAAACTTTTCAACCTAACAAAGGTTATGCCTCAAATTTTTGTCTCGAACTTTGTCTTTTTACTTTTAAAATCTACTATGGTTCCCGCACGAATCCTTTCGTGTGGTGGCATTTTATATACATTTAGCTATAAAGAAAAAAATCATCTATTTCTTTTAAGGGCATTTCAAAATAGATATGGTATAATTCTACGCTTTTTGGGACAAAGATTGCTGTTTATAAGGTTTTCTATAGATTCATTTTGTCTTTCCTTATACGTCGTTGTGATCTTTTCGAGCTATAAATAGTCCTTCAAAGCCACGCCTAGCCCAAGAAAATCAAAATAAACTGTGTGCGCAAGTTATATCGAACTCACGTTATATTATATTCTAGTATTCTCCTGTATGTTTTTTCATTCTTTTCGTGTAGTTTTTATACACAGCTTGTTTGTCGACACAAAACAGCATTTCAACTAGTCTCTAATGGGTAGTCATCGATTTTTGAACAATTAAAATTAGTGCACATTATATTTTTACTCATCAAATCATCTATAGAATGAAAAATATTTTTATCGTTGTATTCTTTTTTTACTGCAGTACATTATTTATACAAGCACAAGTTGTTCACCTGACGGCAACTCATAAATACTATGATGACAACTATGTAGGTAACTTAGCTGAGGCAGTAAACGCAAATCCAAATAAAAAGCTAAGACTCGGGGGTCTCGTTTTTGATAAAACCAACCCCAATCTTGTATATCTAGCTGTTGACACTAATTCTGCCGACAATAAAACGGGAAAAATTATAAAAGGAGAAGTAATTAGAGATAATTCAAGCAAAATTATTGGATTTAAAAATTGGGTACATTACAAAAATGCGCCAAATATAACAAATAGCAGTTTTGCCTTTCTCCCAAATGGTAATATTTTATACAAAGGTTATTCCTCTGATGGAATTAGTTCTCCCCGACACAACCAATCTTTCTACCAAATTGCAGCTAAGGAAGATCGAATTGTAAATGAAGCTATCTATTCAGTTGAAGAAATAGGCTTTTTAGGTGGAGTCGTTAAAAACCCTTCATGGCATCCGCAACCAAACGACTACACGGCATTTAGTAATGACTATGCTGCTGTTAATATGAAAATAAACAATTCGAACAATTACACCTATAAAACCATCGGGTCTTTTTTGACAAAAAATTACGGAAAGAATACCATATCATCGATTGCTTATGTGCGTGGCAATTCCCTTCCAGGTTTACAACATGATCCAGAAAGAAAAGGACGAGATGTTGCCTTTTTCCTATTTGGGAGCAATTCCTATTTAGCAATTCAGTACTGTTATATCAACCCAGATGGCACTTTCGATGATGATAACGGTCGTAAACTAAAAGTGATTGTGGAAATAAATGATAATTTTCCTAATACCATTAATAATCCTTTACAAGGATGGCATACTAACTTAGTATACGATCGTGTTTCTGGGCATCTCGTAACTTTGGGGCATTGGATTGACAACAAAAACAACAAAATAAAACATTTTGGCTACCAATACATTAAGATAGGAATAGGTGAAGGTTCCCCCTGTAACCAAGAAATTACCGTTTCGAGTGCCAATACATCTAACGATTGCCCTACGGCTACTGTAAACCTAAACAGTTTAGTTACTAGTACTATCCCAGCAAACACCACAATAGTTTGGTCTACCGATGGCGATCCAAATGATGGTGTTTCTAATACAATTTCCAATCCTAATGCCATAAGTGAAAGCGGCGATTATTTTGCTTATTACAAAAGTGATTCCTGTGGCTATAGCAAACCCACTAAAGTAACCGTTACGATTAGTTCTTGCTTAGACACCGATGGCGATGGGGTT
>JAOXRU010000050.1 GCA_025800395.1 Flavobacteriaceae bacterium
ATAAGGCTTTCTATAGATTCATTTTGTCTTTCCTTATGCGTCGTTGTGATCTTTTCGAGCTATAAATAGCCCTTCAAAGCCACGCCTAGCCTAAGAAAATCAAAATAAACTGTGTGCGTAAGTTATATCGAACTCACGTTAGTTATTGGGGTGATTTTAAACTAGAAATGGTATTATGCTTCTTCTTTGTCTTCTTTGGGAATAAGGATTCTTTTGGGGTTTCTCATCATTACCTTTTTGTTGGCAATAGCTCTTTCTAGCGATATGAGTAAGGCAGGCAGTAATACCAAGTTTGCAAGCATGGCAAAAAGCAATGTAGCCGATACCAATGCCCCAAGTGCTACTGTACCTCCAAAAGTAGATATCACAAAAACGGAGAATCCAAAAAACAATACAATAGAGGTGTAGAACATACTCACTCCAGTTTCGCGCAAAGCTGCATAAACCGACTTTCTAATTCGCCAATGATTGGCTTGTAGCTCTTGTCTGTATTTGGCTAAGAAATGTATAGTGTCATCTACCGAAATACCAAAAGCAATGCTAAAAACCAAAATGGTAGAAGGTTTGATGGGTACGCCTATAAAGCCCATAAGTCCGGCTGTAATGAGTAGGGGGAGCAGGTTGGGTATAAGGGAGACCACAATCATACGTGCAGAACGAAACATATAGGCCATAAACAGGGCTATTAGTCCGATAGCAAGGCCCAAGGAAATGATTAGGTTTTTGATCAGGTATTTGGTGCCTTTTAAAAACAACAATGCTTTACCTGTCATATGTACTTGGTATCGCTCTGATGGGAAGAACTTGTCTATGGCTGTTTGTAGTTCTTTTTCAATTTCCTCCATACGTTTGGTTTCGGTATCCTTGAGGAAGGTGGTCATTCGTGCGATTTGCCCAGTAGAATCTACATAGCTGCTAAGCATATTTGTGTCTCCTCCGGTATTTTTGGCCCAAGGCATGATGAAGCTACTTTCTTGCGATCGGGGCAATTGAAAATACTTGGGGTTGCCGTTGTAATATGCTTGTTTGATAAATTTTACACCGTTTACGGCGGAGAGCGGTTTGGATAGCTCTGGTATTTCTTCTATAAGGTTACCGAGTTTGTCCATACGATTGAGGGTTGCCAATTTCATCACCCCATTTTTCTTTTTGGTATCGATAACAATTTCAATAGGCATGATGCCATTGAATTCTTGTTCGAAAAAACGAATATCTTCAAAAAATGCTTCTCCTTTGGGCATATCTTCTATAAGACTCCCCGACACTCTTATCATATAGATGCCGATAATGCTTGCTACCAACAGGGCGATGGAAGTGGTGTAAATGGCAATGCGATTGTGGCGCACGGTGCGTTCCATCCATTGTACAAATTTGTTGATCCACTTTTTGTTGAGGTGTTTGAGGTGTTTGTTCTTTGGGACGGCCATAAAGCTGTATACTATTGGGATAATCAGCAAGGAGAGTGTGAATATGGCAATGATATTGATGGAAGCTACCAAGCCAAATTCTTTGAGTAGTTTGCTTTCCGTTATAATAAATGTCGCAAATCCAGCAGCAGTTGTTGCGTTGGTCATTAGGGTGGCGTTTCCAATTTTGGAGATGACTCTTTGCAGGGATTTTGCTTGGTTTCCGTGTTTTTTTACCTCTTGTTGGTATTTGTTGATGAGGAAAATACAGTTTGGTATCCCTATAACGATGATGAGTGGAGGGATGATGGCTGTGAGTACGGTGATTTCGTATCGAAGTAGTCCCAATATTCCAAATGCCCACATCACGCCGATGATAACGATACACATAGAGATAAAAGTGGCTCGTATCGAGCGAAAGAAAAAGAAAAAGATGAGGCTGGTAACTCCTAGGGCAGCCAAAATAAACACTCCCATTTCGTCTACGATATTCTGGGCATTTAGGGTACGGACATAGGGCATGCCAGAGACATGTACATCGAGGCCAGTTTCTTTTTCGAAGTTTTCTATTTCGGGTATCAGGTCATTGAAGACAAATTCTTTTCGTACTGCTGTGTTTACTAGGTCTTTATCCATGTAAACAATGGTGCGAAGGGTTTTGGTTTCTTTGTTGTAGAGTAGGTTTTCGTAAAAGGGGAGTTGTTCAAAAAGTTTTTTTTCAAACTGTTGAATTTGTGTTTGAGATTGCCAAGTACTGTCTAAGAGTTTTTTGGTGATGAATTTTTTTTGAATGGTATCTTTTTTTATTTCCAATAGGTTATCGGTAGACAGTACTAGGGAAACTTCTGGTATGGCGAGAAATTTTTTGCTAAGCAGATTCCACTGGTAGAAGTTTTTTTCGCTAAAGAGGCTACTGTCTTTGACGGCGAGCACGATAAGGTTTCCTTCTTCACCAAAACGTTCTAGGAAGTCGTTGTATATGCGATTTACCTCATGGGAATCTGGCAAAAGATTGGCTTCGGTAAAGCTAAATCGCATATGTTTCCATTGGGAGCCAAAAAAGATGGTGATTGCGGCTATGATGCCCAAAATAAGTATGCGATTTCTAAGTATAAGACGTGCTACTACTGCCCAAAATCCTGATGTTCCCTTTGCTGCCATTAGATGATTTCAATTGGAGCAAATTTAGGAAAAAGCTATTGAGTCACCTAAAAATCCCTTGGAATAAAAAACACCATCCAAGGAAAAGGATGGTGTAGATTGGTGCTGTATAGAAATCGGGTTTATACGGTCATGATTTCTTCTTCTTTCACAGTCAATTGCGCATCTACTTCTTTGATGTAGTCGTTGGTGAGTTCTTGAATATCAATTTCTGTATTTTTCTTTAGGTCTTCAGAAGCCTCGAGTGCTTTTAGTTCTTTGTGTGCGTCTTGTCTGGCATTGCGTATTCCAACTTTGGCGTGTTCTGCTTCTGCTTTTGCTTGTTTTACCAGTTCTTTTCTTCTTTCTTCGGTAAGTGGCGGAACATTTATAATGACCACTTCGCCATTGTTCATGGGGTTAAAACCAAGATTGGCAACTTGTATGGCTTTTTCTATTTCTTGCAACATGCTTTTCTCCCAGGGCTGTACAGAAATGGTTCTGGCATCGGGTGTGTTAACGTTGGCAACTTGTGCGAGTGGGGTTTGAGAGCCGTAATAATCTACCATTATATTGGCGAGCATTACCGGGCTTGCTTTACCCGCACGTATGTTAATGAATTGTTTTTTGAGGTGTGCAATAGAGTCCACCATGGATTCTTTGGCGCTGCTGAGTATAAAATCAATTTCTTCGTTCATTATTGCTAACTTTTTGATGTTCTATATCGTTATAGGTGCTGTCTAATTTACAAATTTACTTTGGTTCCTATATTTTCTCCAGAAAGAACTTTTTTGAGATTTCCTTTTTTGTTCATATCGAAGACGATAATGGGGAGTTTGTTTTCTTGGCTCAGGGTAAAAGCGGTGGTGTCCATCACTTTGAGGCCTTTGTTGAGCACATCTTTGAAGCTAATATGGTCAAATTTGGTGGCGTTTTTGTCTTTTTCTGGATCTGAGGTGTAGATACCGTCTACTCGTGTTCCTTTTAGGATCACATCTGCTTGAATTTCGATGGCTCTCAAAACGGCGGCCGAATCGGTTGTAAAATAAGGGTTTCCGGTGCCTCCTCCGAAAATAACAACACGTCCTTTTTCGAGATGTCTCATGGCTCTACGTCGGATGAATGGCTCGGCTACTTCGTTTATTTTGATGGCAGATTGCAGTCGTGTTTCGATTTGGAGTTCTTCTAGGGCGCCTTGCAGTGCTAGTCCGTTGATAACGGTAGCGAGCATTCCCATGTGATCTCCTTGTACGCGATCCATGCCATTGCTAGCTCCGGCTAAACCTCTAAAGATGTTGCCACCTCCAATAACTATGGCAACTTCTGTGCCTAAATCGATAACTTGTTTTATTTCCTGAGCGTATTCGGCTAGTCTGTTGGGGTCTATTCCGTACTGGCGATCCCCCATAAGCGCTTCACCGCTTAATTTTAGGAGTATTCTTTTGTATTGCATGTTTTTTTTGTGAATAGTGCAAATATAAAAGATTAATTGGAAATCCCGTATATGATGATGTAAGTTGTGGGGTGGAAATTGTAGATTTGGCTGTAATTGAATGTTTGTGGTTGTTTTGCGTGAAGGATGGCAGTGGTAGCTTGCGGGCTATACCACATAGCTGAAATTGGGGGAGGAGGCGACCAAAGGAAGCCCCCGCAGCCCTAGAGAAGCTTGGGGTATGGTCTGCAACTATAAACGTACAGCCTGTTGCTAGGGTAGGGGTGCTATGGATAGTGCCGCTACCCATAGCACACGCCCCAAAAAAAAGGCCTAAAAAAAAGCGACCTGAATATTCAGATCGCTTTCGGGTATTTTGTTGCTATTGCTAGATTAGCCAAGAGCTACTCTAGAGAAAGCAGTAACGCTAAGGTTGTTGTCTACAGATTTTACGTAGGCTGCAACGCTTTGCTTGTTGTCTTTAATAAAAGCTTGGTTAACCAAAGTGTTGTCTTTGAAGAAACGCTTTAATTTTCCTTTAGCGATGTTTTCCAACATGGCTTCTGGCTTTCCTTCTGCGCGAAGTTGGTCTTTAGCGATCTCGATTTCTTTATCGATAACAGACTGATCTACGCCTTCTTCGTTTAGTGCAACCGGATTCATGGCGGCGGCTTGCATGGCTACATCTTTAGCGGCAACTGCAGCGCCATCTACATTAGCAGACAAACCTACTAGGGTAGCAATTTTGTTTCCAGCGTGGATGTAAGAACCTACGAAAGGGGCTTCGATTTTTTCGAATCCGCCGATTTCGATTTTCTCTCCGATAACTCCAGTTTGCTCGATTAGCTTTTCTGCTACGGTGATTCCGTTGAAATCTGCAGCTAGGAAATCTTCTTTGCTAGCGTGTGCTAGTGCAATCTCGGCCAATTCGTTTGCTAAGCTTACGAAAGATTCGTTTTTAGCAACGAAATCGGTTTCGCAGTTTAGCGAAACTATAGCACCTATGCTGTTGTCTCCGTTGACTTTAGCGATAACAGCTCCTTCTGATGAGTCTCTGTCTGCACGTTTGGCGGCAACTTTCTGACCTTTTTTACGAAGGATTTCGATTGCTTTGTCAAAATCACCTTCAGCTTCAACCAATGCCTTTTTGCAGTCCATCATACCGGCACCAGTAGCTTTTCTTAATTTATTTACTTCTGCGGCTGTAATTTTTGCCATTTTAATAATCTTTAGTTTAATACTTGCAATATGGTTTTCGAAACTAAATGCTTTGCGGCAGAAAACCTATACGGCAATGTTAAATTTTGTTTATTTACTCGCTGGGCGAGATTTGTTTTTTTGAGTTGCCTCAAAAATTTGGGCAAAATTGCTTATGCCTCCTTTTTTTCAGCAGTTTCTTCTTTTGCTGGAGCTTCTTTCTCTGCTTTTGCAGCGGCAGCTTCTTTTTCTTTTGCAGCAGCTTTTTCTTCGCGCTCTGCTTTTCTGTCTGCCAATCCTTCAGCAATTGCATCTGTCACATGGCTCAATACCTTGCTGATAGATTTGGATGCATCGTCGTTGGATGGAATTGGATATTGTACCTCTCTAGGATCCGAGTTGGTATCCACCATTGCAAAAATTGGAATGTTTAATTTTTGTGCTTCTTTCACTGCAATGTGCTCGCGCATGGTATCTACAATAAAAATAGCGCCTGGTAAGCGAGTCATATCAGAGATAGAACCTAAGTTTTTCTCTAATTTTTCTCTCAAACGATTTACTTGCAATTTCTCTTTCTTAGAAAGGGTGTCAAAAGTACCGTCTTTCTTCATTCTATCGATAGTAGCCATTTTCTTAACAGCTTTACGGATAGTAACAAAGTTGGTGAGCATACCTCCTGGCCATCTTTCTGTGATGTAAGGCATGTTTACTCCTTTTGCTTTTTCGGCAACGATATCTTTTGCTTGTTTTTTGGTAGCTACGAAAAGTATTTTTCTACCGGAAACTGCTATTTTCTTCAAAGCTTCGTTTGCTTCTTCGATTTTGGCTGCAGTTTTGTAAAGGTTGATTACGTGGATGCCGTTACGCTCCATGTAAATGTATGGAGCCATCTGCGGGTTCCATTTACGGGTAAGGTGTCCAAAGTGTACACCAGCTTCTAGTAAGTCTTTTACTTCTATGTTGTTTGCCATTTTTGTAATAGTTTACGTTCCGTTGAATTAGCAACTCGCTCTTGGCGTGGTTTGGATGCTAAACTAACGCTAGTTGGCACTAGCCAACGACAACTGATTTTTTCAAAAATTAATGAACTTTGTTTTTGTAAAAACAAATAAATATTAACGCTTAGAGAACTGGAATTTCTTACGCGCTTTTTTCTGACCGAATTTCTTACGCTCTACCATTCTTGGATCTCTGGTCAACAATCCTTCTGGTTTCAAAGTAGTTCTGTTTTCAGCATCTAGTTCGCATAAAGCTCTAGATATTGCCAAACGAATTGCCTCTGCCTGTCCGGTGATACCACCACCGTACACATTTACCTTGATATCAAACTTGTCTTTGTTTTCGGTAAGTGCTAATGGCTGTTGTACTTTGTACTGTAAAGTAGCGGTTGGGAAATAGGTGTCATACGCTTTGTTGTTGATCGTAATGTTTCCGCTTCCCTCGCTCATGTAAATACGAGCTACGGCAGTTTTTCTTCTACCGATTTTGTGAATTACTTCCATCTTACTTTAAATCGTTTAAGTTAATGCTTGTTGGCTTCTGGGCATCATGATTGTGCTCTGCGCCAGCGTACACATTTAAATTACGGAATAATTGTGCGCCTAATTTGTTTTTAGGCAACATTCCTTTAATAGACCTTTCTACAACACGAGCAGGATTTTTGTCTTTCAATTCCTGAGCTGTAGTGGTTTTTTGACCACCTGGGTAACCGGTATGGCGCACATATGTTTTGTCCGTCCATTTGTTACCACTTAAGTTGATTTTTTCTGCGTTGATAACGATTACGTTATCTCCACAATCAACGTGAGGTGTAAAATTAGGTTTGTGCTTCCCGCGAAGTAGCTTGGCTACTTTGGATGCAAGTCTCCCTAATGTTTGACCCTCTGCGTCAACCAAAACCCACTGTTTTTCAACAGTGCTAGCATTGGCAGAAACAGTTTTGTAGCTTAATGTATCCACACTAATAAATTTATAAATTAAACATTCCTTCCCCATTAAGGGGCTGCAAATGTACAATTATAATATCAGATTACAAACCCCATGTTACAATTTGTTTAGGATTAAAAGATTAGAAAGTGTGTAAATTTAATCTGAAGATGCAACTTATTGAGAATTTGAGTATAAAAGTTTATGTGGTTATTGACTTTTGATTCGATCAGTTATATTTAAGTTGGAAAGAACTTCGGTATAAATTCCGTCTGATAAACCTACTTTAATTTCAATTTCCTTAATTTTGTTTTCGTTTTCTATAGTTTCTACAAAAGTTTTTCTGTTTTTGTATATAATATCTTTCTCTTTTATAGATAACACATTGTTTTTTTCTTGTAAAATGAATTCTGCCAAACCAGAAAACCCTGGTTTTAATTGTTTAGTAGGGTTTAATACTTCTGCAATAATCAAATAATAGAAACGTTCATCGTCTTTTATTAATGGTTTTAGTTCTTTTATTCTTGCTTTGATTATTTTGTTGTTTATAGCCTTGACTGACACCTCAAATGTATCATGAATTTTAATATTCGGAAATTCTGTTTCTGTAACTTCAAATTCGAATATAAAATTAGATGTATTTACAATTGTTGCAATAGTACTACCGTCATTAAAAGTATTATGTTCTGTAACATTCATGCCTTTTTTTACCAAAATATTCAAAATCTCCCCGTTGATCGTTGCTTTTATTATATTCGGTGATTCATTAATATGATTTGTATACCCGTATTTTGCAATATTGAAATTGTTTTGAGTGTTTTTGAATTCTATTTTGGCTAAATCAAGTGCTAGTTTTATGGTTTCAAGATCTGCTTTAGCGATGACTCCTTTTTTATAAAGTATATTGTTACGTTCATAGTTGCTCTGCTTTTGTTTTAAGTTAGTAGCTGCTATTTTTAAAGTATATCTGGCTCTTTCTAGATTCTCGGCTCTTGGTACAATTTTTAGCTTTGCTATTTTGTCACCAATGGATACGGTATCACCAGTTTTTACGTAGAGGGTGTCAATAATCCCAGAAATTTCTGATTTAACCTTAACCATTTCATTAGGTTTAAATTTACCTATGAAAAAATTGGTTTTACTAATGTTTCTTCTCTTTGGAAATTCCGAAGGAATTGTGCTTTCTGAATTTTTAAATGATATAATAGAAACCGTCACAATAAGTAGTAATAGTATAAAAATTGTGATTCCTTTATTCATGACTTTTTAATTGTTTAATTTTTTGAGAGCCTCTACAGGTAAGATTTTTGAAGCTTTTCTTGCTGGCAGTATGCCAGCAATACACCCAGAAATTATTAATAATAACATAGCTATACTTATAATGTAGAAATTTACATCTATAAAAAAGAATTGATCATATCCGCCAGATATTTGAACATATAAATTTATAATATAAATTAAAGAAAAACCAAGGATTAATCCTACAGTGCCTGATATTAAGGTTATGAGAAGGGATTCCATTAGAATCATGTTTTGTATTGACTTTGGTGTTGCCCCAAGTGCCTTTCTGATACCAAACTCTCCAGTTCTTTCTTTTACAATAATTGTCATAATATTGAATATACTTAGCATTCCGCTTATTAAAAAGGAAGTGCCCATAAACCAAAGGAATAAGTTTATGGCATTAAATAACGTGTAGAATGATTTTAATGAACTTTCAACATTGTTGAAATAAATGGCGGTTTTATCCCTTGGGTTAATTCCTTTTTTGTTAGCCAAGTACGCTTTTATGGTTTTTTCAAATTCTTCACTATTAGAATTACTTTTTAAGGAGAAAATAAAAGAATTAAATGTTGATTTGAGCAATATATTCAATGCTTTTTCATATGGTATATACACATTAAAATCAACATTACTAATGATGTTATCTTCTTTTGTTACCCCAATAACTTTATAACCAGTATTATTTATAAAAATTAGTTTTCCAACACAATTTACGTTATTGAAAAGGCTTTGCGCTATTTTATGGCCAAGAATAACAACTTTTCTATTCATATCACGATTATTGAATACTCGCCCTGTTTGAAATTTTAATGGCTTGATTTTGAAATATTCGTCATTAACACCTAACAAGGAGAAATATTTTGCGTTCTTTCTTACAGAGTTTATTTTGGATATCTGAACATCTACAATTGGTGATAGGTTTTGTATTTCACTAAAATTTGTTGTACAATTCTCCGTATCCAAATTGGAAAAACTCAATAAGTCACCTTTGGTTATTCCAATGTCTGAAATTGAAGCTTCTCCGGCATAAACTTCAATAGTTTTTATGGTGTAATCCGAGAATATTTTTTTTATTCCATTCTGTAAACCTTGACCAGTTCCGGCTAAGATAATAAGGAGCATAATTCCCCATGCAACCGTTATGCCTGCAGTAATGCTTTTTTCCTTGTTTTTCAGAGCTGCACTCAAATACTCAGGGGTACTAAACATTTTATGTTGTGTTTTTTGAAATTATTTTATCCTTTAGAATAAAATTGAAGTTCGGGTTGTAATTAAATTGTTTTTCGTTGTGTGTTATAAAAAGAATTAAAATTTCGTTCTTCAATTGGTTTAAAAGATTCATAATTTTATTTTGGATTTCTTTATCCATGGAGGAGGTGGCTTCATCTAGAATAAGTACTTTGGGTTTAGAAAAAATAGCTCTTGCAATAGAGATTATTTGTTTTTCCCCACCTGAAGGTGTGACTCCTTCTTCACCAAGTACGGTCCAATAAGAATCTTGAAAGTTGTGAAAAAAACCTCTTAGCTTTAAAGAATTTTCGCAAAACTGTATAATTTCATATTCTGAGATGTTTTCGTCTAATGCTATATTGTACAGAATTGAATGATTGAAAATTTTTATGTTTTGTGGAACATATGCAATTTGATCAAGCCAGAATGAGGTGTTAAGGTCTTTAAGAGCAGTATTATGGTTGATAGTTATTTTTCCTTTCTTTGGTTGATAAAATTTTAGGAGTAACCGCGATAGGGTGCTTTTTCCGGAGCCACTTTTACCTTGTAAAAATGTAATGTTGCCTTTTGTTAATTTTAAATTTGCACATTCTATTAAATTATTTTGACCAGGATAAGAAAAGGCTAAATTTTCAATTGTTATGCTGTTTATGCATTGTATTGATTTAATTTGTTCTTTATCATTATAGCATTCATCACTTCGTTGCGAAAAATCAAACATTCTATCTATAGCAATTTTGCTTTCAAATACTTCAAAGTTTAGTTGAACAGTGTTCAATACCGCGCTAGTGATCATATTAATTAATGCAAGTATAGCGATTAGGTCTCCAACTTTGATTTCTTGATTAAACACTAAAAACAGTGCATAAGTAGAAGCCGATGATGAAATAAGGATACTGTAGAGATCTAGAATACTGGCTTGTTGTATATCATATTTGACCAAATTGAATATGGATTTTTGTAAGCTACTGTATGAAAAATAGTTTTTTTCGAAATGATTTTTTTCTTTTTTGTAAACCTTAATAGTTTCTATGCCGTCAATTGTATCAATATAATTAGATTCTGTAGCGGCATAACTTATGAACATTTTTTGTTGAAGCTTTTTAATTTTTGTATTAAATAAACTGGTGCATAAATAGAACACAGGGATTGATAACAAACCAATTAGTGCCACCATGGGGGAATAATGAAATAAAAAGATAAAAGCTATGAGGATGGTAAATATTTCAATTAAGGAATCAGCAATAATTGTTTTAATATTTTTTTGAATTCTTTCGGTATCATTCAATCGAGCAATCATATCGCCTTTTTTCTTGCTTTCAAAAAAAGATATAGGTTTGTTCAATAGTCGTTGAAAAAAGTATCGAAATACTCTTACATTAAAAATTTGAGCCTGTTTAATTAGGATTAGAGATCTTAAGTAGCTTAATAAAATGGTAATAAGCAATAAAAAAATCCAAATTATTATGGTTTTGTATAAAAGAACTAGGTTTCTTGATGGTAATACAATATCAATGAGTTTTTCGGTAATAATTAAAGATGTCATATTTAGCAAGGCAAGAACGATTCCCAAAAAAACAGCCGCTATGTAGTAGGAGGAATCTGCTTTAATCATTTCTAAGACCCAATTGAAGGATTTTCTTTTGGTTGTTCGGGCTAACTGTGTTTTAGGGTTTTTTCTAAGAATTAAAACATAACCGTGAGTCCAAATTTTTAACAATTCGTTTTCTGAGTACATTTGAAGTCCAACTGCAGGGTCTGCGATTATAAATCTCTTTTTTTTATTGTCGAATCCAAAGCATAAGACATAATGAAAGAAATCACCTTTTTCTACATGTAAGATATAGGGTTTTGCAATAGATTTTATTTCTGGAATAGAAGCTTTGAATGCTTCAGCTAGGAGTCCTATTTTTTTGGATGCTTGTATTAGCCCTAGAATAGAAGTTCCGCGGGTGTTGGTTCCACTAATTTCTTTTAAAAACTCTAAATTTGTATCACCCCCATAGTATTTTAAAGCCATCCTAAGACAGGCACAACCACAATCTTTTTGATCGTGTTGATATACTAGGTATTTTTTATAATTAAATGTCAATTTGACCTGCTTTAATATATCGTAGAATAGTTTTAACTGACACATCATCAATAATGGCTTTAACTAATTCTTGTTTTTTATTGTAGATTAAGTAAGTTGGAGTGTTTGATTGATTAAAAAGTGTTTGAAAATCACCTTGGTTACATTTTAAAAATAAAATATTTGAAATTTTATCTAATTGGAATTTTATTTGAAAATCAAGAATTTTCTCAATAGAAGAATGGGAAACAAATATCACTTGTGAAGGCTTATGGATTCCTTTGAATGATTGAAATATTTTTCCGGATTTTTCACAAAGGCTGCAATCTGGATCAAAATAAATTATAACAAGGTTTTTATCTTTGACTAAGTCGTCTTTAGAAAAGGATGTGTTGTCTATAGTGCTGAATTCAAATGGTGGTATGCTTTGATGTGTTGTTATAGATTTAAGTTTTTTCTCATACAGATATTGCGAGGTTGCTTTGGCCTTTTGAACTACAATGTATACAATGCTGGTTAGTAATAGTGTGATAATAAGTTTTATAGTTTTTTTCATAACTAAACCAGGTCAAAAAGATACCAAATAATGGTGTTGTAAAATATGTAGAGAATAAAATAGGCAAAGAATGAATAGCCTATAATTAGTGAGCATTTAAGGTTTTTATATAATATACTGAGCATTAATCCAGAACACAATGGAAAAAGAAAATACTCAAACCCTGTCTGCGAAAGAACTTCGAATAAATATTTTGGTATATCATTGTCCTTAAAAAAAACATTTAGCCTGAAATGGCTTTCGAAATAGTTTAAGTCATTTAAATTGTAATTTTTATCAAAAACAAGGAAATATACGGATGAAACAATTTCTGGTATGTAGAAAACCAAGAATGATAAAATAGAAGTTTTTAAAATTTGAATAAATTTAATAGAATATAAGTCTTTATGAAACAATACCATAATTAGAAATGTAGCACTGTAACTCAATACGAATATTATCAGAGGAACTAATACAAATATGGAATCCACATAGAATGCATCCCAGCTATATTGATTGATATCTTCGGAATCCTGTTCAAATTGTTTAAGTTCCTTTTCGAATTCTAACAATTCTATATCTAAATCTTTGTATTCGTTGTATTTGTGTTCATATTTTTCATTTAAGAATTGATGGTAAACCTTGTCGTTAAGAACAACATCATTGGATATAAAAGAAATTAAGAAGCAAATTAATACAACGGCAAATGCAATTAAAAATATATTACTATTTAGTAAATTTCTCATTTCATTATTTTCTGGTTTCTAAGCATCTTTAGCTTATTAAGAAAGAAATAGGTTTAATTAAGCGCTACTTAGGGTATGTTTTTTTTCTCTTCATAATATCAGATTCCAAATCTTTACGCATTTGCTTTTCATATTCACTTTCGAGCAGAATATCGTAGTTGGACCAGAATTTTGGATTGTATACAAAAGGTTTGAACAGTTTGTCGTCCCATACTTTCTGTTTGCTTTCTTTGATTTTACTTTCATCCGTAGTAAAATTTGTAAACAAAACCTCTTCATGGGAATAGTAGTAAAGCTGATCTTCCTCAACCTTATTAATTCGTAGAGCTGACCTATTTTGTTTTGGAACTTTAAACGATATATAATAGGGGTACATTTTCCCATGGATGTCTTTGTATTTTATGTTTTGAATATAGATCAATTTTGTCCCAGAATTTAGCATTGATAAAGCTGCGAACTTACCTGTATCTAGTTTTATACGCTTGATCTCTTTTATTTTGTAGTTCTTCTTATTAATCAGGATCCAGCCTAGTACGGAGCGATCTTTTGCAAAATGTTTGGTGGATTGAAATTTGATTCTATAATAAGGTACTCCTTCATAAGATACGATTTCCTTTATCGTGAATTCGTAATTCTTGAAAATTCGTCTTAATCGAAATGAGGACTTTTTATTATGACCATAGTCTCTTATAATATCTAAATGGCCAAAAAGTGTTAATAAAAAAGGAGCGCGCAGGTTTTTATAATTTAAAGTAAGGTGTCTGTCATGGTATCTTATGGCTTTAATTTTTTCGGACATTGGTACACCATTCAAACTAGTGGTTTTGTGCCATGCTTTTCTACTAGATATATTCTTTTTCTCATGAAGATATCGTTTGTACAAAATCAAAGTGTCTAAAATTCGGTTATCGATATTGTTTTTAATAGAAACAACATGTGATTTTATAAAGTCATTGTTGAATTGAAAGCCAGGATCGTATTTTTCAACTGCTGCTTCTACTAAATATTTGTATTTAGATTTTGTGCGTTCTGTGTGGCGAATAAACCCTTTTGAAACAAAAGGAGCGTTGGGGAAGTTTAAAGTGTAATTTAAAAAAGCATTTCTAACAATATCATTTGCTGTTAATTTTTTTCTGTTGGTTACCACAACTTCACTTAGTTCAATAATTGAAGGGCTTAGTTTTACCTCAATTTTTTTCGTTTTTTTAATAACTTTAATTTCCACGTTTGAATATCCTAAGGCGGATATTATTAACTCAGGTGTTAAAATATCTTCGGGTATGTAAATACCAAACTTTCCATTTTCATTAGAAGCAACACTGCGGTTTGAGTTTTTCAATTGAATTGTGGCAAAAGGAATTGGCTCATTATTCAAATCTATAATATTCCCTTGAACAATTTGTGCAAACCCTGAATAACAATAGAAAAACATAATTAATGCTTTGAAAAAATTATGTTTGAAGATTAAAATCATAGTTTTATATAAATAACTTGAGTTCGATATAAATTATCTTCACAGAAGCCTTATAAATAGTGAGATTTGGATTAAAAAGGCGCAGCTTAAACCCTTAATTCAAGGCTTTTTGGAACAAAGGTTGCTGTTTATAAGGCTTTCTATAGATTCATTTTGTCTTTCCTTATGCGTCGTTGTGATCTTTTCGAGCTATAAATAGCCCTTCAAAGCCAAGCCTAGCCTAAGAAAATCAAAATAAACTGTGTGCCTAAGTTATATCGAACTCACGTTAAATATAAAGAGCTATTTTTTATAGCTCTTTATTAATAAATTTGTTGCTTTAGTTTCTATTTGAAGAATCGTGAGCAAAGTCTCTCATAGTTGTTAGTGAGTCGGGTAAATGCTTTTAGGTTCCCTCTTTCTAAATTCCTAGCAGCTCTTTTTACGATTCTAGCACATCTCCTATCAGATGCCCCTCCAGCATAAATTGTACTTGCATCTTTTAGTTGTATTCTTTTAATGTTAAAAAGTTTTAGTTAAACATAAATTTATAAAGGAAACTAACACTAATTTGTTCTTTTTTGTTGTTTTTAGAGATGAGTGGTAGGTAGCTTAGGGTGAGTGTGCTTTATTGTAGGTTGAATGGGAAGTCAAAAGTGACTAAATGCGCATATTTACTTGTTGTGTAAGAGGTTTTCAATATAATTTTGTTAAAGCTTTCTTAAAAAACCACAAAAGCTGTAACATTTCTTTTTGTAGGCAGTATTTAAGCTAAAGCTAATTCATCAATCTATATGAAAAAATCAAAATGTATAGCTGTTGCCTTTATACTGCTAGGAATGCAAGCGTTTGCACAACAAGATAGTACAACTACAGCTAAACGAACTTACGAAACCAAAATGATACAAGGGGCTCATCCGCCTAGTATCGATGGGTTGTTGCAAGACGATGCTTGGGATCTGGTTAATTGGACCGGCGATTTCCTGCAACGCCAACCCAACGAGAAAGACCAACCAACTTACCAAACCAGATTTAAAGTGCTCTATGATGCCAAGTACTTATATATAGGGATACAGTGTTTTGATGAGGAACCTGCAAAAATTGCCAAGAGGTTGACCCGTAGAGATGAGTTTGATGGCGATTGGATTGAGGTGAATATAGATAGTTATAACGATAAGCGAACTGGTTTTTCTTTTAATGTAAATGCCGCTGGCGTAAAGGGGGATGAATTTATCTCTCGAAATGGGGAAAATTGGGATGATAGTTGGAATCCGATATACGATGTAAAAACTACGGTAGACGATAAGGGATGGAATGCAGAGTTTAGGATTCCATTAAGTCAGTTGCGATTTGGAAAGGCTGAAAATTTAGAATGGGGTTTTCAGGTGCAAAGGCTGTTTTTTCGAAATCAAGAAAGTTCGGTTTGGCAGTTTATTGGGCAACAAGAGCCTGGTTGGGTGAGTCATTTTGGAACGCTTACCGGTTTGCGCAATATACAACCGCAAAAACAACTAGAGTTGCAGCCTTATGTGGTAGCTGGGTTGGAAACATACGAAGAAACTCCAGGAGATCCTTTTGCCGATGGATCCGACACCATATTAGAAGGCGGATTAGACGGTAAGATTGGTATAACCAACGATCTTACGGTTGATTTTACCATTAATCCCGATTTTGGGCAAGTAGAAGCAGATCCGTCTGCAATAGCTTTAGATGGATTTCAGATTTTCTTCAATGAACGGCGTCCATTTTTTGTGGAAAACAAAAACATTTTCGATTATCGATTTTCCAGATCCGAAGCTGGCAACACTTTTACAAGAGACAATCTATTTTATTCGAGACGTATAGGGCGCAGTCCGCAAGGAAGTTACGACCCTAAGGATGGCGAATATGTAGATCAGCCAGATAATTCCACCATTTTAGGTGCTGCCAAGTTTAGTGGGAAAACCAAAAATGGTTGGTCTATAGGAATTTTGGAAAGTGTAACCAAAGAAGAAAAGGCGGAAATCGATTTAAATGGAGCAAGAAGAAAATACACCGTAGAGCCACTTACCAATTATTTTGTGGGAAGAGCACAAAAAGATTTCAACGAGAGAAACACCTTTATTGGTGGCATTTTTACCGCTACCAATAGAAACCTACCAGAGCATCTCCAAGGAATTCATCAGTCGGCCTATACGGGTGGGTTCGATATGCAACACAATTGGAAAGATAGAGAGTGGCAACTCAATGCCAATTTGGTGGTGTCTCATGTAAAAGGAAGCAAAGAGGCAATAGAAAACACACAAGAGTCTAACCGACACTTGTTTAATCGTGTAGGACAAGATTATTTAAATTTCGATCCCAACCGAACGAGTTTAACAGGTACTGGTGGTAATGTGAATCTTGCAAAATATGGAAAAGGGCTTATATTCCAAAGTGGTTTTACTTGGCGTTCTCCAGAACTAGAATTGAACGATATTGGTTTTATGCGTCGTGCAGACGATATGCGTCATTACCACTGGATGGGATATAGATGGACCAAGCCATTTTCTATTTTCCGTCGTTTACAAATAAATTACAACCATTGGTTGGCTTGGGATTTTGGAGGAAATATTAATACCGTGCACTTTAATGTGAATACCAATATGATTTTTAAAAACAATTGGTCGGCTGGTACAGGATTTAATTATGGCCCACATTCGTATAGCAATACGGCCTTGCGTGGCGGTCCGCGATTAAAAGGTAGCGACTGGATAAGTCAGTGGATGTGGTTTAACTCCGACCAATCTAAGCGTGTATTTTTATACGGGAACTATAACTATTCCAAAGGTTTTCAGGGAGAGCGTTTTCGTCAGAACTTTAGTGTTGGGATGACCTATCAGCCATGGAACAATATTCAAGTATCTTTTAATCCGTATTATGGCACCAATAAGCACAATTTGCAGTATGTAACCAATATAGGTTGGGATGGTGTAGCAGGAGCAGATAAAACACGATATGTAAATGCCACCATAGACCAGCGAACCCTTTCGGCCGATTTCCGACTAAATTATACCATCAACCCAAATATGTCTATACAATATTGGGGGCAGCCTTTTATCTCCAGAGGGCGGTATACCAAATTCAAATATATCACCAATGCTGAAGGAGCCAACTTCAACGATCGCTTTTTGGAGTACAATGCCAATCAGCTAGAATTGGTAGATGGTACTTATGAAATAGACGAAAATGTAGATGGCACTATGGATTATAGCTTTGGCGATCCCGATTTTTCTTATGTAGAGTTTCGTTCCAACTTGGTATTCCGTTGGGAATATATTCCAGGATCCGAAATCTTCTTGGTATGGTCTCAAGGATTGTCTAGCTCTGGAGATGCACAGAACGGATTGTTCCAAGATTTGGACAATGAAATATTAGGCAACCAAATGAGTAATATTTTCCTGTTAAAAGCCACTTATCGCTTTGTTTTCTAGGTAGAAATAGTGTTAATCTAATTGTATGAAATCCGTCTTCTATTGGGAGGCGGATTTTTTTGTTAAATATTTGCAATATCCCTACACTAGTTGAATGTGTGGGATTTTCAAATTGATTTTGCACGTTATTGGTAATTAAGGATTTTTCAAATTGCTATATTGTCACATTGAATAATTGTATTCCCTGCAAGGAGATTGCAGTAAAAAGTAGTAATTTTATTACATGAACAGGATTTAGGTGCACATAAAGAACTGTTTTAGAGTCGTAAGGGCTTGTGAGTATAAGTTTAATTTAAAAATTTAAAAAAGATTTATTATGAAGAATTTAAATGAATTTGGTGTAAAAGGTCTTAATTCTCCCGAAATGTTAGAAATAAATGGCGGAGGAAAAAAACCGCGTAGAAGTATTTGGGGAATATTAGGTGATCTCGTTGTAGAATATATTAAATATGCCCAGTCAGATAAATGTCCTGCTCAGTACGACAACCATGAAGATGTTGGTGGTATGGGCTTTCCAATCTGTGCTTAGTAAATTTGTAGTACGCCCAATATAAAATAAATAATTGTATTGGGCGTACTGTCATTTACATAAAAAAATCAAAATACAATTTATGATAAGTCGGGTAACAAATATTTTTAAACAAAGTAGCATTAAGCGTCTGTTTATGATTCTTTTGGGGTTTAAAATGGGTTTGAACTTTCTTTTATCCGCAATTGGGTATATATTCATTTCAGAAGAAGCTATGAATTTGCTTCCTTTTTTGGAAGCGATGGATTATAATCCGTTATTTTTGTTTGTCTTATTCGTTTTCATAGGGCCTATTTCAGAAGCTTTAGTTTTTCAATATTTTTTTATAGAAATTTCAGCTCTTTTTGAGTCCCAAATTTTATTAATAATAGCTTTTTTGTTATCTGCTGTTAGTTTTGCAATGCTACATTCGTATTCCACTTTTTATATGGTTTCTATGTTTCTTATGGGGTTGTTGTATAACGCAATTTATTTGGGTTTAAAAAAACACAGGAAAGATATAGTTCCCTATTTGTTTATTGTTTTTCTTCATGCAGCCAATAATTTCATAGCGTTTAATGTGATGTATTGGCAGTACAAATAGATAAGCATATTCGTGAAAATAACTAATACGCTATGCCTAAATCACCTGTCTCAAGGAATGTTAGTTCTAGAGTGTTTAAAGCATAGAAAGATGCTTGGAATAGCTTATGATTTATAAAGCACTGGTTCGGTATAATTGGACTAGTGCTTTAATTAATGGTTTCTTGCTTATCGAAACTTAAAAACGGGATAGTCATTAAATCTTGTCAAATGAAACAACCATGACTAATTTTTAGACACACAGCGGAATGATTATTTTGCGTTGAAAACAATAACAATGAGCAAATCAATCACATTTGAACAAATCGTAGAAAGAGGTTGTGGTATCGATATTCACAAAAAAGTATTGGTAGCCACCATACGAGGTACGGATATTACGGAGGATACGCGTAGTTTTGACAGCTTTACAGAAGACATAGAAGCATTGCGAAACTGGTTAAAAGAAAATAAAGTAACCCATGTTGCCATGGAAAGTACGGAGGTTTACTGGAAACCCGTATTTAATATTTTGGAGTCAGATTTTGAGGTTATTTTGGTTAATGCGCGTCATATAAAAAATGTACCTGATCGCAAAACAGACAAGGTCGACAGTAAATGGATTACCAAGTTGTTATGGAGCGGTTTGCTACGAGGCAGTTTTATTCCGCCAAAACAGACAAGAGAGCTACGAGATTTAACACGCTATAGACGAAAGATTGTTGATCCAATTACTTCGGAAAAGAATAGATTACACAAGATACTAGAAAATGCCAATATCAAACTTTCAAGTGTGGTAAGTAATATGAGTGGAGCAACAGCCACAAAAATCATTTCTACTATGATTCACGGGCAAGAAGATGTTGATGAGCTCGTAAAAATGCGTCATGGCAAATAAAGATTTTAAATCTAGAAACTTACAAGTATTTAAAGCTATGCAAAACCGAAGAAAGGAACAAGAAAACCTACTAAAAGTGTCTATCATAGATTTTAAATCTAAATATGCGGCTTCTTTTGCTGCATTAAATTTAGAATAGTTAGAACAATACATTGTTGTAGAACCGTTGAATTATGAGGTTTTACATAAACCAAAGGAATATATAATAGATAAAGGAGGATTGCTATTTTTTGCCTTGTACCAAGAAGAAGTTGTGGGCTGTGTTGCTTTGATGCCAACAAAAAGAGATGGTTATGAACTTACCAAAATGGCTGTTTGCGCCTAAATATCAAGGTTTAAAAATAGGGCAAAAACTGATGAATAGATGTATATCTTATGCAAAAGAACAAAATTGGCTAGCATTAATTCTTTATAGCAATACAAGGTTAAAACCAGCTATTCGTCTTTATAAAAAGGTAGGATTTAAAGAAATTCCCTTGCCTAAAAATAACCCATACCTACGATCGGATATCAAGATGCAGATGGAATTGTTTCCAATCCTTGTTTTTTAACATTGCTTATGTGAAATAGGGATAAATTTTATTTTTTGTATTAAAAAACTTACTTTTGTGTGGTTTTATAAATAAATAACATATCATGAAAATAAGAATTGTTTTAGTAGTATGGGTTCTTTTATCCATTGCCTGTAAGAAAGATATTACAATAACTCCAGAATATTTGGAAGGAAAATCGTTTCAGTACGAAAGTCTAGATACCCCCAATTCTAATGTGCCAGGGAGTGAAAATAATTTTGTAAATGGTTATATTATGAAAATAGAATTCTTAAGTAAAGATTCTGTGAAGGCTAGTTTTTCTAATTTCTTACAACCAAAAATGGAAGAAACAGTACGTTATCGTATTATTGATAATAAGGTTTACGCAGAATTACAAGGGATTCAAGGAATTTTTGGCCGACAATTTGTGCTGAAGGACTCGGAAACATTAATAAGTTTGCACAATTTTACGGGAGAGTTAAAATTGGTGAAATAGTTTTACATCCAATTATAGCACAATAGGATATTTTAACTTAAGAATGAATGGCTATAACAATAACGATTCATGTTTTAGTAACCTTATTTTCTTTTACTTTAATGCTTTGCGGTGAAGCAGATATTCAAATTGGCACATTTTCAATTTAGGGAATAGAGAATAGTGACTAGTGAATTGCATTTCAAATTGATATTAGTTATTAGGGTGACCTTGCCACATTGGTGCATTTCTACATTGTTACATTTTCAAATCATCAAAACCTATCCCGTCTTTAGCGGTATCCTCAAAGTAGAGAATAGAGAATAGTGACTAGTTCTTCTAATTTTCAAATCTTCAAATTAACACATTTTCAAATTGCTATATTGGTAAATTGTCACATTAACCAATCAATGCGCTTCCAGCCAGTTTTCGCCCAAGCCAACATCTACAATGAGGGGTACATCTAGTGTATAAGCGTTTTCCATTTCTGTTTTAATCAGGTTTTGCAGCTTTTCCAATTCTGGTTTGTACACATCAAATACCAATTCATCATGCACCTGTAGGAGCATTTTGGAGCGGAAGTTTTCTTCCTCCATTTTTTGGTGGATACGGATCATGGCAATTTTAATAATATCTGCCGCGCTTCCTTGTATGGGCGCGTTTACCGCATTGCGTTCTGCTGCACCACGTACGATGGCGTTTCTAGAATTGATGTCTTTTAAATAGCGTTTTCTACCCAAAACGGTTTCCACATAGCCGTTTTCTCTGGCAAATTCTACCTGCTTGGCAATATAGGCTTTGAGTTTGGGATAGGTTTCGTAATAGGTGTCTATCAATTCTTTGGCTTCCGATCTGCTCAGGTTGGTTTGGTTGCTCAAGCCAAAGGCCGAAACCCCGTATATAATTCCAAAATTCACCGTTTTGGCATTGGCGCGCTGTTCTCGGCTCACTTCCGCTACAGGAACTCCAAAAACTTTGGCTGCCGTAGCAGCGTGTATATCTTGCCCTTGTACAAAGGCCTCTATCATATTTTCTTCCCCGCTAAGGGCTGCAATTACCCGAAGTTCGATTTGTGAGTAATCCGCGGCCATGAGTATATGCTCGTTATCTCTCGGCACAAAAGCTTTTCGAACCTGACGTCCGCGCTCGGTACGAATCGGGATGTTTTGCAGGTTTGGGTTGTTGCTGCTCAATCGCCCAGTTGCTGCTACAGCCTGACTATAAATCGTATGCACTCGTCCTGTCTTGGGGTTAATTTCGTTTGGCAAGGCGTCTACATAGGTGCTCAGTAGTTTTCTATAAGAGCGCCATTCCAAGATATCCGCTACAATCTGGTGGTCTTTTGCCAGGCTGGAAAGCACATCTTCCGCAGTGGAATACTGACCAGTTTTTGTCTTTTTGGGTTTGTCTACCAGTTTTAGCTTGTCAAATAAGATAGGACCCAACTGTTTGGGGGAGGCCAAATTAAATTCCTCTCCCGCTTGCTCGTATATCCCTTTTTCCAATCGTACTACGTCCTGACTCAGTTCTTCAGAAAGATTTTTCAAAAAGCTTTCGTCTAGCATTATGCCTTCTGCTTCCATAGCAGCCAATACTGGCACCAATGGGAGTTCTATATTTTGGTAAAGCTCGGTGAGTTTACCAGCCTCTAGTTCTTTTTCAAAATGTTTTTTGAGTTGCAGCGTAATGTCTGCATCTTCCACGGCATATTCCGTTTGCTCGGCTAGAGGCACTTCTCGCATACTAAGTTGGTTCTTGCCTTTTTTACCAATGAGCTCGGTTATGGGTTTGGTTTTGTACTGCAAATAAGTTTCTGCAAGTATGTCCATATTGTGGCGCATATCTGGATTAATCAAATAATGCGCAATCATGGTATCAAACAAAGATCCTTTTACGGTAACCCCATGCGAGCGCATCACCTTGAGGTCAAATTTGATATTCTGACCTATTTTCTGTATCTGTTCCGCTTCAAAAAATGGGCGTAAAACCGCTAAGCGGGCTTCTCTTTCTCCAGCATCCTCTGGTATGGGTACATAATAGCCTTTGCCTACTTCCCAAGAGAAAGCAATACCCACCAATTCGGCTTGCAAAGGATCTAGCCCAGTGGTTTCTGTATCAAAACAAACCGATTGCTGCTTCAATAGTTTGTCTGCCAACAATTGCAATGCCATAGGTTCTTCCACCACTTGGTACCAATGTTTGCTGTTTTCCAAGGACTTCCAGCCGTTGTCTGTGCTTTCTTCCCCAGCGGTTCCAGAGCCTGGTGCCGCAAACAAATCAAATTGGGTGGCTTCACTAGCGCGTTTGGCAGCCGAACTCGTTTCGGTTGTAGGTGCGGTTGCAGCAACTTCCTTTCCAAAAGTCTTGGCAAAGTTCTCTGCCATTCTACGAAACTCCAGTTCTTCAAATATGCTTTTTACCGCCTCCATATCTGGTTCCGATAACTCATAATCTTTTTCGTCAAAAGTTACTGGTACATCCAGCATAATGGTTGCCAATTTTTTAGACAGCAAGCCCAGTTCCGCATTGGCTTCCACCTTCTCCTTCATTTTGCCCTTTAGTTCGTGACTATGTTCCAAAAGTCCTTCTAGGCTACCATACGCTTTTATAAATTTTTTTGCAGTTTTATCCCCAACCCCAGGCAGTCCCGGGATATTGTCGGCACTATCGCCCATCATACCCAAGTAATCAATTACCTGTAGCGGATCTTCTACTTCGAACTTGGCTTTTACCTCTTCCACCCCCCAGAGTTCCCAAGCATTGCCCATACGAGGTGGTTTGTACATAAAAATATTCTCCGATACCAGCTGCGCAAAATCCTTATCTGGAGTTACCATATAGGTTTGGTAGTTTTGTTTTTCCGCCTGTTTGGCTAGGGTGCCAATAATGTCATCCGCTTCAAAACCCTCCTTTACCACCACCGGTATATGCATGGCTTGCAAGATTTTTTCTATATAAGGCACCGCTATTTTTATAGCCTCTGGCGTTTCCTCCCTATTGGCCTTGTATTCAGGGAAAGCCTCGTTTCTCGCAACACTTCCGCCCTTGTCAAAGCACACCGCCAGATGGTCGGGTTTCTCTCTTTTTATCACATCCAAAAGCGAGTTGGTAAAGCCTAAAATGGCAGAAGTATCCATTCCCTTAGAATTTATTCTCGGATTTTTTATAAAAGCATAATAGCCTCTAAAAATTAGCGCATAAGCATCTAACAAGAATAATCGTTTTTGTGTCGCCATAGTACGGATGTTTGTTGCAAATATAGGTAAAGCCATTAGGAATATTAAAGATATTTTTTCTTTGGGGCCATCCCCTCACTAAGTCGTTCGGGGTCGGGCTGTCCCCCATACTCCTCGGTCTACTCCGCTTTGGCTTCGTAGGCCTGTGGGGTATTTCCTCCCATCCCTTGTCCATTTGTTAGTTGTAAGCAACTAGTGGTGCGTCTTGGGTGTTGGACTTTCATAAATAACGTGAGTTCGATAGAACTTACGCACACAGTTTATTTTAAATTTCTTTGGCTAGGCGTGACTTCTAAGGGTTATTTATAGCAGAAAAAGTTATGCCATTTCTAGTTTAAAACCTCCCTAGGAAATAGCCCTTTTTTTTCTTTCTATTTCTTTTAAGGGCATTTCAAAATAGAACTGGTATAAAAAAGACGCATAAGGAAAAGCAAAATAGATCTATAAAAAGTCTTGAATTAGGGGTTTAACCTGCGCCTTTTTTAATGCAAATCTCTCTATTTATAAGGCTTCTGTGAAGATAATTTATATCGAACTCACGTTAAATACCAAAAACCCCATCGAAAGATGGGGTTTTTTTGCATCTACAGCTTTGTTAAGTTTATTCCTACAACAAAAAACGATATCTATCGTTTGAATATAAACTAAACGACTTTCTAGACTACGTTTTGATTTGAAAACTATGCCTAGAAAATCTAGTTCATTAAAAAAAAGAATATTCTTTGTTGGTCTGCTGTTT